>NZ_OZ253465.1:2920000-3220000 GCF_965261555.1 Candidatus Palauibacter sp.
GGCCGTGACGCTGTGGGCGGCGGATCCGCTCGAATTCAAGGCCATCATCAGCGAGATGCGCTACGACGAGGCGAGCGCGGAGTACGCGGAGTTCGGCCCCTTCCTGGTCGGCAAGCGGATGGCCGGGGCCGAGTTCGAGGGCCTGATCTCGTCCCGGGCGGCGCAATGAGCGCGGCAGCCGTCCCGCTCTCCCGAGCCCTCTCGATTCCCGACGTTGTCGCCGTGGCGCGCGGAGGCTCGCCGGTCCGGGAACTCGATGGCGACGCGCGCGAGCGGGTGGAGGCGAGCCGGAACACGGTCGTGGAGGCGCTCGCCCGGCCCGGGGCCCGGATCTACGGGATCACCACCGGCTACGGGGCGCTCGCCGGCACGCGCATCGAGGCGGGCGACGCGGCCCGGCTGTCGTGGAACCTGATCCTCAAGTGTGCGACGGGGACGGGTCCGCCGCTGCCGGAGGACTGGGTGCGCGCGATGCTGCTCGTGCGGGCGAACTCGCTTGCACTCGGCGCCTCGGGCGTGCGCCCGGTGATCATCGACACGCTCGTCCGGATGCTGAACCGGGGGGTCACTCCGGTGGTGCCCGGCAAGGGCTCCCTCGGAGCGAGCGGCGACCTCGCCCCCCTCGCGCACATGGCGGCGGTCGCGACCCGCTCCCCCGGGTCGGATCCGAACGCCGGCAAGGGCGAGGATTCGTCGGCGTTCAGCGGCGAAGCGTGGTTCGAGGGGCGCCGCATGGATGGGGCGAGCGCGATGGCGGCGTCGGGGATCTCCCGCCCGGGCCTGCAGGCCAAGGAGGGGCTGGCGCTGACGAACGGGACGACGATGATGGTCGCGGGCGCGGCGCTACAGCTCCACGACGCGCGACGCCTGCTCCTTCACGCGGAGTTGGCGGCGGCGCTGAGCTTCGAGGCGTTGCTGGCCCGTTCCGCGGCGCTGAACCCGGGGCTGCACGAGGCGAACAACCAGCCGGGGCAGATCGGAACCGCGGCGAGGCTTCGGTCGCTCCTCTCCGGGAGCGGGCTCGTCGACGCGGACGCCGACCGGGTACAGGACGCCTACAGCCTGCGCTGCACGCCTCAGGTCATCGGTCCGGTTCACGACATGGTCGGATTCCTGTGGGGGCGGGTGGAGGCTTCGCTCAACGCGGTGTCGGACAATCCGCTGGTCTTCCCCGCCGGGGGACGGGACCCGGGCGGGTTCGTGTCGGGCGGCAACTTCCACGGCGCGGGGCCGGCGCTGTGGCTCGACACGCTGGGGATCGCGCTCGCGGACGTGGCGAGCCTGTCGGACCGCCGGATGTTCCGCATGCTGACGCCGGAACTTTCCGCGGGGCTTCCCGCCATGCTCGTGGAGTCGCCCGGGCTGCACGGCGGCCTGATGTCGCTCCAGTACACGGGGGCGGCGCTCGTGTCCGACAACAAGACGCTCGCGCATCCGGACTCCGTCGACTCGATTCCGACGAGCGCGAACCAGGAGGACCACGTGAGCATGGGCGCCAACGCGGCGCGGCACGCGGGCGAGATCCTCGCGAACACGCGCACGGTGCTCGCGATCGAGCTGCTCGGCGCCGCGCAGGCCGTCTACCTCCGTCCCGAGGGCCCGGATCGACTGGGCACCGGCACGCGGGCCGTATACGAGGCCGTGCGGGAGTGCGTGCCTCCCGTCGTCGAAGACCGCTCCCTGGCGGCGGATGTCGCGCGTCTGGAGGCGGAGATCGACGCCGGGACGCTGGAACGGGCAGCCGCCGAGGCTCTGGGCGATCTCTGGCCTCCCGCACCGGCCTGAGCCCCGGGTGGCTCCTCTGCGAGCCCAACGTGAGCGAGGGGCGTGATCCACGCAGGATGGCCCGGTTCGCGGCCGCCGTCGAGGAAATTCGCGGCGTCGAACTCCTCCACAGATCGGCCGATCCGGACCACCATCGCATGGTGCTCGCCTACCGGGGACCCCCGCCGGCCGTCGTCCAGGCGACGACCGCGCTCGCGGCGGCCGTGTACGCGGCGGTGGATCTGCGACGGCACCGCGGCCGTCACCCCCGGATCGGCGCGCTCGATGTCGTTCCTTTCGTGCGCGGCCCGGGCTGTCCCGAGGTCGATGCGCTCGGGGCGTCCCGGTCCTTCGCCGAGTGGGCGGCGGCGTGCTCGGTCCCGGTCTTCTTCTACGAACGGGCGGCGACGAATCCGGACCGGACTTCCCTTCCCGCGATCCGGTCCGGGCAGTTCGAGGGTCTCGCGGAGAAGTTGTCGAACCCGGAGTGGAGGCCGGACCTCGGTCCCCCGGCGCCCCATCCGTCGCTGGGCGCCGTCGTTGTCGGGGTGCGAGGGCCGCTCGTACGCTTCAACGTGAATCTCGATACGGAGGATCCCGGGCCGGCTCGGCGCATCGCGGCGGCGATCCGGGAGTCGGGCGGCGGGCTCCGGCATGTCCGGGCGCTCGGGTTTGCGCTCCGGCGACGAGGATTGACGCAGGTCTCCATGAACCTGACCCGCTACGCGGCGACCGGGATCGACACGGTGTACGAACGCGTCGCCGACGGCGCGCGGACGGAAGGCGTGGCGCTGGCGGGATGCGAGTTCATCGGTCCCGTGCCTGCCGAGGCCATCCGCGGCCTCGACCCCGCTCGACTGGACGTGGATCTCGAGCCGGACCAGATATTGGAGCTGCCGGGGACCCGAGACGGCGGAGAGGGAGGAGAGGCATGAAACCGGCCGGACCGATCCGGGCGCCGAGGGGAACGACGCTCTCCTGCAGGGGATGGCACCAGGAGGCGGCCCTCCGCATGCTGATGAACAACCTCGACCCGGACGTGGCGGAGCGTCCCGGGGACCTCGTCGTGTACGGGGGCGCGGGCAAGGCGGCGCGCAACTGGGCCGCGTACGCGAAGATCGTGGAGACGCTGCGCCGGCTCGAGAACGACGAGACCCTTCTCGTCCAGAGCGGAAAGCCGGTTGGCGTGTTCCGCACCCACGACGAGGCGCCCCGCGTCCTCATCGCGAACGCCCATCT
The DNA here is from genome assembly GCF_965261555.1 of Candidatus Palauibacter sp. GTDB lineage: Bacteria > Gemmatimonadota > Gemmatimonadetes > Palauibacterales > Palauibacteraceae > Palauibacter. The sequence goes on from NZ_OZ253465.1 coordinate 2,923,004, forward strand.
CGTCCCCCGCTGGGGGGATATCGACGAGTTCCGGCGTCTCGATGCGCTGGGGCTCACGATGTACGGGCAGATGACCGCGGGTTCGTGGATCTACATCGGCACCCAGGGGATCCTCCAGGGGACGTACGAGACGTTCGCGGAACTCGCCCGGCAGCACTTCGGGGGCTCCCTCGCGGGGCGGCTCGTGGTCACCGCCGGGCTGGGGGGGATGGGGGGTGCACAACCGCTCGCCGCGACGATGAACGGGGGAGCTTTCCTGGGCGTCGAGGTGCGGGAGGACCGGATTCGCCGCCGCCTCGACACCGGCTATTGTGACCGCATGACGACGGACCTCGACGAGGCGCTGGAGTTGCTCTCCGCCGCCGTGGACCGGCGGGAGGCGCTTTCCGTCGCCCTGCTCGGGAACATCGCCGAAGTCCTGCCCGCGCTCGCGGACCGCGGCGTCGTGCCCGACGTGCTCACGGATCAGACCTCGGCGCACGATCTCCGCCTCGGCTACATCCCCGCGGGCCTGTCCGTGGAAGAGGCCGAGGCGTTGAGCCTCTCCGACCCGGACGCATACGTCGAGCGTGTCCTCGATTCGATGGTGGCGCACGTGTCCGCCATGCTCGCGCTAAAGGCGAGGGGGGCGATCGCGTTCGACTACGGAAACAACCTCCGCGGCCAGGTCGCCGACCTGCGGGGGATGGCCGAGGCCTTCGACATTCCGGGCTTCGTGCCGGCCTTCATTCGACCCCTCTTCTGCCGCGGCGCCGGGCCCTTCCGCTGGGCCGCCCTCTCCGGCGACCCCGGGGACATCGCGGCGACGGACGCCGCCGTCCTCGAGACGTTCCCCGGGAAGGAGGCGCTGGGCCGCTGGATCCGCGAGGCGCGCGAGCGGGTGCGTTTTCAGGGTCTTCCCTCGCGCATCTGCTGGCTCGAATACGGTGAGCGGGCCGAGATGGGCGAGCGCTTCAACTGGCTCGTGAAGACGGGACGGGTGCGGGCGCCCATCGTCATCGGACGCGACCACCTCGACACCGGCTCCGTGGCTTCGCCGAATCGGGAGACGGAAGGGATGAGGGACGGTTCCGATGCGATCGCCGACTGGCCGCTGCTCAATGCGATGCTCAACACCGCCTGCGGGGCGAGCTGGGTCTCGATCCACAACGGGGGCGGCGTGGGCGTCGGGTATTCCACGCACGCGGGCATGGTGTGCGTCGCCGACGGAACGACGTCCGGGAGCCGCCGGCTGGAGCGGGTGCTCACGGCGGATCCGGGGACCGGGGTCATGCGACACGCGGACGCGGGGTATCCGGAGGCGATCCGCACCGCCCGAGAGCGCGGGGTCGACCTCCCCATGCTCGAGTAACGGCCCGCTCTCCGCCATGCCGCGCCTCGCAAACATCGGCTGCCTCGCCACCTGCGCGAACCCTTCCGGCCAGGACGACATCGGGCTCATCCGGGACGCCGCGCTCGTGTGGCGGGATGGGATTATCCGCTGGGCCGGGCCCGCCGCTGCGCTGCCGGCCGAGTACGAGGCGGAGCCCACCTGGAGCGCCGGCGGAAGGCTCGTCATCCCCGGACTCGTGGACGCACACACGCATCTCGCCTTCGGCGGCTGGCGGGCGGGGGAGTTCTCCGACCGCATCCGGGGGCGCGGTTACCTGGAGATCGCCGCAGCCGGAGGCGGGATCAAATCCACGGTGCGGGCCACGCGCGCGCTCGACGAGGAGGCGCTGCTCGCGCGGGCGCGCGAATTCCTGTCCGGGATGGTCTCCCTCGGGATCACGACGGTCGAGGCGAAGAGCGGGTACGGGCTGGACCTCGAGACGGAACTCCGGCTCCTCCGGGTGTACCGGCGACTCGACGAGATGGGACCGGCCCGGATTGTCGCGACGTGCCTGGCCGCTCACGTCGTCCCTTCGGAGTGGGCCGCGGACCGGGCGGGCTACGTGAGGCTCGTCACGGAGCGGATCCTGCCCGCGGTGGCGGAGGAAGGGTTGGCCGAGTTCTGCGATGTGTTCGTCGAGGATTCGGCGTTCTCGGCCGACGAGGCGCGGCGGATCTGTGAACGGGGATGCGAACTGGGGCTACGGCCCAAGCTCCACGTGGATCAGCTCACCGGCGGCGGCGGGGCCGAACTCGCGGCGTCTCTCGGGGCCGTGTCGGCGGACCACCTCGAGTACGTGTCGGAAGCCGGGATCGAGGCGCTCGCGGCGGCGGGTGTTGTCGGGGTCACCCTTCCCCTCGCCACCCTCTACCTGAACCAGACGCCGTCCCCCGCCCGGGATCTCATCGACGGGGGTGTCGCGGTGGCCGTGGCCAGCGACTTCAACCCCGGTACGGCCCCGTCCTATCACCTTCCCTTCGCCATGACGCTGGCGTGCGCGCGACAGCGGATGACGCCCGCCCAAGTGCTCAAGGGAGCGACGCGCTACGCGGCCCGGGCCCTCGGCCGCGAAGGCGAAGCGGGGTCGCTGGAACCGGGAGCCGCGGCGGATTTCGCGGTCATCGATGCCCCGGACGTGGAGCACTGGCTCTACCACCTGCGGCCCAACGCATGCGTCGCCACGGCGATCGGCGGCGAGATCCGACACGGCGTTCTCCGGGGAGCCTAGCAGCCCGAGGCAACCCCCGCTGCGTTCAAGGTCAGGTGCCGGGGTCCGTCGCGGCGTCGAGCGTGATGGTGCCCCCGTCGAGCCTGACGACCTCACGGTTCCAGCCGCCGTCCCGCCGGCGGATGAGACGCAGCATCTCCGTCGCGGCGTCGAGGAGGTCCGCGGCAATGAGCTTTCCTCCGTAGCTCTCCCGGATCGTGGGCACGGGCGTGTGTCCGACGACGTGGGTCCGGGCGCCGAAGCGCTCCAGGACGGCGTCGAGGTGGCCCCCGAGCGTGTCGGAGAGCACGAGGTCCCGATACCAGAGCACGCTTTCCGATCCGAAGAAGAAGTCGTACCGGCGGTAGACCTGCGCGCTGTCGAGCCGGGTTTCGCGCGCGAATTCAAGGAGGAACGCTTCGTCCCGCCATCTCGTGAACAGCGGCTCCGCGATGAAGGTCGCCAGGGTGTCCTGATACTCCTGGAGCGAATAGTCGACGTATGCCGGACTCACGCCCCCGTGCGCGAGCAGGAGATCGTCCAGTCGGACCAGCCCCGGCTTGGCGGCGATCCACCGTCCGAGGATGGAGCGCTCCGGATCGAACATCGCCTCGTACGGCATGCCGTGCCGGTCGGCGATCATCGCTTCCTTCGGCGCCAGGTAGCGCAGGTCGCCGGTCAGGACCATCGCCTCATGGTTGCCGAGGAGCGTGATGACCCGGCCGCCGGCCGCCTCGGCCTCCCGTTCCAGGCCATGGATGAACCAGAGGAGGCGGGTGACGTCTTCCCCCCGGTCGAAGAGGTCTCCGAGAAAGGCGACCGCGGCGCCGCCGCCCGTCCAGTGCAGTTCCGCGTCGATCAGATCGGCCAGCCGGAGCAGCCAGAGGACGCGGTCGAACTCGCCGTGCACATCCCCGAACACGAACACCGAGTCGTGGCCCGTGAGGTCGACTTGCGCGGGCGGGGGCTCCGTCCAGATCCGGGTTCGGTGAAGCGCCGCGTCCCCCCCGGCCCCGTCCGGCGGTTCCGCCCCGTATTCGAGCGTGATTTCCGGCGCCCGTACCCGCAGGCGAGCCGCGTGCGCGGTTCCCGGGTCCGTCTTCTCCTCGGCGACCACTTGCCCCTCCACGATCGCCCGAATCAGGCCGGGCCGCTCGTCGTCCGTCAGCCAGCGTACTTCGAGGCCGGGGTCGGCGAACGCGACGTAGAGTCCGTATTCCCCCTCGACGTGCCAACCTTCCTGCCCCGCCGGCGGAGGAGACCCGGCCGAGGGCCTCACGTCGCCGGAATCGGGCGCGGAGGCGCCGGTCCACGCCACCGCCGCCGCGACGAAGGCACAGCCCGGGACACCGGACATCCGACGCCGAGACCTCAGGGGATCAACTCGTAGCGGCCTTCGTCCACCCGCTCAATGAGGCGGACGATGCGGCGGTGCATGGCCCGGATCTCGCTCTCCGTGAGGCCGAGCTGGATCCGCTCCGCATCGCGCCGCACCCCGCGGCCGGGGTCGAGATTCTCCGTCGGCTCCACCTCCACGAAGTTTCCGTCGCGTATCTCGAACTGGACGAGGACGCCGAATCGAGCCTGCAGCTCCTCGAGCGAGACGCCGCGCAGCCGGTCGATGGCGGCGGCGGGGTAGCGGTCGAGTTGCAGGTCGCGCCACTCCGTGCCGCGGTTGCTCTCCTCGCTCGCGAACGACACGCCGTTGTCGACGCTGAACACGCGGGGCCATGCGGGATCCATCGACTGCATGAAGTTCCCCTCGTTCGAGTCGCTGTGGCCGATGATGTATGTGAGGAGGTTGAAGTTCCCGAGCAGACGCTCGTAGACCTCGTCCTCCTCGATCCGGTCGTCGTCGGGCAACTCCTCGGGAACGTCCACGTTGAACATCCAGTACTGGAGCGCAACGAGGGTCATCGGCCACTCGTCGAACGTCGGCTCCGGAGGGATGGCGGCGCCGGCGTCTCCCGCCTGGGCAACGGTGGCGCGGACGACATCGAGGGGAAACGCCCGGATCGCGGTCGGAGGGACGACCATCTCCCGCTCGTCGAGGAAGAGGGCCTGGGTGTCGTAGGCCGCCAGCTCGTAGCGGGGCCGGTTGTTGAACTCATCCGCGCCCTCGCCTGCCGGGGCGTACTTGACCCCGAGCACATGGTCGCCGGATTGCAGCGTCACGCGATACGTGCGCTCGCCGGGAAGACCGCGGGACGGCTGTACGCCGAGGACCTGGATGTCCCCTTCGCGGAGGACCCTCTCGATCTCGGCGATGGGGAGGAGGAAGTTCGCGTCCTGTGCCGCCACCGGGGCCGGCGCCGCAACGGCGGCCGTGGCCGCGAAGATGACCAGGGCGCGAAACGGACCGGCGCGTCGCATCGTGGCGCCCCGCATCATTCCGAAGCCTCCTTCCGTGCGGGACCCGCGGGCGGCCGAAGCGGGAGGTCCACGTCGAACGTCGTACCGCGTCCCGGTTCGCTCTCGACCGAGATTTCTCCTCCGTGCTGGTGTACGATCTGGAGTGTGATCGCGAGACCCAGCCCCATCCCGATCCGCTCGCCCTTGGTGGTGAAGCCGGGCTCGAAGATCTCCTCGATGACGTCGCGCGGGATGCCCCGGCCCGTGTCGGCGACGCGGACGCGCGCGTGGTCCCCTTCCGCGCGCGTCCGGATCGTGAGCACGCCGCCATCGTGCATGGCCTGGGCCGCGTTGTGCACGAGGTTCATGAACACCTGGTTGATCCGGTTCGGATGACACACTACGAGCGGCAGCTCCCCGAAGTCCCGGACGACCTCGATCTCCTTCAGCTCGTGCCCCAGAAGGGCCAGCGTGCCCTCGATCCCCTCGTGAAGGTCCACGGGGCGGGGCTCGGAGGTCGTGGGCCGCCCGAAGTTCCGCAGGTTCCGTACGAGGTTCACCATCCGCTCCACCGCGATGCCGTTCGTTCGCAGCACCGATTCCGTGGCTCGCACGACCCTCCGGACTTCGTCGAGTTCGTCCGGCGTGACGACTTCGTCCTCGAGGATCTCTCCCAGCTTGAGGAGCGCGCGCTCGATGACGTGGTGGTTGCTGTTCAGCGCGCCCAGCGGAGTGTTGAGTTCGTGCGCGATCCCCGCGACCAGCATGCCGAGCGTCGCGAGCCGGGCCTGCGTGATCTCCCGGGCCGTCGGCCCAAGTCCCGCCTCGTTCAAAGGAAGGCCTGGATCCAGCGCTGCCGGAGTCCGGCGAGTTCGTCGTTGGCCGCCTCGAGTTCGGCCATGCGCTCGGTCAGCTCGCGGAAGAGGAGGCTGCGCTCGACACCGTTGCGGATGGCGAAGGCAAGCACATCGTTGTCCCACGGCTTCTCGAGGTACTGGTAGAGCCCGGCCTCGTTGATCGCGAGGATCGCGTTTTCCTTGTCGGCGTAGCCGGTGAGGAGGATGCGGGTCGCTTCCGGCCTCACCCTGCGGGCTCGCGAAAGGAACTGCACGCCGTCGAGGTCGGGCATCATGAGGTCGGCGACGATCGCGTGGACCGGCTCCTCCTCCAGGTGCTCGAGCGCGGCGCGCGGGGACGTGAAGGGGAGCACGAGGTGGTCCGTCTCCAGCTCCAGGAACCCCTGAATGGCGTCCACGACCATGTCCTCGTCGTCGACGACCATCACGGTGCCGGTGTCCGGCCTGATCTCATCCATGTCGGATCATGTCATCGCCAGGCCGCGAACGCGACTCGCAAGCCCGCGAAGAAGGTCGAGACCGAGTTCGGGGTGGTCGATGAGGAGGTCGCGAAAATCCTCCCGGGTGATGCGCAGCACGCGGGTGGGCTCCACGGCGTGCGCTTCGACCAGGCTCGGGTGTTCGTCGATCAGCGCCCACGTGCCGAACGCGTCCCCATCCGTGAGGGAAATCGATCCCTCCCCCTCCCCCTCGAGCGACACCTCGCCGTGGATCACGAGGTAGAGGGCGTCCGTCGGCTCCCCCCGGCGGATGAAGACGGCGTCCGGCCGCACCTCGACCTCCCTCGCGATGGAGGCGAGGAGCGCGAGTTGCCGGCTTTTCACGCCCGAGAGGAGATCCACGCTCTGCAGGCGGAACACTTTCTCGATCAGTTCCATCTCTTCCTCGTCTCGTTCGTCCCCCGGATCCCGCGCGGGGGTCGCTGTCCGTCGCGCAAGCCGGCGGACCAGCCGCGCCAGCGCCGGGTCCGCCGGCGAGAAACCGCCAAGGTCCTCGCCCATCGCGTCGCGGTCGGCTTCGAAAGACGTCCAGAGCGCACACCTCGCGATCCAGGCGTCCTCATCGTCCCACAGCTCCCGGAGGACCTCTCCCGCCTCGCGCGAGGGCCCCCGCGGAGCTTCTTCCCGGAGCACCGGTCCAAGGTCGGAGAACGTGCGGTGTCCGACCGTCGTCTCGATCCATTCCAGCGCGTTCGCGCGCCGGCGCGGCGTTCCGCTCTCGAGGGCCAGGTAGCTACGCCGCATCGGCTGCTCGGGATATACGAGCCCGAGCCACCGGAAGACACTCGCCCGCCGATCTCTCCTCGCCTCGTCGAGCCCGCGGAGGAGCAGCGTTCGGGACATCGACGCCGGCACGCCGTCGAGTGCGGCGGCGGCTTGGGCGTAGCGCCCGGACGCCTGGACCTCGCGCTCCACGGCCTCGAGCATCCTCTCCGCCGGAAAAGCGAGATCATCGTGCTGCGTGCGCAGCCGGTGGAGCGACACGAGGGCCTGGTCGTCGAGCGCCTGTTCGGTTTCGGGCAGCAGGTAGGAGGTGATGAGGGCGTCGATCGTCGCGGGCGTCGCGATCTCGCCGAGCACGCTCGCCACACCCCGCCGCACCCAGGGGTCGGCGGCCGGGTCGGAGAGCGCCGCCAGCAGCGGCGTCACGATCTCCTCGCCCCGCCCCGCGAGGCCGGCGCGGGCCGCGCTCCGGGTCCGGGGGCTCGCGAGAGCCGCAATGGCCGCCTGCACGAGGGCGGGCTGCGGAAGCCGGGCTGCGCTCCGCGCGGCCGCCGCCGCGACATCTTCCCGGGGATGGGAGACGAGTTCGAGGAGGATGCGCTCCACGGAGGGATGGCCCGGGACGAGCCCCGCCGCCATCGCCAGCTCGCGGGCCCCGGCCCCTTCGAGCGTCCGCTTTTCGTATTGCCGCAGCAGCTTCTCGAAGCGGGGGGTTGCGATCCGTTCGGCCCTCGTGGCGTCGAAGTCGCTGAAGAGGCAGTCGAAGGCGGCGGAGCGGGCGTTCGTCGACTCCGAGTCGAGAAGGGGGATGAGGACATCGCGGGCGCGCGGCGCCGCCTTCAGGGCGAGGAGCCGGGCGGCGGCCCGTCGCACGGCGGCATCCGGATCTTCGAGCCGGGCCCGCACCGCCTCCTCGTCCAGGAGGCCGGGTGCGCGCGACAGCGACCGGAGCGCTCGCGCCCGAAGGCGGGGGTTTTCGTGCTCGAGGAGACCGTACAGCTCGGGGGAGAGCGCCTCGACGTCCTCGGGCGTGGCGCCGCGCAGGATGTCGAAGGCGAACGCGACTTTCAGCGGCCGCTCGTCCCGGAGCGCGTCCCGCGCCAGCGCCAGCGCGCCCACATCGGCCATCGACACAAAGGTTCCGCGCAGGCTCGCGAAGCGCCCCTCGAAGGACTGGGCCAGGCTCGTGACGTAGGACTTTCGCACCTTGAGGAAGGCGAGCAGCAGAACGCCCGCCAGGGCGACGCCGACGATCCCGAGGATGATGAGCCGGCCCATGATCGAAAGGCTGGCGAGCAGCAGCGAGGGGATCGCGATGAGCACGCCGGAGAGCGCCTTCCCGAGCCCTTTCTCCACCGCCACGTCGATGTACGACTTCGCCTTGAGCTTGATGTCCTCCGGGACGGGCACGTACAGGATCTCGCGGCCCGTGCGCTCGGCGGAATAGCGGAATGTCTTCTCCGTCGTCCGGGCGGCGACGGCGACCGCGAGCGCAGCGGTGGACAGCCACACGGCGGCGGCGAGAGCCCCGGTCGCGAGGATCACGGCCACCGGGAAGATGATGACGGCGACCGCGGCGCCCCAGCGGCGCAGGACCGGACGCAGCGCGAGGAGGACGATGATCGGGAGCCATTGCGTGAGGACGTCCACGAAGGCCAGGAAGCCGGCGATCGCGGCCAGATCGGTGAAGACCTCGCGGGTGAGGGTGTTGTACTGGTAGTCGATGAACTGCTTGACGACGATGGTCAGGAGCACGGTGGCCGCGATGAGCCGCACCTGCGGGTGCGCCGCCATGCGCCGCAGGTCGCTCCGCTCGAGGTCCGGATCTTCGGCGTGCGCGTACTCGGACGGCGGCTCCGGCGGCTCCCGGGACCAGACGAGCGCGAGGCCGCCCGCCAGTACGAGGAGCGCGGCGCCCGCCACGAGAAGCAGGTTCTCGGACGACCCGCCCCCCGAGGTGAAGACGGTCGTGAGGAGCGCGCCGAGCGTGGCGCCCGCCGAACCTGACGCGATGACGACCGGATAGGCGCGCTTCGCGTCCCGGGCGTTGTAGAAGACCTGGGTCGCGATGTAGAAGTGCGTGATGAGCGAGGCCGCCAGCACGTCGTACCACCCGTAGAAGACAAGCCCGAACCACGCCTCCCCCGGTCGGTAGAGGAGGCGGAAGGCGACCATGCTGAGGGCGAAGAACGCCGCCGTCAGCGGGATGAGGCGGCGCCAGGAGATGCGGTCCGAGAGGAAGTTGTAGAACGGCGCGACGACGACGACCGCCGCGCTGATGAAGTACACCTGGTAGAAATCGCCCGCGGCGAGTCCCGAGAGGGCGAAGGCGCTGCGCAGCGGACGCAGGATCCCGATGACGAAGAGGACGAGCGCCGCCAGCCCCATCATGGCGAACAGCTTTCCCGCCCCGGGGCGCCGCGCGAAGGGGAGTCGGAGCCTCACTCGCAGTCCATCACCGCTCCGCGGCGACTTCGGCCACCGCAGGGGTTTTTGCCACGGCCTCCCGCATGGTCCATCTTTCTGCCCTTCGGGGCGTGGCGCAGTCCGGTAGCGCACCTGCTTTGGGAGCAGGGGGTCGCCGGTTCAAATCCGGCCGCCCCGATTGAACTCACGCGTTCTCAAGGTCACCAGAACCTCCCTTTCGATCCACCCCGTCGCCCGCCGGATCGCCTTCGCGCGATGGCTCGTGCTCGCCTTCACGGCTTCGGGCAGTTCCGCGTACGTCCGTTCGTGGCCCTCCGGGACGAAAAGCGGGTCGTAGCCGAAGCCCCCCGATCCGCTCGGCCGGCGCGCGATTCGGCCGCGCACGATCCCTTCCACCACCTCGTGGCGCAGATCGTCCGTGACCGCGACCGCGCAGCGATAGTGCGCCCCGCGCGCCCCGTCGGCCACGTCCGACATGCGATCGAGCAGCCACCGGTTGTTCGCTTCGGTCCGACCCCAGCGCTCGACCCACCCGGCCGGGGCGAAGCGCCGGGTCCGCACTCCCGGCCCGCCCCCGAGGGCGTCCACGCAGAGGCCGGAGTCGTCCGCGAGCGCGGGGAGGCCGGAGCGGCGGTGAAAGTACTTCGCCTTGGACAGGGCGTTGCGCGCGAAGGTATCGAAGGGTTCGAGGTCGTCCTCCTCCTCGTGTTCGGGAAGGCCGAGATCCGCCGGACCGAGCAGCCGGACGGGAAGGTCGGCGAGGAGACCGCGAATTTCGCGGAGTTTGTGGGCGCTGCGCGTGGCAACGAGGACCGGCGGCGGGTTCAGTCCGCCCAAAGACTCTCCGCCTGAAGACTCTCCGCGAACTCCGGGTAGACCTTCCACAGGTATCCGCCCATGACGAGCGCCGCGAGGATGTTTCCGACCAGAATCGACCACCAGGCGAGTTCCTCGAGGATCCAGCCGCCGAGCATCGCGACCATGGCGATGAAGAAGACCTCGAAGACGACGAACAGCACGATGATGCCGAGGGCCAGCGGCGGGAACCTGGAGACCTGTCTCGCGAGGCCCGAGACCGCGACGCCGAACAGCACGAAGAACGCGAAGTGCGCGAGCGTGTACCCGACGACGGGCACAAGGGAGATCTGGACCGCGGCCGGCGTGGGGGCGCCGCGGAACAGAACCGTCGCCAGCGCCGCCGGCGTATAGAGGGGCTGCCGGAGCACGGAGTCGATGATGAGGAACCAGCACGCGACGACGAGGGCGCCGAGGATCCCCGCGTAGATGCCGTGCCGCGTCACCCGGTGCGTCTGCAGGAAGTTCATCATCCCCACGATGCCGGGTTCGGAACTCACCCAGTGCATGTGGGTGAACATCACGACCCCCGCGAGCGCGTTCCCGAAGAAGACGGCCGGCCATCCCGGCGCGGACATCACGAGTCCGGAGGGGGCCCTGATGAGTCCGAGGTAGAAGGCGAGCGAGCACACGAAGAGCCCGTACAGCGCACCGATGAACACGTTGCGGGGGAGGCCCGCCCACTGAACGAGCGCCGCGGCGAGCATCCCGAGCCCGCCCCAGGCGGTGAAGTGAATGAGGGTGAAGCCCGCGACGATCCAGGCCGTGGGCTCGACCTCGGCGCGGCTGATGATCGCCCCCCAGAGGAAGGCGGGCGTCTGCAGCGGCGTCCCCTGCCCGAGGTCGTAGAAGTAGAAGAGGACCGCGAGGACGAAGCCGCCCAGCAGTCCGCCGACGAGCCCGGCCCGGATCCTGCGTCTGAGCGTCAGCACGCGGAGTCGGGGTCGGCCGCGCGGGCCGCCTCCCATTTGCGCTGCTCTTCCAGGGCTCTCTCGACCTCCTGCTGGCGTTGCCGGCGGCGCGCCCGGAAGATCCCGCCTCCGATCACGACGAGAAGCAGGTAGGGCATCGCCGCCATGAAGACGAACATCAGGACGTACCCCGCCTGGTCATCCGGCGTATGCTGCATCTGCGGAGCCGCCGCGAGGGCGGCGAAGGTGTTCAACACGGGCTGCTACAGCTTGTCGAGGACGAGTACCGCCATCAGCAGTGGAAGATACAGGATCGAGGCCCGGAACAAACCCCGGGCGTTCGCCGGCGTCGCGGCGCGGGCGAATCGGAACGCGGTCCACGCGAAGCCCGCCCCCAGGACGAGCGCGACCGCGAAGTAGACGATGCCCGTCAGGCCGAGGACGCTCGGGAGCAGGCTCACGGGGATCAGGGTGAGCGCGTAGAGCAGCGCCTGGCGACGCGTCTGCCGGCCCTCGAAGTCACCGACGGAAAGCATGCGAAGCCCGGCCGCCTCGTAGTCGTCGCGGAGAAGCCACGCCAGGGCGAGAAAGTGCGGCAGCTGCCAGACGAAGAGGATCGCGAACAGAGCCCAGCCGCCGGGGCCGAGCTGTCCGGTGGCCGCAGTCCAGCCGCCGAGGATCGGCAGGGCGCCGGGCACCGCTCCCACGACGGTGGAGAGCGAGTGCACACGCTTGAGCGGCGTGTAGACGAAGTCGTAGGAGATGAAGGTGGCGAGCGCGAGGCCCGCCGTGACCGGATTGACCGCGAGCCACAGCCAGACGATCCCCGCCGCCGCGAGAACCCCGGAGACGACCGCGGCGGGCGGCGTCGCGAGGCGGCCGGCCGGCAGGGGCCGCGCGCGGGTTCGCACCATGAGCGCGTCCACATCCCGTTCCAGCACCTGGTTCATCGCGCTCGTCCCGGAGGCGACGAGTGCCACGCCGGCCATGGCCTGCACGAACAGGGCGAAGTCGAAGCTCGCCGCGCCGAGGAGGAAACCGGCGGCCGCGCTCGCGACGACGAGCGCCGTGATGCGCGGCTTCGTGAGCTCCAGGTACGAGGAGAACGTCCCGCGGATCGAGTCGACCCGTCCCGGGATCCCGCCGAAGGGGATCCCGCGGGCTTTCAGAAGGCTCCCGACCTCCATGACGAGATCGGCGCCTACACGTACTCCATCATGATCGCGATGATCATGATGGCCACGGCCGGAAGCGGAGCCAGCGCCACCAGCCGCAGGCGGTTGGGCTCGAATTTCAGGTGCATGTAGTAGAGCGCGACCAGCAGCGCCTTCCAGACGGCCATGATGAGCAGCGACACCACGATCATCCACTTCGGGATCGCCAGGAACGCCACCAGCACCTCGAGAATCGTAAGGATGGCGAGGTACAGCCAGATGAGCATGTACCTGGGGTGCTCGTGCGCATGGTCGTCCGCGGCGCTCGCCGCGTGTCCTCCGGCTTCACTCATTCGTTCGCTCCGTAGCTCTCGGCGCCGACCGCCCCGGCGCGGCTAGATCAGGTATACGATCGTGAACAGGATGATCCACACGAGGTCGACGAAGTGCCAATAGAGGCCGAGCACTTCGATCCCGTGCGTGTTGTCCGCCCCCCAGTGGCCGCGCCAGGCGCGGATCGTGGCCCATGCCAGACAGATCACGCCCAGCAGGACGTGGAAGCCGTGGAAGCCCGTCATCGTGAAGAACGTGGCCCCGTACAGTCCCGCGGCAGGCGTGAACCCGTGGCTCCCTTCCCACGATCGGTGCAGCACGAGTTCGGTGTACTCGTACACCTGCACGCCGAGGAAGGTGGCCCCGAGCACGGTCGTCGACAGCAGCCAGAGCTTGATCCCCTTCTGGTCCCCCTCCTGCGCGGCGGCGAACGCCTTCACCATCGTCACCGAACTGCAGATGAGGAGGAAGGTATTGAACGCGGTCACCGGAACGTTCAATACGTCGCCGGGCTCCGCCCACGTGTCGGCGGCCCCGAACCGGAGCACGACGTACGAGCCGATGAGGCCCGCGAAGAACATCACCTCCGAGCACAGAAACACCCACATTCCCACCTTCTGGGTGTAGACATCGAGTCCTCGCTCGGGGACCCGGCCTGCGGTCGCGGCGTGTGCCATCTCGTCAGTTCCCTTCCATGCGATTAGTGGCTGCCCGCGGCCGGGCTCACGACATCCGGCCGTTCGTTCTGCGCCAGCCAGTCCTTGTCTTCCACATCCGGGTGGCTGTACTCGTGCGGTCCGTGGTAGACGACGGGGATCTCTTCCCAGTTGCCGTGCTTGGGCGGCGAGGGCGTCTGCCATTCGAGCGTCGTCGCGTTCCACGGGTTCGCCCCGGCCTTCTTCCCCTTCTTCAGGCTCCAGAAGAAGTTGAACGCGAACAGGAAGCCCGACGCGAAGAGCCCGAACGCCGCCCACGTGATGAGGGCGTTCGTATCCTCGATGCCCTGCAGGTGCGCGTAGCCGGTGGAGTCGTAGATGCGCCGCATCATCCCCACCATCCCCACGCCGTGCATCGGGAAGAAGACCACGTTGAAGAGGACGAAGGTGAGCCAGAAGTGGATCTTCCCCATCGTCTCGTTCATCAGCCGGCCGAACATCTTCGGATACCAGAAGTAGATCGCCCCGAAGAGCGCGAACAGGCTTCCTCCGAACAGCACGTAGTGGATGTGCGCGACGATGAAGTACGTGTCGTGGATGTAGATGTCGACCGGCGTCGAGGCCATGAAGACCCCCGACAGGCCTCCGATCGCGAACATCGCCACGAACCCGATCGCGAACAGCATCGCGGAGTGCAACTGGAGGTTCCCCCGCCACATCGTGCCCATCCAGTTGAACGTCTTGATCGCCGAAGGCACGGCGATGAAGAGCGTCGAGACCGTGAACGCGAGTCCCAGCGTCGGGTTCATCCCGCTCTGGAACATGTGGTGGCCCCACACGATGAAGCCGAGAAAGGCGATCGAGACGAGCGCCAGGACCATCGCCGTGTACCCGAACACCGGCTTCCGCGAGCCCACGGAGAGGATCTCGGAGGTGAAGCCCATGGCCGGGAGGATGAGGATGTAGACCTCCGGGTGGCCGAAGAACCAGAACAGGTGCTGCCACAGGAGCGGCTGTCCGCCCCCCTCGGGGAGAAAGAAGCTCGTTCCGATCGTCTGGTCGAAGATGAGCATGATCCCCGCCGCCGAGAGCACCGGCATGGCGAGCAGCGCGAGGATGGCCGTGATGAACAGCGACCAGATCGTGAGCGGCATGCGCATCCAGGTCATGCCCGGCGCACGCATGTTGATCGTCGTCGTGATGTAGTTCACCGACCCCAGGATCGAGGAGAGCCCGATGAAGACGAGCGCCACCAGCCACAGAACCTGTCCCAGGCCGACGCCGGTCAGGTCGGGACGGGCGCTGAGCGGCGCGTAGAGCGTCCACCCGGCCCCCGCCGCGCCTCCCAGCACGAAGAAGCTCGCCAGGGTGAGGATGCCGGCCGGCACCATGGCCCAGAAGGAAAGCATGTTCAGCCGCGGGAACGCCATGTCGTGCGTCCCCAGCTGCAGCGGGATGAGGTAGTTCGCCCACACGCCCACGAGCATCGGCATGATGGCGAGGAACACCATCACCGAACCGTGCATCGTGACAAGGGCGTTGTAGAACTCCGGCAGGATGTACCCGCTCGCCACCATCGTCTCCGGGAAGATCCCGCCCAGCGGCAGTTCGCCCCGCGCCGGCCATGCGATCTGGTATCGCATGAGCATCGCCAGCAGTCCCCCGATCATGAGGAAGAAGAGCGTGTAGATCAGGAACTGGATCGCGATGACCTTGTGGTCGGTCGAGAAGATGTACTTGCGCAGGAACGACTGCTCGTGCTCCTCGTGCAGGATCGCCTGCCCGGTCGCCTCCGCTACGATCGTCGCCATATCAGCCTTTCTCGATCACTGGGCGGTCGCCGTCGCCCGGCTGGCCTGCCAGGCGTCGAAGTCCGCCGCGCTGTGCACGGTTACGCTCGCCATCATGTAGTAGTGGCCCAGGCCACACAGCTCGGCGCACGCGATCTCGAAGTTCCCGGTCTGGGTCGCGTCGAACCACACCGGGATCGTCATGCCCGGAACCGCATCCTGCTTCACGCGCAGCTCCGGGATGAAGAAGGAGTGAATCACGTCCTCGGATTCGAGGAGGATCGTGATGTCCTCGTTCACCGGGAAGTGGAACTGGTTGAGGACGGTGAAGTCATCCGCCGTCCCCAGCGTCCGGTCCATGCCGGGATAGGTGATGTTCCACTCGAACTGCTTGCCGACGACGAGGAACTCGAGCGCGTCCGCCGGGCGGTTGGACGCGCCCTTGATGTCCTGCCACACGGCGGCCGAGTAGACGCCGAGGATCGCGATGATGATCGCCGGGATCACCGTCCAGATGATCTCCACCTTGTTCGATCCGTGCGTGTAGTGCGCCCTGGCTCCTTCGCGTCCCCTGTACTTGATGCAGAACCAGAGGATCCCGCCCTCCACCAGGAGGAACGCGATTCCGGTGATGACGAGGATGATCCAGAACAACTGGTCGATCACGACGCCGAATGTCGAATAGTTCGGGGGCAGCGCCCAATCCACGAGCTATCTCCTTCCAGGTGAGCCCTTCGGGGGAACGGGAACGCGGGCGGGCCCCGGCGGCCGCTCGAGCCGCCGGGGCCCGCGCCTGGAGTTACTGGGTGCGCTCCACCCGGATGCGGTTGGTACCGCGCTCGATGACGAGCGCGTCGCCCATGGGGACGTCCGCGCCCATCATCTCGCCACTGTAGTCGAACGAGGCCTCGGCCGTCCCGCCCGCCGTGACGGTCACGTTCGTCGTCATCGTGCCGAACTCTTCGTGCCACGCCGTCATCGT
The DNA here is from genome assembly GCF_965261555.1 of Candidatus Palauibacter sp. GTDB lineage: Bacteria > Gemmatimonadota > Gemmatimonadetes > Palauibacterales > Palauibacteraceae > Palauibacter. Next base: position 2,939,123 of record NZ_OZ253465.1, read on the forward strand.
GTAGTCGCCGGCGGGGACGTTGGCGATCGAGTAGCTGCCGTCGGCGCCCGTCACCGCGAAGTACGGGTGGTCGACGACGCCGATGTACGCCTGCATCCAGCCGTGCACGTCACAGCGCACCGGAACCATCACCTCGGCCACCGCGAAGCGCTGCGTGCTCGTGATCCCCGCCCGGGGCTGGCTGATGTTGAAGCCGCGGTTCTCGGTCGGGGTGGCGTTGATGTTGTGGAGCAGGTTGTCGCTGTTCGAGATCTCGATGTCCTGCCCGCTCTGGACGCCGAGCACGTGCGGCGTGTAGCGGCAGTTCACCTGGTCGAGCGACGCGGCGCCCGACGCGGCCGGCGCGCCGGAGACTCCCTCGCTCAGGTAGACGAACACGTTGGCGAGGCCGCCGTTGGACACGAGGACGTTCTGGGCCATGGGCCCGTCCGCGCCGTAGCCGGCGGCGCAATCCGCCTCGGTCGACATGTCGATGGCCTCCATCGTCGGGACCATGCCGCCGGTGAAGTTGGCCATGCCCGAGATCGTACCCACCGTGGACGGATCCACCGCGGCGGCGGCCGGAGCCGCTTCGCCCGCGTCGTCCCCCGCCCCTTCGGACGATCCGCCGCCACCGCCACCACAGGCGGCCATCGCCGCGACGGCCAGCAGGGCGGCCGAGCGGTTCCAGAAATGCGATCGCATTGACTTACCTCCGTACGAGAAGCTGTTGCGCAATTGGCTGTTGAGAGCCCTTCCCCGTTGCTTCATCGATCCCTCCGACGATCCTGGGCCCGGCGCACGAGAACGAGACCGAAGGCCCCAGTCAAGAGCATGGCCAGCAAGGGCGTCACGACGACCGTGCTGGATGCCGGAGGTTCGAGGAGAATGTAATACCACGTGCTCACGGAACTCCGCTTTCCGACCTCGGCGCTGGACCCATCCCACGCCTGGAAAGCGATGGGCGTCGGAGTGCCCTCCACGAAGTCGAGGCCGTCGCTTTCGACCTCGATCGGGCGGCGGACATAGAGCGTCCAGCGTCCTTCCTCCCACGTCGCCTCTCCCGCCACCGGATCCTCGGCGAGCGGTTCGACGGAGTCCAGGCCCCGGCCGCGTGCCGCGCCGACGCCGGTCTCCGAATCCCACGTCCAGAGGTAGACCGGCTCGCGGGCGTCCCCCATCAGGAAATAGGGCCGGTCGGTGCCCTCGGGCAGTTCGAAGGGGAACTGGAGGAACACGGCGTCCGGGGGCCGCACGATCGGCGCGCCGGCGCTGTCGAGGGCGATCGGCTCCGCGCCGTCGAGGTCGAGCGCGGCCGTGATCTTGTTCTGCCACTCGTCCCAGTTCGGGTCGGGACTGTTCGACGGGTCGTTCCACTGCACGCGCAGCGCCATGTCGTTTCCGTCGTGAAGCCCCTGCACCCAGAGGCCGTCGACGGTGGGCGCGAAGTTGCGCGGCAGCTGGACGACCTGGCCCGACAGCGGGAAATGGAAGGCCTCGACGCCCGCCCAGGCCTCTTCCCCGCCATCGGCCGGAAGCCCGCCCTCGGCACGCCCCACACGGACCACCTCCCGCAGCGGCGGCATCTCGCGCGGCCCGAACGAGGCGAGATAGTGCGCGAGTTGCCAGACCTCATCGGGCGAGACGACGCCGGAGTTCATGGCGTCGATCGCCGACGGCATCGGCGTGCCGTCCAGCCCCGTCAACATCCTGGTGTGCATGTCCTCGACGCTGCTGCCACCGTTGAAGACCCACGCCTCCGTGAGGTCGGCCGCACGAATGGGGAGACCCCGCCAGTCCTCCAGCGTCGGCGCCGAGGTCCCGTCGCCCCGCCCGGACAGGCCGTGGCACTCTTCGCACAGCATCGTGAGATACGCCGCCGCCCCCGCCTCGATCGCCGCGGGACCGCCGCCGGGATCCGACCCGAAGTCCAGCGGCTCGGGGGCGGGACCCTGGGCGAAGAACCTCGAGAAGCTCTTCAGGTAGACGATGACGTCGTCGATTTCCTGGTCCGTGAGATTGGGCCAGCCCGGCATCGTCGTGCCGGGGAGGCCGTTCTCGATCGCGAACCGGATGTCGGCGTCCGTCGGGAGCTGTCCGCTCCCGGTCGTCCGGATCTGGTAGAGCGCCTGCGCGAAATCACGCGGCCGCGGCAGCATCGACGCGGCGGCCGAGCCATCCCCCTGCCCGGTTTCGCCGTGACACTCCGCGCACCAGCGGTCGTACACGACCTTGCCCGCGGCGGCCGCATCTTCCTGCCCCGCCAGCGCAGGCGGCGTGGCCGCGAAGAGGGCGAGGAGCACGATTCCCGTTCCGCGCGGCGCCTTCATTCGTGCCCCCCTTCCCCTTCCTCTTCCCACGTGCGCGGCGGGAACCCCGTCTGGTCGTAGAGATAGAGGATCGTCGCCCAGATCTCGTCCTGTTCCAGGATCGTCTCCCAGGCCGGCATCGCCGAGTCCCACGGCGTCCCCTCGCGCGGAAGGCCGGGGCCGCCCTTGACGATGCGCCAGAACACGTAGCTCTCCGTGAGCTGGGGCAGGTTGCCCGAACTCGTGAAGTCGGCGGGTACCGGGTTGAAGGCCTGCGCGTAATGTCCCTGGCCGTCGAGCAGGTCGCCGTGGCAGGGCACGCAGTTTCGCACGTAGATCCGTTTCCCGACCGCCAGGTGCTCTTCCATGGCGCCTTCCTCGCGCAGCGGGTTCTCGAGCCCCGTCAGTTCGATCGTCTCGCCCCGGAAGGTGAGCTGGTTCGGCGGCGCCGGGTGCACGGCCCGCAGCGTGGCGGGCGCGGCGTAGCTCGGCTTCACGCGCTCGTAGGCGAGCCAGCCGATCAGGACCGGGAAGGCGACCATGAGGATGCCGCGCAGCGTCCGCCGGTCGGGCTGCACCATCGTCGCGCGGATCGGCTCGCGGAAGCGCTGCCATCGCTCCTCGTCCGCGCTCATGTACAGGAGGACGCCGACGAGCACGATGAGCATGTACTCGAGGATGACGGAACTCGGGACCGGTGCGCTCGCCACGCCGACCACCGGGAGCACGTATCCGATCACGTACTCGAACGCGACGTAGGACGCCACGACCACGATCGCGCCCTGCCAGAACGGATGGGACAGGTAACGCTTCATCGGCTACCTCCCGCGCTGTCGGGCGGGACTTCGGCCGCGTCGCCGGGCGCCTCCGCGCCGGCTCCCGAGCCGCCCACGAAGAAATCCACGAGCACATCGAGTTCCACCGGAGACATGAGATCGCCGAAGATCGTCGGCATCGTCCCGGCGAAGGTCGAGTATTCCTCGTTGATCGTCGCCATGGGATCCACGATCCCCTCGAGGACGAAGGCGGGATCCTGTCCCCGCAGGTCCTCGAAGGGGGGGGCGATCATGGCGCCCTCCCCGCCGAGCGCGTGGCAGGCTAGGCAGCCCTGCGCCGTGATCAGCGCGACCGGGTCGACCTGGCTCGGGTCGGTGACGGCGACAGGCGGCGGAGCGGCTGCGGCCGCGTCGTCGGCCGCCAGCGCCGCGGCGAAGTCGTCCGCGTTCACCGTGATCTCGCCGCCCTGCGATTCCAGAAAGGCGACGAGCGTCCACAGTTCGGCCTGCGACGAAACGATGCTCTGATCGATCATGATGGGGTCGAAGCCCTCCACGATGTAGGCCGTCGGGTTGACCAGAGACTCCCACAGGTAGTCCTTGCAGCTCTGCCCGGCGACGCGCGTCGCGCACACGCTGCCCACCACCCCGAGGAGATCCGGGGCGCGCGTGCCGAGGCCGTGGCACGCCGTGCAGCCGCCCGCCCCCGCGTAGATCTCCTCGCCGATCGCCGCCAGCTCCTCCGGCGGCATGTCCGCGCTGAGCACGATCTCCCTGGGGACCGCCGACTGCACCTGCGGGATCACGTTCGCCACGAAGGTGAACACCGCCAGCGTCGCCACGACCGTGAACAGGATTTTCAGGTTCGTCATCTATCCTCGCCTCGCGTCATCCCCTTTCGAAACCCCGCTCAATCCACGTCGCCCAGGGCCGGCGACGGCATCGGCTCCCCGAGCGCCGCGTGCCCCTCCGTACCCTTCGCTTCCGCCTCGGCCTCCTGGTAGACGGAACGTTCGGCCAGTCCGCCGAGCCAGAAGATGAACCCCACGAGCCCGAAGAAGATGAGCACGCAGATGCTGATGATCGTCGCCGCCGGCCCGAGCGCCGGCGTGAACGCCTGCTCGCTCGTGTCCCGGATCACCTCGTAGACATGCCAGTGCTGCCGGATCCCGCTGCGGGCGAAGCCCATCAGCCCCATGAGCCACGTGAACGTCACGGCCAGGATGAGGAGCGCGTACTGGGACCGGTCCGGCATCCGCCCCCACCGGATCTCGCCCCGGGATCTGGCGCCCCGCAGCATTGCCATGTCGATCCCGATGACGAAGAGGATCGTCGCCAGGACCGCGAGCACCTGGTAGACGGAGAAACCGATCCGCACGATCGCGGTGACGAAATAGCCGTACACGCCGTAGAACACGACGACGACGGCGCACAGCGCGAAGGCCGCCCCCTGCAGCATCGTCCCCGCGCGCGCCCACGGCACCACGGGATCCTTGTTCGCCCTCCGGTACATGAGGAAGGAGAGGAACGTCGTCAGGATCATCAGGTTGACGGCCGTGTTCTTCGCGCTCATCACGCCGAGCACCTGCAGGAACGGGTGCCGGATCCCTCCCATCGCCGCGATCTCGTCCCGGTCGGCGATCATCGTGTTCGGCGTGGCCCACACGATGACCCCCAGCACCAGCACGAGCAGCATCCACTTGATGTAGGGCTGGAACCGTTCCGCCCCCGGGATCCGTCCCATCCCGATCCACAGGTAGTAGTTGCCCGCGAGGAAGAGGATGCCGATGAGGAAGGCCTGGATGATCCAGAGCCAGCTCATGAAGCCGCCCATCATCGTGATGCCCATCTGCTGGCTGAACTCGTAGATCTCGCGTCCGAGCCAGTACCCGGCGAAGGGGAGGACGATGAGCGCGCCGATCGCAATGAGGTTGCCGGTGTAGCCCATCCAGTCGTAGTGCGCGCGTTCCTCGTCGGTCCTGCTCGTGAGGAAGCGGTACGCCGCGTAGGCGCCGACGATCGCGCCGCCGAAGACGACGTTCGCGAGCAGCCGGTGGATGTTGATGGGCATCCAGGTCGCGTTGTTGATCGCGCTCCACAGCTGGACGGTCTGGGGCGCCGTGTCCGCCGTGAGTCCCTCCGGAGGGCTCATCATGTAGGTGAGCCACCCGTTCGCGATGAACATGACGATCGTGCCCCAGATGTTGAGCATGATCCCCAGGCACCAGTGCACCTTCTTCGCGGCGCCCTTCTTCCACGCGTCCCACCCGTAGTAGTAGAGGTAGAGCGTGAACGATTCGAGGAAGAAGAGGCCCGCGTACACCCACATCGACGGAGCGAAGATCGCCGTGAGGTACGCCCAGAAGCGCGGGTAGAGCGTCGAGAGGAAGAAGACGAGGATCGCGCCCCAGATCGCGGTCGCGCTGTAGGCCACGAGCAGAAGGCGGGTGAATTCCTTCGCGAGCTTGTCGTACTTCTCGTCCCCTCCGAACATCCCGATCGCCTCGATGACGACGGCGAACATGGGCACGCCGAGCACGAAGGCCGCGAACAGCAGGTGGAGCTGGGCCGCGATCCAGACCGCTCCGCGCCGGTCGAGTCCAAGGAAGTTGAACTCCCCGTAGTCGGGCCCCGGCGCCTGCGCGAGGAGCGGGATGGCGACCGCCAGTGCGAGGGCGGCGAGCAGTGCGCCGCGGGTCACGACACCCCGGGTCATCCAACGCTTCATCGCTGTTCCCCCCGTCCCGCGCTCCGCCGACTCCGGGCGAAGAAGGGCATCCGTTTCGAAAAGTCCACCGGCATGGCGCGGCGGACCTCGGTCATCACGTCGAGCGTCACTTCGGCGTGCCCGCGGTCGCGCGCGAACTTCTCCACCCGCTCCGCCACCACGCCGCGCACGAAGCTGGGGATGGCGCCGAGCCGCGCCTCGGCCTCCGCGCTCCACCGAAGCTTCTGCTCGGCCGCCGATCCGTACGTGACCGGCCGGCTCGGCTCGATCGCGTCGGCGATGCCGGGCGCCGGCTCGTACGCGCACGAAGGATCGGGACCGAGCAGGTCGCCGTCCTCCGCGTACGCGCGGGCGCGGCAGCCGCCGCAGAGCGCGCGGTACTCGCAGCGCCCGCACTTTCCGCCCGGTTCGCCGTCGCGCAGCAGGCGGAAGACGGTCGCCTCCCGCCAGATCTCGCCGAAGGACGCCTCGGAGAGGTCGCCGGCCACCTCCGGCATGTACGGGCACGGCGTCACCTTGCCCTCGGGCGTGATGCGGCAGTACTGGACGCCGCAGGGGCAACGCGTCCGGTAGTTCAGGAGCGGAGAGTCCGGATCCCGTTCGTACACATGCCGCATGAGTTGCGGCTGGCACTTGGAGCGGATCATGAGCCGCCCGCGGTAGTCTCGCTGGAGTTCGGCGAGCCGGGCCACGATCTCGTCGTTCTCCGCGGGAGCGAGGCCGCGCATGCCCTCTCCCCTGCCCGTCTCGACGAGGAAATAGACGTTGAGGCAGACGGCGCCCTTCGAATCCGCCCATGCGGCGACGGCGTCGAGTTCGCCCCGGTTCCCGCGCGTGACCGTGAACTGGATGAGGAAGTCGAGGCGGTGCTCCGCCAGCCGGTCCACCGCGCCGAGCGTGTCTTCGAGCGCACCCTCGCCGTGCCGGAAGCGGTCGTGATAGCGCGGGTCGAGGGAGTCGACGCTCAGGGCGACGCCCTGCACGCCGGCCGCCTTGAGCGAGGCGATGCGTTCATCGGTGAGCCCGGTTCCGTTCGTGCCCACCGTCACGGTGGCGCCGCGTTCGGAGGCGTAGGCCGCGATCTCCTCGAGATCGGAGCGCACGAGCGGCTCCCCCCCGCTGAGGATGAGGAGGGGCGATGGACTCACTTCGAGGACCTGATCGACGACGCGGAAGCATGCTGCGGTATCGAGTTCGTCGTCGGACCCGTGCCACGATCCGGCGGAGATATAGCAGTGGGAGCAGGCGAGATTGCAGCGGCGCGTCAGGTTCCAGGCGACAACGTGCGGGATGGCGACATCGGGTTCGGTGCGCGGCGACGCGGCGGCGGGGGCGCCGTCCCAGAGCGAACCGGGCACGGCCGGGCTCCGGTGCGCGACAGCTTCCGCGGCCAGCGGAGCACCGGTCACTTCGAGTGCGACCCCTGCTCCGAAGCGGGACGGGCGTCCGCTCCCGACTCCTCTCCGAGTTCCGTGCGGGCGAACTTCTCGACGGCCGCGCGGGCATCGTCGGGCGAGACCATCTTGAAGTCGACGGGACAGTCCTCCGCCTGCTGCTCGATGTCGCGGATGGGACAGCGCGTCACCCCGGAGGCCTTCGCCTCCTCGATGAAGCGCTTCATCTCCTCGCTCATCCCGTCGACGCCGGCGGCCTCGGCCCGCGCCTGCTTCGCCTTCAACTCGTTGAACATCACGAGCATCGTGTCGAGGTCGAACTCGTCGGCCGCGATCATCGCGTCCTTGTTCTCGTCCATCACGACCGTGGTCACGCGCCACATGCCCTGGTCGCGGGCGAAGCGCTCCACCGTATTCCGGGCGAGGGGACGCGCGATCAGCGGCACGCGCCCCAGGCGTTCGAAGGCCTCGTGCGTCCAGACGATCGGGTCGGCGGCCGTGCGGTCGCGGGGGATCTGGTTGTCCGTGACCGGACACTTTGCCATCACGGGGAGCGGGGACTCGAAGGCGTCGGCGTCGCTCGTCTCCACGACGGTGCGCTTCATCGCCTCATCCGCCTTCACCTCCGCGAGGGCGAGTTCCTCCGCATCGCCGATCCCCATCACGAGCTGCATGTGAGTCGGGAGGAGCTTCTTGATCGCCTCGTCGAGGCGCTCGTTGGTCACGACGGGCAACTGGTCCCGGTTCCAGAGTTCCTCCTTCTCGCCGTTCGCGCGGCCGTTGGCGGCCTGTCCGACCTCGGCGATCGAAGGTGCGGCGCCGGCCTCGAGGGCTTCGCGCGCCACTTGCGCCGTGCCGTTTGTCGCGGTCTCGGCCGCCTGGTACTTCTTCTCGTCCTTCGGGTTCGGGACGAAGGCGGCCGCGTAACGGCTCCCCGGTCCATAGTGTTCGAGGACGAACTCCTCGACGGCCTTGCGCGCGATCCCGAGGGCGAACGGCGGCACGCGCAGGATCCTCACCTCCGCCTCGGGCGCCCACTCGAGCCCGGCCTCCCCGTCCTCCTCGATCCAGGGAATCTCCTCCGGGCGCACCTGCTCGGTCCCGATGAGGAGCACGTTCGCGTCGGAGAGGTGGACGAGATTGTCGGCCTGCGACCCCAGATCCGTGCCCTCGATCCGGTGCGAGCCGTGGCGAGCCACGACGATGAGGGACGGATCGATCTCTTCGGCCCACTTGAGGAGCGCGTCGAAGGGCTTCCCGATGAGGACCTGGGTCTCGATTTCGACTTCGGGATACTCGCTCGCCATCACCTCGGCCCGCTTGATGTTCGCCTTGCAGAGGCGGAGGAGGCCCTTGTCGATGATGTTGTTGTGGAGTTCTTCCTGTTCCTCGAACTTGAACACCTTCGAGGCCTGGACGGAGAGCACGTCCTTGATGTTGTGGAAGACGACGTGGTGGTACTGCACGTCGAAGGCGCTCGCGATGTAGACCTTGGCGCCGTACTCGCGGGCCATCTCGAGCGCGATCCGCAGCCCCTTGTACGCGTAGGCCGACCCGTCCACACCGACGAGCCACTTGCCGCCTTCGAGCGGCCGGTCGTCGCGGATGATGAGCGCGTCCTTCTCGATCCCGCGAAGAGAGCGTGCGACGACGCCGCCGAGTCGGCTCCGCTCCTGCCGTCCCAGGCCGTGAGCGCCGATCGCGACGAGGTCGTACTCGCGGCCGGATGTGCCAGCGAGCTTGTCCTCCTGTTCTTCGTCCTCGGCCAGCAGGCGGCCGTTCTCGCCCAGCTTGACGTCCGTGCGCTGCTTCTCGCTGCCGTCGTAGTTGTGGGCGATGTTGGGATCGAAGCCGATGAGGCTCGGGAGGCGCCCGCCGCCGCGGTTCGCCTCGTTGATGATCTCCTCGTAGTTAATGCCCTCGAGGAGCTGCCGCGTGATGGTCACGCCGGCTTCGCTACAGCGGCGGTGGAGCTGGTCGAGGAAGCTGTCGGAGATGAGCTGCAGCCCCTTCTCGATCAGCTTGTCGTGGATCTTGCGCTGCCTGCGGATCTCCGCCGGTTCCTGGAACTGGGCCGGCAGCCCGATTTCGAGCTGGCGGAACCGGATGTCGTGGAGGCGCGCGGCGTAGACGTGAGAGCCGGTGATGCGGCCCCCGAAGCGAGCGCAGAGTTCGATGGCGCGGTCTACGGCCCAGTCCGACTCGCGCGAGTTATCGACCGGGACAAATACCTCTCGATACATGGCGCTCCGATGGACGGCGTACTGCGGCCGGTTCACGCTTCTCGCGCCAGCCTCGCCCGGGTGCGAAGCCCGGATATACGCAGTCCGCGAAGATCGGCCACGGACAAGGAATTCTGCGATGCTGGTTCAAGGCTTTGGGGACCCCCGGAGGTCCGGACCCCCCGCTTATGGGCCAAGAAGTTGCGGTTGACCAAGTGGAAAGTCAAACGCGGACACTAGGTGTTGGGCCAGCGGAGGCGGCGGCTCCAATCCGAGGCGAAAATCGCGGCGCCGAAGGTGAAGCCGGCCGCGACGAGAAGGCCGCGGAGCCAGGCCGATTCGTCCATGGACATCGACCCGACGGCGGCCCCCAGGGCGGCCCGAAGCGGGGTGTAGGGATTCCAGTCGGCGACGAACGATGTCCAGCCGGGCCCGGGCGTCCGGAAGAAACCGGCGAAGTGCAGCAGAAGGAGGGACAGCGCCGCGGAAGCGAGCGCCGCCTCGGCGAGGGATCGAACGGCGGCGGCCACGAGGGGGCCGAGGAGATTGGCGAACCAGAGCGTCGCGACGGTCGCGAGGAGAACGACGGGGGCCGCCCGCAGGCCGCCGGCCGACCACAGGAGGACGAACAGGGTCGGAACGAGTTGCACCGTGTCGATCGCGGTCCCGGCCAGAGTCCTCTCCAGCAGCCAGCGGAGAGCCGGATACCCCGCGCGCAGGATCTCATCGAGCCAGCCGTCCCGTGCATCGCGCACAGCCGGGATCGCCGAGCCGAACGCTCCGAAGAAGACGATGAACACGCCGAACACGGCGACACGGTGCGGCGCCGCCGCTTCGCTCAACGCGACCGGCGCGAGAAGGAGGAGCGGCACGGCCACGTTCCAGGCGAAGAGCCGGCGCCGACTGAGAGCCGAACGCCACGCCAGACGCCAGATGGTCACGCGGTCTGCTCCGCCGTCTCGTCGAGATCCCGTCCCGTCAGGATCACGAAGGCGTCCGCGAGGCCGGGCTCCCGCACGTCCACGGAGGCGACGGAGGCTCCGGCGCGCAGCACCCACGCGAGCGTCTCCGGGAGGGCGCGGCCCGGGTCCCCGACCTCGAGGAGCAGGCTGCCTTCGCCCCAAGAAGCCGGACGTACGCCCGCCGGAGCGGACCCGAGGGCATCGCGGTCGGGACGTCCTCCCGCCGCGAAGCGGATCTCGACCCGCGGGCGGACCCCGATCCGTTCGAGGAGCCGGGACGGAGTGTCCGCCACCTCGCAACGCCCGTCGACGATGAAGGCCACGCGGTCGCAATGCGCCGCGGCGAAGCCGGGGTCATGGACGGAGAGCACGGCGGTGCCGCCGTCGGCCCGGTGGTCGGCGAGCGCCGCGGCGAACGCCGCGCGGCCTCCGGGGTCGAGGCCGGCCAGCGGTTCGTCCAGGAGAAGCAGCCGGGGTCGCGCGCCGAAGGCGGCCGCGAGGGCGAGGCGTCGGCGCATCCCGCTCGAATAGGTACCGGCCGGACGGTTCGCGTCGCCCGAAAGGCCGAAGCGCTCGATCCAGGCGTCGGCCGCGGCCCGGGCCTCCCGAGGCCGCGCGCCGTGAAGTTCGAGCAGGGTGGCCGTGTTCTCGCGCCCGCTGAGCCAGCACCGCAGGGCCGGCTGATCCGGGGCGAGCCACCGCTGACGGGCGCCGTCCACCGAGGCATCTCGCCGGAGGCGCGGGACCGGGTCGCCCGCGAGGAGTCGGAGAAAGGTGGATTTGCCGCACCCATTCGGGCCGAGGAGTCCGAATCGTTCTCCGTCCCGGACCTCCAGCGAAAGTTCCTGAAGGGCGGCACTCCCATCGGGGTAGGTGTAGCTGAGGCCCCGCGCCGCGACGAGCGGCGGAACGGCGGGGCGGGTCAAGGGACGATCTCGATCCCGTCCTCCCAGACGGTGATCGCATCGACCGGGCAGGACGCGCACGCCTCCAGGAAACGCTTTCTCGACGCATGTTCCGGGGTCGTGAACACGGCCACGCCGTCCTCGTCGAGGTCGAACGCCTCCGGCGCTTCCTCGATGCAGTCGCCGAACCCGACGCACAGGTCGCGGTCCACCACGGCCCGGACGCCGTGAACTTCCCGTTCGACCAGCGGGTCCGGGGCGCCTTCCATCACATCCCCTCCAGTCCGAGATCCGTGCGCGCGCGGTCCATGACGGCGGGGGTCATCTCCTCGATTCCCCGCTCCCTGGCGTAGTCGGTGTAGATCTTCTTCACCATCCCCCGGACGAAGGAGGGGACGTGACCGAGCCGCTCCACCGCCTCCACACTCCATCGTACGGCCCCCGGACTCGCCGCGGCGGGCGACTCGAAGGCTTCGTCCCTGCCTGTGGCCACCCCGCTGCGAATGCCCTCGAAGTTCGCGTCGGGCACCGTGCGGCCGCCCACCTTCACGCCGAGGGAGCTGACGAGTTGCGTCTCCATGGGGTTGGCCAGCATCGCCGTCTTCCGTCCACAGTCCGGACACTTGAATACGGCGGCCATCGTACCGTCGCCCGGGACGGCGCGTTCGTCGAACGCCATCTGCCGGTCGCATTCGAGGCAGAGGAACTTCACAGCTCTTCCGCCAGGCGCCCGAGCGCCTCCGCCGCGGGTCCGGTCCCCGCCACCCACGGATCGAGGCGGCCTCCGTCGGCGGCGGCCCCCAACTCGGGGTCGAAGGGGAGTCGGGCGAGAAGCGGGACGTCGAAGCCTTCCGCAAGATCTTCGCCCGCGTCGCCGGCATGCAGCGGGACGAGGGTTCCGCAGGCGTCGCAGAGGACTCCCGACATGTTCTCGATCACGCCGAGCAGGCGCAGGCCGCGTGTCCGCGCCATGTCCAGCGAGCGGGTCACGGAGTCGCGCGAAGCCGCGGTCGGGATCGTGACCGTGAGGACGCCCGTCAGTTGGGGGACGAGGACGTGCAGCTCGGCGAGACGCTGGGTACCCGGCGGGAGGTCGACAAGGAGGACGTCCAGTTCCCCCCACGCGACATCCGCGAGGAACTCCCGCAGCGCTCCACGCTCCTGGGCGCCGCGCCAGACGAAGCCGGCGTCGGCGGGTTCGCGCCAGGCCAGGGCCCGCTCCGGCTCCAGGAGGAGCCCCATCGACATGACGCGCACGCCGGCCGGCGAGGTCGGCGGCTCGAGTCCGTCCCGTCCCTCCACAAGCGCCCCCGGTTCGATGCCCAGAAGGCGGGGAACGCTGGGACCGTTCAGATCCGCGTCGATCAGGCCCACGCGACGCCCCCGGCGGGCCATCGCCGTCGCGAGAAGGGCGGAGATGAGGCTCTTCCCCACCCCGCCCTTGCCGCTCATCACGGCGACGACCCGTGCCACCAACGCCAGTCGGGCGGACACGCGTTCGTCCTGCGCCGCGATCTGATCGGGCAGATCCGAGTGCAGTTCGTCGACTTCGTGATAGGTGCGGATTCCGGAGTTCATCGGGGGTGGAAGCTCCCACCGGGCCTGTCAAGGGTCAACAGCGTCACCGACGGCCTCACCGGGACGACGTTTCGAGGTTCGCCTCGCCATCGTACGATGTGTGGCGGTCCCAGCGCCGTCCACCGTGAACGGAACGTCTCATGTCGATCATTGGCTTTCACCGCTTCCTCATCGCCACGGCCATCGTGTTCTGCGCCGTCTTCGCCGCGTGGGAGTTCCGGATCTTCGCGAGCGCCGGCAGCGTCGGGGCGCTGCTCATCGGCGTCGCTTTCGCCCTCGCGGCGGCCGGCCTGGCCTACTATCTCGCCAACCTGACCAGGTTCCTGAGCGGAACGTGGCGCGACTCTCCGTGGCGCCGGGAGCGGTGAGGCGCAGGTTCGGCAGGGTGGCGCTTCGGTAGACGGCGTGCGCGACGGGAGCGAGGAACGGGTGGGCGGAGGCCGGCCGGTCGTCTTGTACGTCGCGGGGGCCGCGTTCCTCTTCGTCATCGCCGTCGTCGTGGCCGGCTCGTTCGTGAGACCCGATCCGCTGACGTTCATCCCCACGCCCATCGCCCCGCAGCCTCCGGTGGATGGGTTCGTGGTGGATACGGTGACGATCGATGCGCGGGACGGCTCGCAGTGGGTCCACTTCGATTTCGACAAGAGGAGCGCGGTCGATGGGCCGCTCGCGGGCTGGGATCTGGCGCTCAACCGCTACCACGTCGTCGTGAACGGCGGAACCGGATATCCCGGAGCCGGCGGCGCCATCGCCATCGGCGCGCCGTGGGAGGCGGTGACGGAGGCCCCGGCGTCCGGGTATGCAACGACGGAGCGCGCGCTGGAGAACGGCCCGGCAACGCCCGGGCTCGAGCGCTGGTATCGGTACGGGTTCTTCTCCCACCTCCTCGAGCCGAAGGACGAGACGTACGTGATCCGGACCGCGGAGGGGCGCTACGCCAAGCTGAGGATCCTGAGCTACTACTGTCCGCAGGCGACGCCGGGGTGCATGACCCTCGTGTACGGATACCAGGCCGACGGTTCGCGCCGCCTCACCGGCTGAGTCGCCGCGCCCGCTCCACGAGGCGGGACGCTCCCGCCTCCAGCATGCGTTCCGCCAGACGCCGGCCGATGGCGAGGGCCGACGAGCGAGGCCCGGTCTCGGCGGCTTCGACCGGCGGACCGCCGTCCACGTCGTAGACCGCCGCGCGGAGGCACAGGTCCTCCCCGCACGGAAACGCACGGGCCGCGATGGGGACCCGGCACCCCCCCTCGAGCGCCGCCAGGAGCGCACGTTCGGCCGTCACCTCCACGCGCGCAGTCGGATCGTCGAGCGCCTGCACGCGGGCAGCCATGCCATCCTCGCCGGCCCGACACTGGAGCCCGAGCGCACCCTGTCCGGGGGCGGGCAGCCAGCCGTCGTCCAGGAGGTGTGCGCCGCCCGGCCACAGGCCCAGGCGCCGGAGCCCGGCTGCCGCCAGGACCACCGCCTCGAAGGGGCCGTCTTCCAGCTTGCGGAGCCGCGTGCCGACGTTCCCGCGGATCGGCCGCGGATCGAGGTCGGCCCGGGAAGCGCGCAGTTGCGCGGCGCGGCGTAGCGACGACGTGCCGACGCGCGCCCCGGCGGGGAGGCGCCGGAGGATATCGCCCCGGCCGTCATCCGCCGCGGCGGAATCCAGCGAATCGCGGACGACAAGCACATCGCGCGGATCTTCGCGGGACGGAACCGCGCCCAGCATCAATCCATCGGGGAGGTCCGACGGCAGATCCTTCAGGGAGTGCACGGCGACGTCGATCTCCCGCTCGCGGAGCGCGCGTTCGAGGTCTTCCGTGAACAGCCCCTTCCCCCCGATCTCCGGCAGCGGCGTCCCGGGATCCCGGTCCCCGGCGGTGGTGATGAATCGGTATTCGATGACCAGCTCCGGCCAGCGTTCGCGCAGTCGTTCTCCCACCCAGGTCGCCTGCGCCCGGGAGAGCGGCGACCGGCGCGCCCCGACCACGAGCGGCACCTTCAGCCCACGAGCGACGAGTAGGTCCCGCGTCCCACCGCGCAGAGGCGCCCCTGGTCGTCGTGCACGTCGACGTCGGACACCGAGATCGTACGGCCGTAACGCCGCAGGCGGGCTGTGGCCAGCAGATAAGGCCCGGTGCAGGGGCGCAGATAGTCGACCCGCAGCGAGATGGTCGGGACGCCGCCTCCGGCTCGCACCGCGACGACCATGTCCCCGGCGATGTCGATCAGCGACGCGACCGGACCGCCGTGATATCTGGTGCCGTCGCCGCGCGTCAGCTCGAGTTGTTTGGGCATCCTGAGGACCGCGGTGTCCTCACCCAGCTCCTCGAGCGTGACGCCGAGTGCAACGATCGCCTCCTGGCCGGCGAGGATGGACTCGATCAGGGCCCAGGCGCTCGAATCCCGAACCCCGTCGGTCCGCGCCGCGCCGGACGTCGTCATGGCGGTGGCGGGACGCTCGTGACAGGCGTGCTCGCGTAGTAGAGGAGCAGGAACACCAGGAGCAGGATGGCGACCCAGATGACGTTGGTGCCGGTGGGCCAGGTGCGCCCCAGCACGCCGGTCGGCCCCATGTAGCGCCGTGCCGATCCGATCGCGCTGTCGGCCGCGGCCACGGAGCGCGCC
The DNA here is from genome assembly GCF_965261555.1 of Candidatus Palauibacter sp. Classification (GTDB taxonomy): domain Bacteria; phylum Gemmatimonadota; class Gemmatimonadetes; order Palauibacterales; family Palauibacteraceae; genus Palauibacter. The sequence continues at coordinate 2,954,592 of NZ_OZ253465.1, forward strand.
GCGACGGCATCGCGCAGCCGCGACGCAACGCCCCCGGCCGCGAGCGCCAGGCCCTTGCCGAAGCGGCGATAGAACCAGTCCGCATCGAGGTTCGTCGAGGGCAGCTCGTGCGGCTCGCGGTCCGACAGCCTGAGCCACACGAAGGCCAGCACGGCGAAGAAGAGGAGCTGCAGCTGGCTGATCACGTGCGCGGAAGTGAACGGCACGTACGTCACCTCGTACGGCAGGTTCGGATACAGGAACAGGGTTGGCCACGACCCGTTGAGAATGCACAGGAAGGCCGCCATCCCCATCGCGATGAGCATGCTCGTGGGCGCCTCCTTCGTGCGGATCCCGGAATCGGGGCCGAAGAAACCGTAGAACGGGATCTTGATTCCCGCGTGATGGAGCACGCCGGCGGAAGCGAAGAGGAGGAAGAGCCACACGACGTCGAGGTTCTGCTCCAGCGCGGCCGCCATCACCATCGACTTGCTCACGAATCCGCTGAAGAGCGGGAAGGCGGAGATGGAAGCGGCGCCGACGATGCACAGGCCCGCCGTCTTCGGCATGCTCTTGTAGAGTCCGCCAAGCTCGCTGCACTTCGTCGTCCCGGCGCGGTAGAGGAGCGCGCCCGTCGACATGAAGAGGAGCCCCTTGAAGAGCACGTCGTTGAAGGCGTGCGCGACCGCCCCGTTCACGGCCATTTCGGTGCCGATCCCGACGCCGCACACCATGAAGCCGATCTGGTTGATCATGCTGTAGCCCAGCACCCGGCGCAGATCGTTCTCGATCACGGCGTAGAAGATCGGGAACATCGTCATCACGACGCCGACCCAGATCAGCAGATCCTCGCCCTGGTATCCCCGCGCCAGGGTGTAGACGGCGACCTTCGTCGTGAAGGCGCTGAGGAAGACGGCCCCGCTGTAGGTGGCCTCCGGGTAGGCGTCCGTGAGCCAGTTGTGGAGCAGCGGGAAGGCTGCCTTGATCCCGATTCCGAGCAGGATCAGCTTCCCGCCCAGCGTCTCCGTCCCCATGTGGTCGAAGGCGACCGACCCCGTGGCGCGCGCGTGGGCGATGATCCCGGCGAGCAGGATGACCCCCGACCCGACCTGGATGATGAGGTAGCGGATGCCCGCCCGGTACGACCGTTCCGTGCCGCGCGCCCAGACGAGGAAGACGGAACTCAGCGCCAGGAGTTCCCAGAAGACGAAGAGGGTGATCAGGTCGCCGGCCCCGACCGCTCCCACCGCGGCGCCCGCGTAGACGAGCGCCGAGGCGTCCTCGAGCGCGCTTCCGCCGCGCCGGGCGAAGATGAGCCCGATGAAGGCGGCGATGTGGAAGAGCCACCCGAAGATCCGGCTCAGCCCGTCGATCCGGACGAGGGTCAGTTCGTAGGAGAAGATCGAGACCTGCCCGAATTCCCCCTCCCCCAGCGCGAGAAGCGCGGCGAGGCTTCCGACGGGCAGGAGAAGGACCCAGCCCGTGCGCGCACGACCCCGGAGCAGGGGCACGAAGAGCGCCCCGAGGATCATCACCGCTGCGGGAGGAAGGCTACCGATCATAGTAGTCCTCGTCCCGCATCACGCCCTTCCGGAGCAGCTTCGCCGTGTAGACGATCGCCGTGTAGGCGAGGAACCCGTAAACGGCGTAGAACTCGGGGAAACCCTCCCAGCTGCGCTCCGGGTGGCGCAACTCGAAGCCTGTCATTCTGTAGATGATCGGGTTCGCGACGTCGAGCGCGAAGACGACGGCGCAAACGACGATGAGGATCGCGATCAGGCGCTTCCAGCGCTTCGGGTCGTCGAAGTAGTGCCTGCCCCGGTCCTTCACCTGCCCGCTCATGTCGCGCTTGTCAGAGGCCATGGTCTACCCTCCGCCCAGGGGGATGAGCAGGCGATACACATCGTCCGCGAGGAAGAAGAGGACGATGCAGCCGAGCGCCGTGAAGGAGAGAGCCGCGACGCAGAACGCCGGCGCCTCCTTGAAGCGCGGCGGGTCCGACCCGTCGGCGGGTTTCGAGAAGAACGCCCGGATGGGGATCGGCACGAGGTACGCGATGTTCAGCAACGAACTGACCATGAGGACGGCGACGAACAGCATCTGCCCGGCGTCGAGCGCGCCGAGCGCGAGATACCACTTGCTCCAGCTCCCGCCGAGCGGCGGGACGCCGATGACGCTGAGAGCCCCGATGAGAAACGCCGCCATCGTGATCGGCATCGCGCGGCCCAGCCCGCGCATGTCGCTTATCTCCGTCTTGTGCGCCGCGACGTAGATCGCGCCGGCGCAGAAGAAGAGGGTGATCTTGCCGAACGCGTGCATCGCGATGTGCATGCTGCCGCCGACCACGCCCCAGGTGTTCGCGAGCGCCGCCCCGAGGACGATGTAGGAGAGCTGGCTCACCGTGGAGTAGGCGAGGCGCCGCTTCAGGTTGTCCTGCGCCATGGCGACGAGCGAGCCCGCGATGACGGTGAAGCCGGCGGCGTACATGAGCCAGACGCTGATCCCCGTCGTGGTCAGCAGATCGAGGCCGAAGATGTAGATGACGACCTTCATGATCGTGAACACGCCGGCCTTCACGACCGCGACCGCGTGGAGGAGCGCGCTCACCGGCGTCGGCGCCACCATGGCGGCGGGAAGCCAGCGGTGGACCGGCATGAGGGCGGCCTTCCCCGTCCCGAAGACGAAGAGCGCGAGCAGGACGAGGAGGACGCCGTCCTCCGCCCGCCCGGCCAGGATGCCCCCGACGCGGAAGTCGAGCGTGCCCGAAAGGACCCACGTCCACGCGACCGCGAGGAGGAGGAACGCGACGGACGTGGTGACGAGGATCCCCAGATACGTGCGGGCGCCCTTCATCGCCTTCGGCGTCCCGTGGTGCGAGACGAGCGGGTAGGTCGAGAGCGTCAGCACCTCGTAGAAGAGGAACAGCGTGAGCAGGTTGCCCGCGAGCGCCACGCCCATCGCGGCGCAGATGGAGACCGCGAAGCAGACGTAGAACCGCGTCTGGTTCGCCTCCCCGTGTCCCCGCATGTAGCCGATCGAATAGAGCGAAGTGACGATCCAGAGCCCGGAAGCCACCAGGGCGAAGAGCATGCCGAGGGGCTCCAGCCGGAGCACGAGGGAGAGGCCTCCGGGGAGGAGCCGCACCAGCAGGACGCCGGGGGTCGCGCCGGCGAGGACGTGCGGCAGCAGCGACGTCACGAACCAGAAGAGCGCGACGCCGGTCGCGAGGGTCACCGCTTCCCGCACGTTGGGCCACCGGCCGAACAGGGCGATGAGCACCGCACCGGCGAGGGGGATGACCAGCGCCAGGTGCAGCGGCACGAATCCGCTCACGGGAGCCCCCGCAGCACGGCCTCGGCCGCCTGCTCCGCCACGCCCGCCGAGTAACGGGTGTAGATGCCGAAGAACACAGTCGCCCCGAGCAGCGCCCAGGTCGGAACGAGCATGGCGAGCGGCGCCTCGCGCGCCTCGAGGGCCCGCGCGCTCGGTTCGTGGAAGAAGGCCATCTCGACCACGCGCCACACGTAGACGAGCGCGAGGAGCGAACTGAGGAGCAGGAGGACGGCGACGATGAGGCTGTTCTGTTCCAGCGCGGCCTGGATCAGGTACCACTTGCTGATGAAGCCGGCCGTCGCGGGCACCCCGATGAGGCCCAGACCCCCGAGGGCCCACGCGGCCATCGTCCACGGCATCGCGCGCCCGATCCCGGCCATTTCATCGAGGTCGACCGAGTGCAACCGCAGCATCACGCACCCCATCGCCATGAAGAGCCCGCCCTTGATGAGCGCGTGGTTGAACAGATGGACGATGCCGCCCGTGAGCCCCGTCGCGGTCGCGAAGCTGATGCCGAGCACCATGTAGCCGATCTGCGCGACCGAGGAGTAGGCGAGCATGCGTTTCACGTTGCGCTGGAAGATCGCCACTGTGGAGGCGACGAAGATCCCGGCCAGAGCCAGCGGCATGAGCGCACGTCCGAGTCCGAGTTGTTCGAACGAGAACTCGAGGCCGAACACGCTGAACATGAAGCGCAGCAGGATATAGACGGAGACCTTCGTGGCCGTGGCCGCGATGAAGGCGCTCACCACCGATGGCGCGTACGCGTAGGCGTTCGGGAGCCAGACGTGGAGCGGGAAGAGCGCCATCTTGAGCGCGATCCCGACGGTGAGGAAGCCGAAGGCGACGAGCGCGGTCCGCACGCCTTCCGCGGCGGGAAGCCGCTCCGCCATGTCCGCCATGTTCAGCGTCCCCGTCATCTGGTACATGAGACCGATGCCGATGAGGATGAACGTGGCCCCGATCGTGCCCATCACGAGGTACTGGAACGCCGCGGGCAACGCCTGCCGGCGACCCCCGAGGGCGATGAGTGCGTAGGACGAGAGCGCCGAGACCTCGAGGAAGACGAAGACGTTGAACAGGTCCCCGGTGATCGCGATGCCGAGCAGCCCCGTGACGCACAGGAGATAGAGGGTGCAGAAGAGATAATGCCGGCTGGCCGGAATCTCGTCGGTGAGGCTGCGCGGCGCGTAGGTCAGGACGAGGGCGGCGATCCCTGACACGAAGAGGAGGACGAAGGCGGCGAGCGCGTCGACTCTGTACTCGATCCCCCACGGTGCCGCCCAGCCTCCCAGCTCGTAGCTGATGACGCCCGCCTCGAGCACGTCGCCGAGGAGGAATACGGAGACCAGGAAGGTGAGCCAGCAGACGCCGGTCGCGAACGGGAGAACCAGCGAGCGCCGCCGCAGGATGATGCAGAGCGGAGCCGCGAGAAGCGGGATGACGACCTGCAGGACCGGCAACTGCGCCTGGATCGCCTGGCTCATCGAGCCTCGTCCTGCGCCTGGATTTCATCCTCTTCGATCGTCTCGTACGCCTCGCGGATGCGCACGACGAGCGAGAGGGCGACGGAGGTCGTCGCGACGCCCACGACGATCGCCGTCAGGATGAGGACGCTCGGGAGCGGGTTGCTGTAGACCTCGAAACCCTCGGCCATGATCGGCGCCGTTCCCCCGCTCACCTTCCCGACCGTGATGTAGAAAAGGAAGACGGAGCTCTGGAAGATGTTGAGTCCGATGACCTTCTTGATGAGGTTGCCGCGTGAAATGACGATGTAGAACCCCATCATCATCAGGAAGATGACGACCCAGTAGTTGTAGAGGCCGAGGACGGTTTCGGTCATGCGCGCCCCCGCCCGGCGAAGGTCGAATAGATCGCGATCATCACCGCGGCGACGGTCATCCCGACGCCCAGTTCGACGACGAGGATCCCGTAGTGCTGCCCCGTCGAGGGGTGCGCGGGGTTCAGGGCGTCGTAGTCGAGGAAGTTCCCGCCCATGAGCATCGCCACGACCCCGGTGCCCGCGTAGACGAGCACGCCGGTCGCGATGACAAGTTCGACCATGCGGGCCGGGGCGACGCGGCGCACCGCGGTGAGCCCGAAGATGAGCCCGTAGAGCACGAAGCCGGCCGCGAAGATCACCCCCGCCTGGAATCCGCCGCCCGGACCGTAGTCGCCGTGGAACTGCACGTAGAGGGCGAAGAGGAGGACGTACGGCAGCAGGAGCTTGCTGACGACGCGCAGGATCGTGTGGTCCGTCATCCCGCGTCCTCCCCTCCCCCGCCCGTGGGCCGGCGCTTGCGGCTCCCCCGCAGGAGAGCCAGCACGGCGATCCCGGCGGTGAAGATCACGACGGTCTCGCCGAGCGTATCGTAGCCCCGGTAGCTCGCGAGCACCGCCGTGACCACGTTCGGCACGTGGATGTCGTGCTCCGTGCGCTCGACGTAGGACGGGTGCGGATAGTTGCTGGCCGGAGCCTCCGGATCGCCGAAGTGCGGCATGTCCAGCGTCCCGTAGACGAGCGCCGCCCCGGTGACGGCGACGATGAGCAGCGGGAGCGCGGGTCGTCGAACGGGGACCTTCGCCTTGCGCGTCGTCAGCGCGAGCGTCGCGAGCGCGAGGATGGTCGAGATCCCGGCCCCGACCGAGGCCTCCGTGAAGGCGACATCGGGAGCATCGAGCAGGAGCATCCACGAGGCGCCGAGGAAGCTGAAGATCCCCATCAGCATCACGGCTGCGAACAGGCCGCGCATGCGCACGACCGCGACCGCCGTCGCACACAGAAGCGTGAGCAGGAGCGCCGTGACGATCTGGACCTCGAGGGCTACGAACTCGATGTCGCCTCCTTCGTCTCGTCGACGTCCGGCCGGAGCCCGGTCTCGAGCGCCGCGTTGGCGAGTGCGTGGGTGGCCGTGGGGCTCGTGATCCAGAGCAGGACGAGGATTGCGACGAGCTTCACCGTCACGGTCCAGTCGGGCGAGAGGAACATCAGCCCGGTCAGAATCAGCCCCGCCCCCAGCGTGTCCGTGACCCCCGCGCCGTGGATGCGAGAGAAGAAATCGGGCAGGCGGACAATGCCGATCCCGCCGATGACCGCGAAGATCGCGCCGGCGATCACGAGTACCGAACTCACGATCTCGAGGATCATGACGTCCTCTCGCGGTCCGGGTCCGCGAAGTTGCCGTACTTCGAGAATCTCAGCACCGCGATGACGCCGATGAAGTTGATGAGGGCGTACAGGAGCCCGACATCGAGAAAGTGCGGCCGGCCCGTTACGAACCCGATCGCGGCGATCAGGAGGACGGTCTTGGTGCCGAACACGTTCAGCGCGAGAATCCGGTCGAAGACCGTGGGTCCCTTCCCCGCCCGCACGAGCGCGAGTCCCATCGTGACGATGATCGCGGCGACCGCGGCGGCGAGGATCATCCGCGTCCCTCGACCCGCCTGACCCGCCGGTCCATCTCCCCCGAGAGGACGCCGGCGGCCGCCTCCTCCGTCAGGGCGTGGACCGTGATGTGGTCGCCCTCCGTGTCGATCGTCACGGTACCGGGAGTGAGCGTGATGGAGTTCGCGTAGATGACCCGGCCGACGTCCGTGCGCTGTCCCGCCCGCACGCGGATCACGCGCGGACGGATCGGCAGCCCCGGCCTGAGGATGCGCACCGCGACATCGACGTTCGCCTTCACGATCTCGACGACGAGCCAGGGGAGGTAGCGGACGAGCCCCGCCGGCAGCTGGACCGGCAGACCCTCGTCGTCGACGATCCGCATGCGGAGCGAAATGAAGACGACGAGCGCGACGGACACGGCGCCGAGGCCCAGAAGGAGCGGCTTGTCGAAGTACCCCGACAGGAGGAGCCAGACGGCCGCCAGGATGGCGACGAGACCGGCGGCGTAGGTCACAGGTTCCGCGTGGCGGGTCGAGCGGCTTGCGGCATGTTGGCGCCCGGACGAGTTAGAGGTTGTCGGCCCGTGTGAACGAATCGACCACAGAATGGCGAACCCGTCGCGTGGGCGCGAGAGCTTCCCGCGCGATCGGTCCCGGCGGTCGACTCCGGTCAGTCTACCACTGAGATTGCGCCCCGTCGACGATCTGCTGGACGAGGTTCTCGAGGGCGACGATCAGGGCCTGGTCTTCGGTTTCGTTTCCGGGTTCGTACTCCCCCGTGCCGGTCAGGCTCTGATTTCCCCAGATGATGAGGTTCTCGGCCACGTCCAGAATCTCCACGGAGACGCTGACGGTCACGCGGCGCTGGAAGACGTCCGCGCCGACACCGCCGACGGCGTCGAAGTTGACCGCCTCATCGTTGTAGCGCCGGATCTGCGCCGTGATGACCGCGTCCGCTTCCTCCTCGGACGACAGCCGCAGCCCCAGCCGCTGGCGCGCCGCGGTGAGGAGTTCGTCCATCAGGGACTCCGCGATGCCGAACTGGGTGCTCTCGTTTTCGATCGGGGCGACCCAGACGGTGCGCATGTGGCTGGGCAGCCCGCCGCCGCCGGAGAAGCTGTAGCACCCCGCCAGCACCGTGAGCATCGCGATCGCGGCCATCGCTCCGGAGCGGAATCGGCAAGACATAGTTTTCCTCATCATATGGCTGTGATTGCGCCGTCGCGCTCAGTAACTCCCAACGTACCCCGCTCGAGTCCACGTTGTCCCGGTACCGGGCTTCCCGGGGCCAGCGGGGATCGCTCCCCCACTCGAGTTCGATCCATCGCTCGCGACGGCCCGCCCGCCGCTCATCGAGCCGGGTGAGCCGTCCGCCTTCAAGATAATAGCTTCGCGTCGCGCCTCCCTCGACCGCGAACTCGAGGACGCGGAGGCCGCGGACCTCGGACCCCCGGGCGGGGGGCATCTCGCCCGGCCGAAACACGCCCGCCATGGCGTAGAGGAAGACGGTCGGTGGCAGTTCGACGCCCTCGAGGTCACCGGACGTGGCGAGGACGCCGTCCACGAGCGTCGCCTGGAGACTCCCCTCCCCCGTCGAAAAGAGATCGAGACGAAAGCGGTCGGGAGGGTTCACCCGGGCGGCGCCATCGCCGCGGAAGCTCCCGCTTTCGCCGGCGTATTCCCACCTGAAGATGACGTGCATCGGCTGCTCCGTACCCGAGCTTGCGCGCGCCCGCCGGGCGACCTCTTCCGCGTCGGGCAGTGGGGCCCCGCGCTCGAAACCGCCGCCGCAGGCGGTGAGCGGCAGGAGGAGCAGCAGCCAGAAGGCGCGGGGCGCCGAAGCACGGTTCACGCGGCGGAATGCGGTGCGGCGACGGTCGGCAGTGTCTCCAACTGCCGCCTCACGGCCGCCGGAAACCGGTGGGGACGGCCTCGTGCGTCGGTACACACGAGGGTGGTGCGGGCGCGCGCGAGCGTCGCGTCGTCCGACGCGCGCGCGATTCGGTAGGCGAACACGACTTCACGGCTTCGGACGCGTTCGACGCCGGTGTGAATCCGGATGAGTTCGTCGTATTCGACCGGGATCCGGTATTCGACTTCGACCCGGGAAACCGGGAGCCAGAGGCCTCCGCGCTCGAGTTCCGCGTACGACACGCCGCGCTCGCGCATGAGCGCCGTGCGCCCGAGTTCGCACCACACGAGGTAGTGGCGGTGGTGCGCACGACCCATTTGATCGGTCTCGGCATACCGCACGCGCACTTCCGTCGTTCCGACTCCGTTTGCGTCTTTCACGCGCCCAATATGCTCCGGCGAGGCACCGGGTGTCGAACTCCCGGTGACGGGTTCGCCGCGGTCGCCGGCGGGTTTGACGCGCCGCGCCCCGCGCGCCGAGCTTCGGCCCATGTCTCAACGCACCGTCGTCGTGTCCGATATCCACCTCGGCGCCGTGGCCGAGGAGAACGCGCGCGCGTTTCTCGCCTTCCTCGAGGAGGCGGACCGCTGGGGCGACGAGCTTCTCATCAACGGCGACCTGTTCGACTTCTGGTTCGAATACGGTCAGGTGATCCCGCGCGGTCAGCTCGACGTGCTCACCCGCCTGCGGAGGCTCGTGGAAGGCGGCATGCGCATCCTGTTCATGGGCGGAAACCACGACGCGTGGGGGGGGAGTTTCCTCCGCGATGAAGTCGGGATCGAAATCCTCGCCGAGCCGGCGCGTCGACGCATCGGAGGGCGGCGTGCGTACATCGCGCACGGCGACGGACTCGGCCCCGCGGACTGGGGCTACCGGATTCTGCGCCGGGCCGCCCGCAGTTCGGTGGGACGCGGACTCTTCCGGTGGGTTCACCCCGATCTCGGGCTCCCCCTCGCCCGGCTCGCCAGCGGGACGCGGCGGGCCCAGGCAGGAGGGGCCGGGAAGGAATCGCCCCGGGCTTCGCTCCTTGCGCAGCACGCCATCGAGGTGCTGGCCGCTCACGAGGATGTCGACCTGGTCGTGTTCGGACACTCGCACCGGCCGGAAGTCGCGGAACTCGCCCCGGGGAGGTTCTACCTCAACTCCGGGGATTGGCTCCATCACAACAGCTTCGCCGTCGTGACGCCGGACGAGATCCGCCTGGAGTCCTACCGGAGACCCGGCGAAGGCTAGCACTCCGTGGCAAAACCCCTGCTGCGGACCGCTAGGGGAAATCGACCTTGAAACCGACGGCGATCCCGACGGATCCATCGGCGGGCGGGCCGATGGAGGGCTCGAAATCCCAGAACTGCGTGGACACCCACGCGTCGAGACCGCTCAGGAAGGCGATGAACCCGGCGAGGACGATCCAGTTTTCACGCTGCCCCGAACGGTTCGAGATCCGCTCTTCGTTCAGCGGCAGTTCCTCCTTGGCCGCGGAGAGCCGCGCGTCGGACTTGAAGACCATGAACAGAAAGACAGACTCCGCGGCGAAGTAGAAGGCGCCGCGCGACGGGCGCCCGACCTCCAGTTGTCCCCAGCCCGGGAGGATCAGTGAACGGCCGAAGGCGCCGAGCGGGGAGATGGGAGGAGGCCGGCCCGTGGTGTCGGCGGCGGGGGTCGCTTCGGCGGACACCGAATCGGCGACCGCGGGAGGCGGCGGGTCCTGCGCCCGCAGCGGCGACGGCTCCAGGGCGTGGCCGAGCAGGAGCACGGCCGCGAGCGCGAAGGTGGCGGGAACGTGTGGGAATCGAACCCACCCGGGACGCGCGAACGCCCCGTAACGGTTTTGAAGACCGCAGGCGACACCAGTCACCATCCGCTCCCGGTCATCCGTGTCGTCGTCATTCCGGTCCAACCCATCAGGTGGCCGACCGGGCTCGGCCGATCACCTCGATCTCGACCCGGGCCCCCAGGGGCAGCGCGCCCACGGCGACCGTCGAGCGCGCGGGGTACGGAGGCTCGAAGTGGCGAGCATAGACCTCGTTCACGGCACCGAAGTCGCCCATGTCCGCAAGGAAGATCGTCGTTTTCACGACATCCCCGAGGGTGAGCCCCGCCTCGTCCAGCACGGCCGCCAGGTTCGTCATCACGCGCTCCGCCTGGGAGACGACGTCGGCGCCCACCAGCTGGCCGGTGGACGGCACCAACCCCACCTGCCCTGCGGAGTAGAACAGCTCGCCGGCCCAGTATCCCTGGGAGTAGGGGCCGACGGCGGCAGGTGCATGATCCGTGTGGACCGGTCCGGTCTGCATGGCTCGAGGCTCCTTTCGTGGGCGGGCGATCGGCCGCTGCCACCAGGCATGGCGCGGAATATCCGCGGGTCACCGCTGCCTTGCATCGGGTCGGTGGGAGCCGGTAACCTCGCCCGTACGCCTCATCGCTGGAGGCGAGTCGTTGCGTTCGAACGCGTTCTGGCGGTCGGGCGAACATACTTCGATCCCCGAGAGAGCGCCAAAGATCGTGCCCGACGGCTCCGCCCGCCGTTCCGCCGCAAGACTCGCTCGCGAGGCCGTGCTCCGCATGGCCTTCGCGGTCGAGGCCTACTGCCGGCTTCTCGTGCGTGTGACCAGGGCTTGTTTGAGTCAGCCCTTCTATCGCGGCGATCTCGTTCAGCAGATGGACACGATCGGCGTGGCCTCGATCTTCATCGTCATGTTGACCGGCCTCTTCACGGGGATGGTGCTCGCCCTCCAGTCCGCCGTGGAAATGGAGCGGTTCGGGGCAACGGTCTACATTGGCCGCGTTGTGGGGGCCAGCACGATCCGCGAACTCGGTCCCGTTCTTACGGCGCTCATCGTCACCGGCCGCGCGGGCGCCGGCATGGCGGCGGCCCTGGGCGCGATGCGCGTCACCGAGCAGGTCGACGCGCTCCGCACGATGGGTGTCGACCCGATCCGGAAACTCGTCGTGCCGCGTTTCCTCGCCGCCCTCGTGATGCTCCCGGTGGTCACGATCATCGGCGACTTCGTGGCCATCCTGGGCGGGCTTCTCATCGCGGTCCTGACGCTGGATTTCACGGCCCAGCTGTATATCAACTCCGTGTGGGACACCCTCGCCCAGAGCGGCTTCGTGCTCAGGGTCGTCCCCATCGACCTGATTCAGGGGCTGGTGAAGCCCTTCACCTTCGGCGGGATCATCGCGCTCACGAGTTGCTTCCACGGGCTTCGGGCCGAGGGCGGCACGGAAGGCGTCGGGCGAGCGACGACCCGGGCCGTGGTGACCTCGTCCATCCTCATCCTCGCGGCGGATTACTTCCTCACCCAGATCCTGCTCGCCATGTTCCAATGGTGAGCGAGGATCCACCATGAGCGACCGCACGCCCGCCGGCGGGCCGGAGCCGGGAAGCGAGGCCTTCGAGGCGGAGTTGCGCGACGAGATTCGCCGCGAGCTGGAAACCCACGGGAGGGGGTTCGGCGGGCCCGAAATCGTCGAGCTCCGGGATGTGTGGCTCTCGTTCGGAGATCACGAGGTGCTGCGCGGCGTTTCGCTGGGCGTCGCGCGGGGCGGGACGCTCTGCATCCTCGGCGGGTCGGGGGTCGGAAAGTCGACGATTCTGCGCCTCATGCTCCGGCTCCTTCTCCCCGACCGCGGCGAGGTCCTCATCGAGGGACGCGACATCAGTGCGGTTTCGCGCCCGGAGGCTCTGGCTCTGCGGGAACGGATGGGGATGGTGTTCCAGGGATCGGCGCTCTTCGACTCCCTGAACGTGTTCGACAACGTGGCCTTCCCGCTCTACGAGCATACGACGCTGGCGGATGACAAGATCCGGGAGCGCGTCGAGGAGGTGCTGTCCTTCGTGGACCTCGACCCGGCGGTGGTCCTCCCTCTGCTCCCGTCCGCACTTTCCGGCGGTATGCGCAAACGCGTCGCGATCGCGCGGGCGATCGCTCACCGGCCACCGATCCTTCTCTTCGACGAACCGACGAGCGGGCTCGATCCGATCACGACGCGGAGGATCGACGAACTGATCCTGAGGCTGCGGCGGGAACTCCACGTCTGCGTCGTCGTAGTGACCCACGATGTACGGTCCGCATCGAGAATCGCGACCGAGACCGCGCTCCTGAAGGACGGCGAGATTATCTTCAGCGGAACGCCGGAGGAGATGCACGCCACGGAAGACCGCTATGTTCGGGCCTTCCGCGGCTAACGGACAAAGGGCAGGAAAGGATACGATGCGACGGTCGGAACCGATCACATGGGACCAGATGCGCGTGGGGTTCGTCCTCATCGTCTCTCTCGTCCTTCTCGCGTTGTGCGTGCTGTTCGTGGGCCGGATCGGGGACGTGTTCGGCGAGCGCTACCAGCTTGTGGCGCTCATGGAATCGGCTTCGGGGCTCCGCCCGGGAGCTCCCGTCCAGGTGGCCGGGCGCGGCGTCGGCCAGGTCGAGCGCGTGGAGTTCATCGCCCCGGAAGAGCGCGGCGACTCGGAGGCGGCGGTCGCGGTCTGGCTCGGTGTCAACGTGGACGTCCGGGAGCAGATCCGGCGCGGCTCGCGAGCCCGCGTGCGGACGCAGGGACTCCTCGGCGACCGTCTCATCGACATCGAACCGGGGTCTCCGGATTCGGCAACCCTCGTCCCGGGAGATACGATCGGAACGGCGCCGGCGCTGAGCTACGATGAACTCCTCGGCCAGGCGGCCGACGCCGTCCTCGGTCTCACGCAGCTCTCGAACGACCTTTCCGCAACGCTGGCCCGCGTCTCGAGCGGCGAGGGTTCGCTGGGACGCCTCCTCGTCGACGAGGCCCTCTACGACGGCCTCGTCGACCTCAACGACAACCTCGCGGCCGTGCTGGGGCCGATCGCGGACGGGGAAGGCTCGCTGGCCCGCCTGCTCGAGGATCCGCAGCTGTACGACCGCCTCGTTTCCTCCACCGCCCGCCTCGACACGGTGACGGGAGCGCTGGCGGCGGGCGAAGGGACGCTCGGGCGGCTGCTGGCGTCGGACTCCCTGTATCGTGCGATCGCTTCGTCCGCGACCCGCGCCAACTCCATCCTGGATCTCATCGAGGGCGGCGAAGGGGTGGTCGGGCAGCTTGTCAGCGACGAGACGCTGTACGAGGAGCTGCTCAAGGTGGTGGTGGACCTGAACGCGTTCCTCGCCGAGGTGCGGGCGAACCCCGGCAAGTTCATCCCGCCGATCCGGGTTTTCTAGGGCCCGCCGGCAGGCAGGACCGCTGACCGCTAGAGGTCGTGCAGCGTCTCGAAATCGACGACCTCGAACTCGCGCGCACCGGCGGGAAGTCTCACGCTCACGAGTTCACCCTTTCTCCTTCCGAGGAGCGCGCGGCCGATGGGCGATTCCATCGAGATGTCGTTGGTCTCGATGTCGACGTCGTCGCCGATCGTGAGGTTGAAGGACTCGATCTCGTCGTCCTCCAGGTCGCGCACGGCGACCTTCGACCCGAACCCGACCCGGTCCGTCGGGATGTTCTCGATATCGAGTTCCCCGAGCTGCGACATTCGGCGCGCCAGATAGTCGAGTCGCGCCCGCACGAAACCCTGCCGCTCGAGAGCGGCGGTGTACTCGGAATTCTCTCGCAGGTCGCCCTGGGCGACCGCCTTCTCGATCTCTTTCGGAAGGATGACGTTCAGCTCGTGGAGGAGCGTTTCCGCTTCGTCCCCGATCTTCCGCTGCAGTTCTTCGATCATCCGGACCTCCTCGACCCGTCGACGGGCCGGTCGCAAAAAAAGCCGAGGCGCTCCCGGAAAGGGAGGCGCCCCGGGTGGAGCCCTGCATTAGTGGAGGCGGCGGGAATCGAACCCGCGTCCGCGAGCCCATCCGCCACGGCATCTACGTGCGTAGTTCGCGATCAAGTCTCGTCCCGCGAGGGTTCACGAACAACCCCTTACGAAACCAGCCGTGTACGCGGCTCTCGCCGTGTTCTCGTCACCCGCGGCTCACGGCGCGCCGGGGCGACCAGCCCGATTCGTCGACGTCCGTCGGGAGGTCCTCGGGCCGGGATCTCTCGGGGACGGGCTACGCAGATTTACGCAGCCAGAGCCAAACCGTCGTTGGCACCTGAAGTTTCCCGGTGTTTAACGAGGCCCCGGGCACCTCGGCACGCTTCCGCAGCTTCCGGTTCACGCGTCGAAGCCGTGTCGCCCCCTGATACGCGCGAGTGCTGCCAATACGGTGGTTTATCCTGGCGCGCGGCGCAAGTTCCGGGAGCGGCCGCAGAGGTTCTTTGACAGCCGGAAACCGGCGCGGGTATACTCGGGGTTTGTCGGGTCCCGCAGAGCCGGTTCCCGTTGATTCGATATGCGCCCCGCGTTCGCGGGGAGGAGATATAGATCCAAGTGCAGCTTCGTGAATTGTTCGTCCCGTCCGCCATCAACCTCGACCTGGCGGCCGAGACGAAGGACGAGGCCCTGAAGGAACTTGTGTCGTGTCTGGGCCTCGACGGAAAGTCCGAAGGAATCCTCTACAAGATGTTGAAGCGGCGGGAGAATCTCGGTTCGACCGGGATCGGCCGCGGCATCGCGATCCCCCACTGCCGTTCGCTCGTCGTGACCCGACTGAGGGTCGCGTTCGGCCGAAAGCTCTCCGGCCTCGACTTCAAGGCGATCGACGAGAAACCCGTTCGGTACGTCTTTCTCATCGTCGCGCCGCCGCTGGAAGTCTCGAATCAGTATCTTCCGGTGCTGGGCAAGATTGCGCAGTTCGGCAAGGAGGCCGACGTGCCGGAGTCGCTCGCGGAACTCTCGAGTCCCGAACAGTTCATCGAACTGCTCGAAGCGAAGGATCTCTAGTGGACCAGCAACTCGAATTGCTCCTCGAGATCCAGGACCTGAGGATGCAGCGCCGGGAGCTCACGGACGGGTCGACGGACCTCGAGGCGGAGGTCTTCGACGTCAAGATCGAAGACGCGATCCGGTCGCTCGACGAAAAGGTCGAGGAACTGGCGGAGCGGCTCGCGCGGGGGATCCGGGAGCGCTACCGACGCATCGCCGACAAGGCGCCGAGAGTCGTCGCACCGGTCATCAACGGCATCTGCTACGGCTGCTTCGTGGCGGTTTCCACCGCCCGCGCCTCGGAAGCGGATCGCAATCTTCGCGTCGAGTCGTGCGAGTATTGCGGCTGTTTCCTCTATCACGTCGGCTGAACGAGCACTCTTCCTTCGGTCGTTCGTCGGGTCACGCCTTCCCGGTCCAGGTATTCGAGGAGCGGGATCAGGTACTTCCGCGAGAGCCCGAACGTTTCCTTGAACCGCGTGGGAGGGGCCGGCGCGCCATCGGCGAGGAGATCCCTCACCTGCGCTTCCATGGTCTCGAGAGCCGCAGCGGCAACGTGCAGCTCGGGTGTGACCGCCTTCGTCACGCCGGATTCCTGTAACAACCGCAGGAGGTCGTCCAGCACGGCCCGGTCGAGGCGAAGCGTTCTTCCCAATTCCGCGACGAGCGGCGGCTGCAGTCCGGCGGCTTCTAACGTCAGCGCGAGTTGCGCGCGCCCCTCTTGCTCCCGCGGAGTGAGGCGGGGCGTGTGGCCCGGAAGCGCGAGCCGCGGCCCGCTCTCGACGAGCCGGCGATCGGCGAGGAGTCGGCGGACGGCCGTCTCCGCCAGTTCGAGGTCGCAGTCCGGCGCCATGGCGGAGCGCACGGCCTCCTTCGACACGCCGGCGGCGCGGCGATCCGCGGCGTGGAGACGGGCCACGCTCTCTTCCACGGCCTCCATGGCCTCCGCCACGGCATCGGCCGCGAACCAGCGGCCGCCGATGCGCACGCATCCGGCCTCCTCCGCGGCCGTCTCGAGCGTGGAGTCGCGCCGCCCGAGGAGGATCGATGACGCCGCGGCGGAGAGCCCGCGCAGGCCCCGCAGAGCCACGGCCGCGGCGATCGCCTCCTCCGGGGCACCGTCGAGAATCTGCCCCCAGGCTTCCGTCCGAGCCGGCCAGCCGGGCGGCGGGTTCAGTTCCGCCACGCGGATCCCGCCGATCGTCGTCACCGGCGAATAGAAGCGGAGGATGGCCCGATCGCGGGTCCGGGCGAGGAGCGGCGCCTCGAGCGCAAGCACGGCCCAGGCGGTCGCCCCGGGTGCGACCGGTCGGCGATCCGCCGTTTGCAGCCGGGCCATGACTTCGCGGGTGCCGAGGTAGACCCTGAGACGCTGCCCGTGCAGCAGCGGCCGGTCGCGGCCCCCGAGTGCCCGCAGCCGGACACCGAGACGTTCGCTCGACTTCCACTCGGACGGGTCGAAGAGCACGCTGCCCCGCTCCACGGAGGCCGGGGCGACGCCGACGAGCGCGACGGCGCACCGGCGGCCGGCGGTGACGCGGGGCCGAGGATCCTCGTGCACCTGGAGCGCACGCACGCGGGCCGAGTTCCCTCCGGGGAAGACGCTCACGGTGTCCCCCACGCCGATGGACCCGCTCCACACCGTGCCGGTCACCACGGTACCGGTGCCCCGGATCGAGAACGACCGGTCGACCGGGAGCCGGAAGCGGTCGTCCACACCGCGCGCGCGGATCCCCGCCGTCGACCTCCGCAACGCTTCCCGCAGCGGTTCGATCCCGTCGCCCGTCAGGGCGGAGACGGGCACGATCTCCCATGAGGCCCGGTCGGAGGCCTCGTCCAGCAGCTCCCGGGTCGTATCGTGTGCGAGGTCAAGCCAGTCGCCATCCACCCGGTCGCTCTTGGTGAGTGCGACGACTCCGCGCCGGATGTTCAGGAGGCGCGCAATCGCGAGGTGCTCGTGGGTCTGCGGCATCGGACCCTCGTCCGCCGCCACGACGAGGAGGAGAACGTCGATGCCGGTGGCCCCGGCAAGCATGTTCTTGAGAAAATCCTCGTGCCCCGGGACGTCGACGATCCCCGTCTCCAGTTCGGGATCGAGGTCGAGCCGCGCGAAGCCCAGATCTATCGTGAGCCCCCGCTTTCGCTCCTCCAGCCAGCGGTCCGTCTCGACCCCGGTCAACGCCCGCACGAGGGCCGTCTTGCCGTGGTCCACGTGTCCGGCGGTCCCGATCACGATCCCGCGCCGATCGCTCACGCCTTCGCTCGGCGTGCTCACCGGTCGTTCACGGGTCAGTCCAGCCGGCTCAGGAAAGGCAGAGACTTCAGCTGTGCGCCCTCCGCCACGTGGTGCCGGATGAACTCCGCCAGCCAGCGGCCCTGGCGGCCGTTGGAGCGGTTCCGCTCCGCCGCCCCCCCCGAAACGAGGATCCGAAGGGTGTCGAGCTCTCCCGGATCGAGTTCGGGCCCGATCGGACCGCACGAGCCGCAGCGAAGTCCGCCCGCCTCGAAGTCGAAGCGCGCACGCGTGGTTCCGATCGGATTCCGGCAGCCCACACAACGTTCGATCTCCGGTCGAAAACCCAGGGCGTTGACCACACCCCAGACGTACTCCAGCCCGTCGGCCGACGCCCTGTCCCGGACTCGGCCATGGAGTCCGTCGAGACCCTCCGTCAGCGTGCGGTACAGCTCCGCATCACCGTGTTCGGGGGCGAGGCGCATCACGAGTTCGCAGAGGACGGACGCGATCGTGAAGAGCTTGATCGAACGGTCGAGTCCTCGCCGGTCGTGGAGGAGTTCGAAGTTGGAGAGCGTATGCAGATCGCGTCCCTCCCGGCTGTAGAAGGTCGCCTCCCCTTCCACGAAGGGCTCCAGAAGGCCGCCGAAGCGGCTCCGGGGGCGCAGCGCACCGCGCGCGAGCGCGGAACAGGGGCCGAGCTCCCATGTCATCAGGCGCAGGATCTTGCTGGTTTCGCTGTACCGGTACGTCTGGAGGACCACCGCTCGGGTCGTTACGAGTCCCACTCGGCCCCCCGACCCCGGGCGCGGTCAGCTGGGACGAAGCAGGATATCGGTCGTCCCCGCCCCGATCGGCGCCTCGTCGATGAACTCACCCTCGGCCGAGAGGAGCACGAGACGTCCCTGGCCCGCGGCCACGTAGGTGGCGCAGAGGATCTGGCCGTCCAGAAACGCGGCTGCGAGCCTGCAGCTGAGATTCGAGCCGTCGCGGTCGCGGGGCTGGATCGGGTTTTCCGGCCCGTTTATCCATGCCCGGATCGCGAAGCTGAACGCCAGCAGGTCCGTCTCCGCCGCCTCGACGCCCTTGGTTCGCACGACGTAGACGAGCCCGTTCCGTCCAGCTTCCATGGAGATTCCGTTGCCGCCAAGGGAGTTCACGTCCTGCACGCTCCGGGCCGTCATGTCGATCTCGACGAGATTCCCGTCCCCCAGCGGGGCGGAGGTCAGCGGATCGACCCCCCCGCCGGCCAACAGGAGCATGTTGTCTTCGAGCACGATGGCCTCGGTGGCCCCGACCGTGCCTTCGGGAAGTCTCAACTCGTCGAAGTAACTGCCGCTGATGAACTCGTGGAGGGCGATGCGGGGAGGGCCGAGGGGCGCTCGTCCGCCCTCTTCGTCGTCGAGGTTGGCATCGACGGAGACGACGAACTGCCCGGCCGGGATCGCCCTCTCCACGAAGGTGCCCACCCCTTCGACTGCGATTTGCGCCATCGGCGTGCCCGGGAAGGCCACGAACACCGCATCCAGCCCCCGGGCGGGGATGAGCGCGCCCACCGTACCGCCGGCATCGAAGATCACGGTGGGTTTACCGGGGTCCACGATGGCGTTGTTCGGGAAAACGGCTGTCGTCTGTTCGTCCGTCGAGAAGGACCCGAAGAGCACCTTGCTTCCCTCCGGAGAGTCCCAAGCCGTCACCCACAGATCCTGGATGAAGTCCGCCGTCTGGCCCCGGAAGCCCGCCCCCAGCTGGATGTCGCGCCCGAAGGGGACGATCCGGCCATCGATCCTGTTGAACTGCTGCAGGGTCCCGGAGATGGAGTTGAGAACGGCGAACTCCGACCGGTCGGGCGTGACGACGCCGGGGTCATCCGGTCCCGTCCCGTTCGAACCCCCGCACCCGGCGAGGAGGAGTGCCAGTGCTCCCATCTGTATCCAGCTACGTCTCCGCATGATCTGCTCCTGTGGTGCCCAACCGGTCCGAGTCCGCGACCGGTCGCCACCCGGGCGACGGCAGCGCCCCATCGGTTGGGTGCATCCCGGCAAGGTCCGTTCCCGGGTCGTGGACGGCAAGCCGACGCCTGGCGCCTGCCCGGATCCCGCGCGCTTCCGCCAGAATAACGTTTAGGGGGCCTCTATCGGCGACGACGCGCCGCTCGCCGCCCCCCGTGGACGGGCCCGAACCGGAAGCACGGAATGCCCGAGATCTCCCAGCGATTCGACCCGGACTTCGCAGCCGTAGGTCGAGGCCAGGGCCGGCGAGCGGAGCACTTCGCCCGGCGGGCCGGCAGCCACCGCCTCTCCTTCCGCCAGCAGGATCATTCGATCGGCATAGCGGCTCGCGAGCTGCATGTCGTGCGTGATGCAGATGACGGTGAGGGCTCCGTCGCGCACGCGCTCGCGGAGCGCATCGAAGATCCACAGTGCGTGCCTGAAGTCGAGGTGGGCGGAGGGTTCGTCCAGGATCAGGATTCCGGGTTCCTGTACGATGGCGCGGGCGAGCTTGGCGCGCTGGCGCTCTCCACCCGACAGTTCGGCGAGCGGTCGGTGCGCGAGGTGCTCGAGGCCGGCCCACGCCAGCGCGTTCCCGATGACTTCCTCGTCCCTCGGAGCGAGAGGCGCCCACGGACTCACGTACGGGTTCCGGCCCAGTTCGACGTAACCGCGGAGGCTCACGCGAAGGGCCTCGGGGGGAGCATCCTGCGACACCACGGCCGTGCGCCGGGCGAGCCCCGAGCGATCCCGGGAGAGGAGCGGCCGGCCGTCGAGGTGCACCGACCCCTCGGATGGCTCGAGAATGCCTCCCAGCAGACGCACGAGCGTGCTCTTCCCCGCGCCGTTCGGCCCGATGACCGCAGTGAACGCGGCCACGCCGAATTCGAGGGACAGGCCCCTGAGGGCCGGGGCGGAGGCGGACGGATAGCGGAATGTGACGTCCTCGAGCCGATAGGCCGTCGCGTCCCCCCGGTCGCCGGCCGACTCAGGCATAACTCCTCCTCAGGAGTACGAGGAAGAGCGGCACGCCGAGCAGCGCCGTCACCACGCCCACGGGAAGTTCGAGCGGCCGGAGCGCGACCCGGGCCACGGTATCGGCGAGCACGAGCGCGGCGGCGCCGCCGAGGGCGCCGAGCGGCAGGAGGCGTCGGTGATCGCTGCCCCAGATCATGCGCGCGCCGTGGGGTATGACGAGACCCACGAAGCCGATGACGCCCGCGGTACTCACCGCCACCGCGGCGAGCAGCGAGGCGATGAAGTAGGCGCTCCGCCTGACCAATTCCACCCGCGCTCCGAGGTAGGCCGCCGCTTCCTCTCCCAGAGCGAGGGCGTTCAGGTGGCGGGAAAGCGCGAAAGACGCGGTCCCGCCGGCCGCGGCCACGAGGCCGAGGGCGAGCGTGGACTCCCACCCCGCCCGCTCGAGACTCCCCATCGTCCACAGCACCGCGGCGCGCGTGGCGTCCGGTTCGGCGAGCGAGAGAAGGAGCATCACGCCGGCCCCGAAGAATGCCGAGACGACGACTCCGGCCAGGATCAGGACGTGGGTGTGGAGGCGGCCCACGGCGAGCGCGACGCGAAATACGATGCCGATGGCGGCAAGGCCTCCGGCGAGGGCGAAGCCCACCGTGCCGAGATACCCCAGCACGCCTCCGAACGCGGTGAGCGCGAGCACGGCGCCGAGCGCCGCCCCGGAGGAAACGCCGAGGAGATAGGGTTCCGCGAGCGGATTTCGGAGCAGAGCCTGGAACAGGGTTCCCGAAATCGTGAGCGCGATGCCCGTAAGCGCGGCGGCCGTGACGCGGGGCAGGCGAAGCGAGAGGACGATGGTCCGCGCCGACGGATCCGTTGCCTGGCCCGTGAGCGCGCGCCAAACATCCGCGGGGGCGACGTTCGCGGCCCCCAGCAGGAGGCCGGAAACCGCCGCGACGGCAAGCAGCAGCATGAGCAGGAGCGCTCCACGACCGGTCCGCGTCATGAGGAACACGAAACCGCAAGCGGCTCCGGAGCGGCCACCGGCAGTTCTCCGTGCAGCGCCTCCGCGATGGACCACGCCGCCTCCGCCACGCGCGGGCCGAGGCGACTCACGACATCGCGATCCAGCGTGGAGATCCGACCGGCCGCGACTGCGGGGACCCGTTCCCACCCGCGGCGCGTCGCGACGTTCGGGCGCCGGTGGAGGGCTTCCGGGGCGACGGAGACGAGGATCCGTTCCGGATCGCGGTCGATGATGGCCTCGAGACTCACCCGCGGCGCGGCCGTCTCGAGATCGCCGAACACATTGGCCCCGCCGGCGATCGTGAGCAGCGAGTCGATGAAGCTGCCGCCGCCGATCGTCATCGGCGGATCGGCCCAGGCGTCGTAGTAGACGCGAACGCGCGGACGACCCTCCGTCGCCCGGGAAACGGCCGCGAGCCCACGCGCAATCCGGCCGACCAGCGCGCTCCCCCCTTCCGGACAGCCCACAAGCTCGCCGAGGAGGAGGACATTGCGGCGCAGATCCTCCAGGGTGTCGTGTCGAAGGGCGAAGGTCGGCACGCCGAGGCGCCGGAGCCGCTCCCGGCTTTCCCGGTTCGTCTCCCCATCGTAGAGGATCACGAGATCGGGGTCCCGGGCGAGCACGGCCTCCAGCGATGGGCGGATGCCGTCGCCGACGTCGGGGATTCGACGGGCCGCGGGCGGATGGACACCCCAGCGGGTGCGGCCCACGAGCCGGTCGCCGGCTCCGAGGTCGAAGAGGATCTCCGTCGCCGTCGGGATGAGGGAGACGATGCGGCGCGGTTCGGTCCGCGCGGCCACGTCCCGACTCGGGGCGTCGCCACCGCCGGCGGTGCCGGGTGCGCCACAGGCCGCGGCGAGCGCCACGGAGAGGACGGCAAGCGACCGGGCCATGTTGTCCGACATCCATCCCCCGCTTCCAGTCCGAACGGGGGAGCGCGCCGGGACCCGGCGCGACGGAGGACCCCGCCCTTCCCGCGAAGAGCATGCGTTGGCAGCAACGGGCTGCCGGGGGCATGGAGGAGCACGTCTCCTGGCTCGAGGCCGACCGCTCGGTCGGGCCTCTCACAGTGGCGGGGCCGCGCCGGATTCTCACCGACTTCCGTTTGCCCCTCCATGTCCGCGCGTCGCCGCCAAGATGGGCGCCGCCGTCCGCGACGCGCAAGAAACCGCTGTACGGCCTGCCAGACGGCTCTTCGCGCTCCTCAGGGCTCGAAGCGACCGAAGTCCTCGGGATCGAGCCCCTTGAGATAGTCGCTCAGCGGCTCGTCCGCGGCGCGTGACGGCCCGGTCTCGGGGGGCGGCGCCTCTTCCCCCTCCATCCCGGTCTCATCGATCTCGAAGGCGCTCGCCTCGAGGAGACTCTCCGCCGCGTGAATCGGGACCCCGGCGCGAAGGGCCAGCGCGATGCTGTCGCTGGGGCGGGCGTCGATGGATATGAACTCGTCCTCCCGCCGAAACACGAGCGACGCGTAGTAGGTGTTGTCGACGACCTTCGTGATCAGTACGCGGACGAAGGCGCTGTCGAGCCCGCGCACCACGGCGTTGAAGAGATCGTGTGTGAGGGGACGCGTGAACTGGACCCCGGCGAGTTCCATCGCGATCGCCGAGGCTTCGCCGGGTCCGATCCAGATCGGGAGGAAACGCTCGCCGTCCTTCTCCTTGAGGATGACGACGGGAGCGCCCGTCGTCTTGTCGAGCCCGAGGCTGGCCACGGCAACCTCCCGCATCCCGGACTCCGTCATCCCGGTCCCCGGTGCCTTTCGGGGAGCTGACGCCTATCCCGCCAGGGCATCGATCCGATCGGTTCTCTCCCATGTGAACCCGTCGCCTTCGGGCTCCCGGCCGAAATGCCCGTAGGCGGCCGTGCGGCGGTAGATCGGTTTGCGGAGTCCGAGCCGCTCGATGATCGCCCGCGGCCGAAGATCGAAGACCTCCGTCACCCGGCGGGCGAGTTCGTCGTCCGGCCGGCGCCCGGTACCGAAGGTGTCGACCATCACGCTGACCGGCTCGTCGACGCCGATGGCGTAGGCGAGCTGGACCTCCGCCCGCCGCGCGAGTTCCGCCGCGACGATGTTCTTCGCGATCCAGCGCGCGGCGTATGCCGCGGAGCGGTCGACCTTCGACGGGTCCTTCCCCGAAAAGGCGCCGCCGCCGTGCCGGCCCAGGCCGCCGTACGTATCCACGATGATCTTCCGCCCCGTGAGGCCCGCGTCGCCCTGCGGTCCGCCGATCTCGAAACGGCCCGTGGGGTTTATGTGACACTGCGCGCGGCCTTCGTCGTAGAGCGCGTCGGGCAGCACGGGCTCGATGACCTCTTCCCGGATCGCCGCCTCGATTTCATCCTGCGCGATCTCCCCGTCGTGCTGGGCCGAGACGACCACCGCGGTGACGCGGGCCGGTTCCGCGTCCCGGTATTCAACCGACACCTGGGCCTTCCCGTCCGGCCGCAGCCAGCCGATGCCGCCGGATCGCCGCACGTCGGCGAGGCGTTTCACCAGCGCGTGCGCCAGCATGATGGGCAGGGGCATCAGCTCCGGCGTCTCATCGGTCGCGTATCCGAACATCATCCCCTGATCTCCGGCGCCACCGACGTCCACACCCTGGGCGATGTTCGCCGACTGCTCGTCGATTGCGGTGAGTACGCTGCACGTGTCCCACTGGATCCCGTGCTCCGCGCGCGCATAGCCGATATCGCGCAGCACTTCCCGGGCGATGGCCGCGATGTCGATCCGGGCGGACGTCGTGATCTCGCCGGTCACGAGGACGAGGCCGGTCGTCACGAGCGTCTCGCATGCGACCCGGCCCCGGTCGTCCTCCGCGAGGATCCGGTCCAGGACCGCGTCCGAGATCTGGTCCGCGATCTTGTCGGGGTGTCCCTCGGTCACGGATTCGGAGGAAAACGGTTGTATCCCCTTCACGAAGCTGATTCTCCCACTTGGAGGTTTGCGGCGGAGTGCCGCGGGAGGCGTAGCGGCCAAGATAGTGGCCGCCCGGCCGGGCGGAGGCAACGTCGCCGCCGCGGGGTCAGGACACGTACAGCGGTGACGGCTCCACCGGAATGGCGTCCTCCAGCCGCGCGAGGAGTTCCCCCGGCATCCCGGACAGGGTGTCGGCGCGGCTCCAGAGCTCCGACAGCTCCGCCACGGAAAGGAGCCCCACGAGCTCCCTCACCTCGGGGATCGACGCGGGCGCGAGACTGAAATCCCGGTAGCCGAGGGCGAGCAGGAGCGCGAGCCCCACAGGTTCCGCGGCGAGGTCTCCGCACACACCGATATCGAGGCCGAGGGCGCTGGCCGTGTTGAAGATCCGCTCGTAGCTGCGGACGAGCGCCGGATGCATCGGGTTCGAGAGATGCTGGAGTCGGGCGTTGCCCCGGTCCACCGCCAGGGAATACTGCGTCAGGTCGTTCGTGCCGAGGCTGATGAAGTCCAGGTGCCGTCCCACGAGATCGAGCGTGTCCGCAAGCGCGGGCGTTTCCACCATCACCCCGAAGGAGACGGGCTCCGTCTGACCCAGTTCGCGGCCGACTTCCGCCACGATCTCCTTCGTGCGCAGGATCTCGGTCTCACAGATGACGAACGGGACCAGGATCCGCATGCGGGCCTCCGGTCCGCCGGCCCGGATCGCGGCGCGCAACTGGTTGCGGAAGAGCTGGGGCCGGTCCAGACAGACGCGGATCGCGCGCCAGCCCAGGTAGGGGTTCTCCTCCGGGGGGAGGTCGAGAAAGAGCGGGAACTTGTCGCCGCCGATATCGAACGTCCGGAGCGTCACGGGCTGGTTCGGGAAGCCGTCCACCACCTCTCGGTAGGCTTCGTACTGCTCCTCTTCGCTTGGAATCACCCTCCGCCCGATGACGAGGAATTCGGACCGGAAGAGTCCGACCCCCTCGGCACCCACGCGCCGGGCCGCCGGCACATCGTGCGGTTGATCGATGTTGGCGCGAAGATGCACGCGGACCCCGTCTGCCGTCAGCAGAGGCTCGGGTTCGCGGGTGAGGTCGGCGGCGGGACGCCCGGAAAGGCGGCGGACCATCTGCAGGTGTGCCGCCGTCTCGGCCTCCGTGGGCTCGAGCAGGATGCGACCGTTGCCTCCGTCGAGGAGAACGGTGGTGCCGTCTTCGATCTTCGCGAGGTCGGCGCCGAGTCCGACGACCGCCGGAATCCCGAGCGAGCGGACGACCAGCGTGCTGTGCGAGGTCCGGGATCCGGATCCGCTCGCCACGCCGAGGACGAGTTCCGGATCGAGGCGCACCGCGAAGCTGGGCGTGAGGTCGTCGATGGCAATGAGTCCGGGCTCCTCCGGCAGGGCGAGGGGATCTTCGTTGCGCCCGGTGAGCCGCGCGAGCACGCGGGATCGGATGTCCCGCAGGTCGGCCAGCCGGTCGACGACCATGAAGTGCCCCGCATCGACGATCGCCGTCCGAAGTTCGGTCAGGCGCCAATCGAAAGCACGCTCCGCGGAGAGGAAGTTCTCGCGGATATAGCGGATCGTGCCCGCGACGAGGTCGGGGTCCGAGAGGATGAGGATCTGCGGGTCGAAGATGTTCGCTTCCACCTCGCCCAGCGAGCGAGCGGCCTCTTCGCGCGTGTGCCGGACGCGGTCGGCGGCCCAGGCCCGCGCCTCCTCGAAACGCGCGACTTCGCGCTCGACCGCGTCGGACGGGATCGTCCGGTGCTCCGGTCGCCACTCATGGCGCTCGAGTCGCCGAGCGACGCCGAAAGCGCGCCCCGGCGCGGCGCCGATCCCGTGAATGACCTCGCTCACGCAAGCCCGTCCATGTCCGCGTCCGGAACGAGTTCCTCGCTGAACCCGGACAGCACGAGTTCGGTGAGGGAATCGACGGCGTTCTCCGCGTCGGATCCCGCGGCCCGGATACGGATGGAGGCGCCGGCCTCGGCTGCGAGCATCATCACACCCATGATGCTCTTCCCGTTCACCTCCAACTCATCCTTCTCGACCCACACCTCGGCCCGGAACCGGCTCGCCAGCTTAACGAACTCCGCGGCCGGGCGGGCGTGCAGCCCCAGCCGGTTCTGAATACGTACCGCTGCTTCGTGTCGTACCGTCACAGAAATTCTCCGCCCCGGTCGAGCGAACGATCGGCGTCGGGCCGTGCGTCGCGGCAGGCTGTACCGCCTGTCGGGACGCTCACAGGAGCCACACCGCGCACGCGGCAAGCAGGCTCGCCATGGCGACCGCCGAGATGTGTCGGGGGATAAAGTAACCCATCAACGCCGCGATGACTGCACCGCCGCCCCACCAGAGGGTGTGACCGGTTCCCGGAAGTCGGCCCACGAGCAGCGCGGCGAGGACCCCTATGAGCACCTGGTTTGCCGGCACGAGCACTCTCTCGATCCGGCGCAGAGGGGCGCGCTTCAACGCGGAGGCCACGGACCGGCCCGACCGCCAGCCGCAGCGCAGCCCCCAGACCCGTAGGGCGAGGTGGCCGGCATTGTACAGGAGAAGGAAAGCGGCGGCGGCGAACAGCGGGTCGAGTCCAAGCACGAACCCGATGGCTGCGGCGGACGCGCAGAAGGGCCGCCATCCGGCCCACACGACCCCGTCGCCCAGCGCCCCCAGCGGCGCGCGGAGCGCCGAACGGAAGCGCAACAGGGTGTCGGGGTCCTCTCCATCGAATTCGAGGCGCGCGAGGGCCCCGATCGCCACGGGCGCCAGATACGGATGCGCATTGAAGGCTCGCGAGTGGCGCTGGACGGCCCGCCGGAACGCGGCGGGATCCTCCTCGTGAATGCGCGCGAGCAGCGGTGCGAGCGCATGCGCCATCCCGGGCCCCGTCATCGTACGGTCGTTCCATGATCCCTGGATGGAGAAACTCCGTGAGATGGCGCGGGCAAAGTCCCTCTTGCGTGGCCTCATGCGAATACCCGGAGGAGCACGGTTCCGAGAACACATCCCGCGGCCAGCGCCGGCCAGTGGCGGCCTCGCGCGCCGAGCCCGCGCGCCGCGACGCCCGCGGCGCCGGCGAGGCCAAGCCCCGCGACAACGGGCCACCACGCGGCGCCCGCCGCGCCGGACGGCTGCGTCGACAGCAAACGAACGAACAGCACGGAAGGCACGAATAGCGCGGCGACGAGGAGTCCGGCGCGCAACGCGTCCAGGGCGATCGCCAGCCTGTGGCGTCGCGCGAGGGCGGCCGCTCCGCCGCGGAAGCCTTCGGGTCGCGAGACGAGGCTCGGCGTCACGCGTCGAAGGAGGGTCACCGAGTGGGCGCCCGTCCACCCGATCGCCCAGCCGACCGCGACCGCGGCTACGATTCCGATCAGGGCGCCATCGCCGGCGGCCGCGTAGGCGGCTCCGGCCATGAAGGCGGCGGGTCCGGTCTCCGGGTGCCGCGCGCCGCCGAAGGGGGGGTGCCGCGACAGAACGAGTTCCAACCAGACTCCGACCAGGCACCCCGCGGCGGGGGCCCCGAAGAGCAGCCCTCCCAGCGTGCCCGCCACGATGGGCCGGGACCACATGGCCTGCGGCCAGGACACCCCGTCGAGACCGATGGCCGCCCCGAGCAGGCAGGCCAGCGCCCAGTCGGCGGCCGAAAGCTCGACGCCCGTCATCGGAGCTTCCGCGCGTCGAGACGAACCTCCCGCGCGGTGGGGAGGCTCCGTGCGCTCACGGAAGCGCGCTCACCGATCACCCGCAGGTCCTCGATCTCCTCCGGCGAGAGATGCACGTAATCCAGGATCTTCTTCCGCCCCCTCGCGGCGTACACGCCTCCGACGTTCACGGTGCGCCCGTCGAGGCAGCCGCGCTCGGCCAGCGCCCGCATCGTCCGCGTATCCCGCGTCAGGAGCGCGCCGCGCTCCGTCCGGCGACCGAGTTCCCCGAAGCGCCGGACCGCCTCGTCCACCGCCAGGAATTCCGCGCTCTCCTCGTCGGCGAGCGCGCTGGCCCAGAGCTCCTGCTCCCACTCGCTGGAAGCGAGAGCGTCATCGACGACGATGTAGAAGTCGAGGTCCAGCGGACGCCCCCACCCCACGAGTACCTGGCCGTGGATGAGACGCTCATCGATCCGCAGGAGTTCGAGCGGCATGGATCCCGCTCAGTCGGTCCCGGCCGGCGGAGACGGGTGCGCGCGCAGCCCGGCCTGCCCCTTCCGGACAAGACGGGGGACGAGCGTCGCGATCGGCATGTCGCGATGAAAGACGAAGTCGAGCAGCATCGGGAGGTTGACGCCGGCGACCCACGCGCAGCCTCGGCTCTCCCGCACGTGCTGAAGGCCGGCCAGACCGCAGCTGCCGCCCGCGAGATCCACGAATAGGATCGTCTCCGCCCCCGCCGCCGCCTCTCCGATGATCTCGGCGAGTTCGTCGGGTCCCAGGCCTTCGTTGCTCACGGCACGCAGGGCGCCCCGGACGCCGCTGATGGCCTCGACGGCGGACACGAGGGCCTGAGCGAGTTCCGCATGCGCCACGACGACGCCGCGGACCCGGTCATTCGTCATCGGACTCCAGGTAGTCGCGCACCGGCCGCATGCGCTCGATGAGGTCGCGCTCGAAAGCCGTCGCCGGATCTTCTCCTGAATAGCGCAGGAGGTGGTTCATGGCCACGACTTCGGCGATGACGGTGATGTTCTTTCCCGGGTTCAGGGGGATGCGGACCTTCGGCAGCGTCACGCCCAGAATCTCGCACTCCTCCGCCTCGAGACCCGTCCGATCGTAGTCGTCGCGCTCTCCCCATACCTCGAGTTCGACAACGACTTCGATCCGCTTCTGCTGGCGCACGGCCCGGATCCCGAACATGGCGCGCACATCGATGATGCCCACGCCGCGGATCTCCATGTGGTGGCGCTGGTTTTCGTGCGCACGCCCGAGAAGGATGTCGCTCTGGCGTCGGTGTACAAGGATGAGATCGTCGGCGACGAGGCGGTGGCCCCGCTCCACGAGATCGAGCACGCACTCGCTCTTGCCGATGCCGGACGGTCCGATGAAGAGGAGTCCGATCCCGTACACATCCGCGAGAGATCCGTGGAGAGAGGTCCGCGGCGCAAACTCTTCCTCGAGATAGGGCTGCAGCCGCCGGTAGAAGTCGCCCGTCTTCAGAGGCGTTTCGAGCACGGCGACGCCGGCCGCCTCCGCCGCGGAGACGAGTTCCACCGGCGCTGTCTGATTCTTGGTGATGATCGCGCAGGGAACGCCGGACTCGAACACGAAGGTGAGGGCGGCGGCACGCTCCGAAGCGCGGAGGCTCTCGAGGTAGGCGATCTCCGTTTCGCCGAAGATGAGCACCCGCTGGGAGACGAAGCGCTCCCTGTAGCCGGCCAGCGCGAGTCCCGGCGACGAGACTTCCGGTACCTCGATGCCTCGCTCCAGTCCGGCCTCGCCGGCGACGACCGTGAGCGAAAACGCCTCCCGCTTGCGCCGAAGGAGCGACGCGACCGTGAGGGTCACCCGGGCTCTCCGTCCGCCTCGAAGGGGCTCCCGAACAGTTCATCCATCGGCGGCGCGGAGTGTTCGTTGTACCGGTCGTGGTTGCGGCGGAGCTGGTTTCCCAGCTTGTCCGCGAGCCGGTCGAGCGCCGTGCGGGGGTCGGGACCCGCAGCCTCTCCATGCACGGGACGGGCGCGGTCGACGCTGACCACGGCCGCCGCGCGTACCTGGGTCTTCTCTCCGGTGAATACGACCTCGGCCTTCGAAGCGCGCGGCTCGAAGCGGGTCAGATTCGTAAAGCGCGTCTCGATGATCTCGCGAATGTCGGAGACATCGGTGTTACGCGCGGTGACGATGGTTCTCATCGGTCCTCATCAGGGTTCGAGTGACTGGTAAAGGTGTGCTTCCGTCTCATCCGCTGCACGCGACCACGAGAACCGGGCGGCGTGGGCGAGCCCGCCGGTTCCGAGGCGTCCGCGCACCGACGGCTCCTCGAGAACTTCGCAGATCGAGGCAGCCCACGCTGCGGCGTCCCCGTGCGGGGCGAGAATTCCCGACTCCCCCGCCGCCACCGACTCGCGCAGCCCGGGAGAATCGCTCGCGATCACCGGTGTGCCGCACGCGGCCGCCTCCACGTTCGTCATCCCCCACCCCTCCTTCGGGGAGGGATAGACCACGGCCCAGGCCCGACGCAGCCAGGCGAGCTTCTCCGCCTCGGAGATGTACCCCAGAAAGCGTACCCGGTGCGAGAGTTCGGCGCGGCGCACGAGTTTTCGGAGGCGACGCTCGTCGCTGCCGCGGCCCGCGATGACGAGCCTCGCCTCCGGCAGGCGGTCGTTCAGCCGCGAGAGCGCCTCGAACAGGACATCGAGGCCCTTGTATCGCTTGAGGCGACCCACGTACAGCAGTGTCGGCGTCTCCGCGCGCTCCGTCCCCGAGCCCGGCCGGTAGGTGTCGTGATCGATCCCGGGGGCGATGACCGTGATGTCGCGGGCGAGGAGGCCTCGCTTCGTGAGGTCGAGCGCCGTGCTCTCCGAGATCGCCTGGAAGGAGCAGTCCCGATAGATGCGGGGGATCGCCCGTTCCGCGGCCCAGACCGCCGTCGCGAGAGGGATGGACGCTTCCGCGTAGGCGGTGGCCCCGAACAGGTGCGGCACGAGAGCGACGACGGGGACGCCGGCCCACCGGGGCGAATAGAGCGGGACCTTGTTGATGTCCTCGACGAGCACGTCCGGGGCGAAGCCGCGCACGATCGCCCGCGCCGCGCTCCGGGCGCGCCATGCGTAGCTGTGCCGGTTGCCGACGCGCTGGAAATCGATGCCATCGAGCGTCGCCGACGGGGCCGCGCCCGGCCAGCCGCTCACGACGGCCCGCACCGCGTGCCCGCGGGCGGCGAGCCGGCCGAAGATCTCGTGGAGGTGCACTTCGGCGCCGCCGGCCTCGGGGTTTTCCCGGTCCTGCCAGTTGAGGAGGAGGATCCGAAGCGGCCGCGCCACGGTAACGGTCAGGGCCCTGCCTCGCGGGCCTTCAGCACCGCGTCGAGCACGCCATTGAGAAAACGCGGACTGCCGGGACTGCCGTACCGGCGCGCCAGCTTCAGGGCTTCATGAATCGCGACCTTCGGCGGAACGTCCTCGAACCACAGCAACTCCGCGATCCCGATTCTCAGGATGTTGCGGTCGATCGCGTGCAGGCGCTCGATCCGCCAGTTCGAGGTGTGATGGGCGATCGTCGCGTCGATCTCGGCGAGATGGCGGTCGACGGTTTCGAGCAGGCGCCGGGCATGAGGGCGGTAGCGTCCGGACATGCGACGGTGGACGAGGCTCCGGGCCGCGTGTTCGAGGGGCGTGCCCTGTCCGCCCACTTCCCACGCATAGAGGAGGTTCAGCGCCCAGCTCCGTGCCCGCGAGTGGACGTGTGTCCGGGCGGTCGGAGTCATGAGCCCGGCTGTCCGTGAAGGTCGGCCATGCGGAGCGCTGCGCGTGCCGCCTCCGAGCCGGCGTTTCCGAGTTCGCCGCCGGCCCGCGCGAGCGCCTGCTCCAGCGTGTCGGGCGTGAGCACGCCAAGGCCGACCGGCACGCCCGAGTCGAGCTGTACCCTCGCGAGGCCGTCGGTCGCCGCGCGGCTCACGTGGTCGAAGTGCGCGGTTTCCCCGCGGATCACGCAGCCCAGCGCGACGATGGCGGCGTATCCGCGCGCGGCGGCTCGTCGCGCGGCGAGCGGAAGTTCCCAGGCGCCGGGGACATACACGATATCGAGATCCTCTTCGGCCACGCCGCATTCGAGTGCCGTGCGCGCGGCGCCTGCCAGCAGACGCTCGGTGACCCGGGAGTTGAACCGGCTGACGAGAATGCAGACCGTCCGCCCATCCCCCGTGGCCGCACCCTCGTACGTCGTCACGCGCCCGCTCGCGAACCCCTCCGGGCGATCGCCTCGTGGAGTATCCGACCTGCTTCTCACGCGGATCCGGTCAGGTGTCCCAGCTTCTCGCGCTTCGTGCGGAGATAGCGGACCAGCCGATCGTCGGCCCCGCCGAGCTCGAGGGGCACGCGGTCGCGGATCACGAGGCCGAAGCCCTCCAGCCCCGCGAGTTTCTTGGGGTTGTTCGTCATGATCCGGATCGAGTGCAACCCGAGATCCACCAGGATCTGGGCCCCGATGCCGTAGTTCCGCAGGTCGGGCGGAAAGCCCAGCGCCTCGTTCGCTTCGACCGTGTCGTGGCCTTCGTCCTGCAGCTCGTAGGCTCGGAGCTTGTTCAGCAGTCCGATCCCCCGCCCTTCCTGGTCGAGGTAGACAATGACTCCGGCCTCGGCTTCCACCACCATGCGCATCGCGGCCTCGAGCTGGCCGCCGCAATCGCAGCGACTGGAGTGGAACACATCGCCCGTCAGGCAGCGCGAGTGAACGCGGACGAGAACATCCTCCGCACCCGCCACATCGCCGCGCACGAGCGCGACGTGTTCGCGCCCATCCACCTCGTTCGCGTACCCGACGATCCGGAAGTCGCCCCACGGCGTGGGGAGGTCCGCCTCGGCGACGCGCCGCACGAGACTCTCCGTGCGCAACCGGTAGGAGACGAGGGCGGCCACCGTGATGAAGGGGAGGTCGTGCTCCGCCGCGAACTTCTCGAGTTCCGGGCGGCGCGCCATCGTCCCATCCTCGTTCAGGATCTCGCAGATCACACCCGCCGGGGTGAGCCCGGCCAGCCGGGCGAGATCGACCGAAGCCTCCGTCTGGCCCACCCGCTGCAGCACACCGCCGGGCCGGGATCGGAGGGGAAAGACGTGGCCCGGGCGCACGAGGTCCGTCGGCCGGGTCTGGGGATCCACCGCGACCCGGATGGTTCGGGCGCGATCCTGCGCCGAGATCCCGGTCGACACGCCGAAGTCCGGGCGGGCGTCGATCGAAACGGTGAACGCCGTCTTGTGCGGGTCCGCCAGCCGGTCGTCCGTCATGAGCGGGAGATCGAGGCGATCGGCCATCTCATCGGGCATCGTGAGGCATATGAGCCCGCGGGCGTGCCTGGCCATGAAGTTGATGGCTTCGGGCGTCGCAAGCGCGGCCGCGCAGACGAGGTCCCCCTCGTTCTCGCGATCCTCATCGTCCGCGATGATCACGAGTCCGCCGCTGCGGATACGCTCGATCGCCGCTTCCACCGTATCGGCGGGCATGCCCGCCAGCCGAAGTCTGTTGTCGGTTTTCATTCGAACCGGAGCCGACTCAGGAGTCCACGGGGACCACGTGCGGTCGGAGGGCACGAGCCACGTGCTTGCCGATCAGGTCCGCC
Organism: Candidatus Palauibacter sp.; assembly: GCF_965261555.1. GTDB lineage: Bacteria > Gemmatimonadota > Gemmatimonadetes > Palauibacterales > Palauibacteraceae > Palauibacter. The sequence goes on from NZ_OZ253465.1 coordinate 2,988,374, forward strand.
TCGAGGTTGACTCTCGCGCCCGACGCGAGGCGCCCCAGGGTGGTATGGGTCCATGTATAGGGAATGATGGCGAAACGCGCGATGGTCCCGGTCAGGCGGTTGACCGTGAGACTCACGCCATCGACGGCGAAGGAACCCTGCGACACGGTCACCCTCTCGAGGCCAGCGGGGAGTTCGATCTCGAGCAGGCCGGACTCGCCCTCCCACCTCGCCGCCGTCACGTTCCCCACCCCATCGACGTGTCCCTGTACCATGTGGCCGCCCAGCGGTTCCCCGGCGCACAGCGCCGGCTCGAGGTTCACGGGATCCCCTACCCGCCAACTCCCGATCGTGGTCCGCTCGAGTGTGGCCTCGACGACGTCGACCTCGAACGTCTCCTCCCGGAGCGCGACGATGGTCGTGCACACGCCCGCGAGCGACACGGAATCCCCATCGCGGAGGCCTTCGAGAAACGGGACGCGCGCGATCGTCAGCCGCAGCGCCGTCTCCCGGCGTTCCCGGCCAGCGACCTCGCCGACCGCCCGTATGATTCCGGTGAACACGAATCCGATCGCTCAGAGGTTGTCCAGGGTTTCCTGGAGTTGTCGGTGCTCGAACACGATCTGCGTATCCTGCCCCAGCGAATCTCGTTGCATCGGCAACCAGTCGCCCGGCGTCGACGGCTCGAGTCCCGGAAACGCCGGCACGCCGTCCCGGCCGTAGAACATGGGGGCGATGAAGGCATGGATCCGCTGTATGTGTCCTCCGCGAAGCAAGGATGCGGCGACCTGCCCCCCACCTTCGACGAACACCGAGAGCACCCCGCGAATGGCCATTTCGTTCCAGACGGCGCTCAGGTCCAGTCGGTGATCCTCGCTTCGGGGAACCCCGATGACCTCCACGCCCGCCTCGCGGAGCGGATCCGCGCGCTCGTCGAATCCTTCAGAGTCGGGATCCGCGAAGACCCACACGGGCGCCTGGGCGGCCGTCCGCACGAGCTGGCTCGACGGGCGGAGCCTCAGCGTGGTATCCAGGACGGCCCGTACCGGCGGTACCCTCGGCACGACCTCGCCGCGGGCGGTGAGCAGAGGGTCATCGATCGCGATCGTGTTGGAGCCGATGAGGATCGCATCGTGACAGGAGCGGAGACGGTGGACCTCGTCCAGCGCCCGTATGCCGGTCACCGGAGTGCGAACGCTTTCTTCTCCGAGCTTCGCGTCGAGCGAGAGGGCGAGCTTGAGCGAAGCGAAGGGTACCCACTGCCGGTGAAACCAGAGGAAGGCCGCATTCAGCCGTTTCGCGGCGTTCGCCTCGATCCCGATCTCGACGTCCAGTCCGGCCTGCCGCAGCTCCTCGGCCCCGTGACGCGCCTCCGGGTTGGGATCCCGGCACGCGATCACGACGCGCCGTATGCCGGAGCGGATGATCGCGGTGGTGCACGGGGGCGTCTGCCCGGTATGGCGGCACGGCTCGAGCGTCACGTACATCGTTGCGCCCGCCGCGCGCGGCCCCGCCTCCCGCAGCGCCATGACCTCCGCATGGTCGCCGCCGTACTCCGCGTGCCATCCCGTGCCGAACACCTGGTTTCCGCGGGCTACAACGGCGCCCACGAGCGGATTGGGCGATACGCGGCCCAGTCCTCGCGGCGCCACGGCCAGCGCCTCGCGCATGTGACGGAGATCCTCGGTGCGGCTCGGCGGCGCCCCGGCGATGGGGTCGAATTCACGCGCCGTCATGAAGTCTCCAGATGCACCCTGCCGCTGCCCGCGACGAGTTCACCGCACAGGAAGGCCTCGCACCCGGAGTCGCGAATCTCCTCGAGCACGCGGTCGACCTCGCCCTCCCGCACCACCGCGACCATCCCCACGCCCATGTTGAAGGTGGAGTAGAGTTCCGCCTCGTCCGCCCCGCTTTCGCGCGCGATCACGTCGAACTCGTGCGGGCGCGGCCAACTGTCGGAGCGCACCACCGCATCGAGGTTCCGGCCGATGACCCGATCCACGTTCCCCGGGATCCCGCCCCCCGTGATATGGGCGAGCGCTCGCACGCGGCCTGCTTCGAGGCTGCGCTCGAGGATCGGCAGGTAACTTCGGTGAGGACGCAGGAGGACCTCCGACACGGAGTCCCCAGTTCCCGGGAAGGCGTCGTGGGCTCCGAGTCCGAGGCGGTCGAAGAAGAGGGCACGCACGAAGCTGTAGCCGTTCGTGTGGATGCCGCTCGCCGCGAGTCCGATGAGGCGGTCCCCCGGCTCCAGATCTCTGCGGGTCAACTCCGGGTAGGCGATCTCGCCCACCACGAATCCCGCGAGGTCGTATTCCCCCGGCGCATAGAAATCCGGCATCTCCGCCGTCTCTCCCCCGAGCAGCGCGCAGCCGTTCGCGCGACAGGCGGCGGCGAGCCCCGAAACGACGCGCGTCACGGTATCCGGGTCCAGCACGCCGCAGGCGACGTAGTCCATGAAGATGAGAGGCCGGGCGCCTTCGACGAGGATGTCGTTGACGCAGTGGTTCACGAGATCGGCGCCCACCGTGTCGTGCCGGTCCGCCAGGAAGGCAACCTTCAGCTTCGTCCCCACGCCGTCGGCGCTCGCAACGAGTTCACGGCCGGGCGTGGCCCGGAACCGCCCTCCGAACGAGCCGAAATCCGAACTCACGGCATCCGTCCGGGTCCCCTGGACGAGCCGGGAGAGCCGGGCTTTCGTCGCGCGGGCCGCCTCGAGGTTCACGCCCGCGTCCCGGTAGGTCAATCCGTCGTTCATATTCCCTTCATGCCTGGTACATCGAATCTGGTGAGCGTCCCGAAGCTTCGCACGCGGTCCTCCACCTCGGCCATGGTGAGGGTCACCATGCGGCGGGCGCCGAAGGCCTCGCACGCGAAGGAACCGAGCGCGCAACCGTACACGACGGCGCGCCTCAACGCGGGTCCCGCAGTCGAACCGCAGCGCGCCAGATACCCGATCAAACCGCCCGCGAACGCATCGCCGGCTCCGGTGGGGTCGACCACGTCGTCGAGCGGGAAGCCGGGGGTGATGAAGAAACCGTCGCTCGTGAGGAGCACGGCTCCGTGCTCCCCTTTCTTGATCACGACGTGGCGCGGGCCCCGGCTCTGAATCCAGCGCGCGGCCCGGGCCAGGTTGTGCTCCCCGGAAAGCTGTTTCGCCTCTTCATCGTTCAGGGTGATCAGGTCGATCTTTGCGATGACCTCGGCGAGACGCTCCGGCGTCCCGTCGATCCAGTAGTTCATCGTGTCGCACGCCGCGAGCACGGGCGACTCGATCTGATCCAGAACCTCGAGCTGAAGGGCGGGGTCGATGGCGCCCAGAAAGGCCCAGGGCGCACTCCGGAGGGCGTCGGGAATCGTCGGATGGAAGTCAGCGAACACCCCCAGCTCGGTGAAGGTCGTGTCCCTCGTATTCATGTCCCGGTGATAGCGGCCGCCCCACCGGAAGCTCCGGCCGGGCCGCTGCGCGAGCCCCGACAGATCCACGCCCCTGCGCCGAAGGAAGTCGAGTTGGTCCGTCGGATAGTCGTCGCCGATGACCCCGACGAGCTGGACCGGCGCGAACAGGGAGGCCGCGGCGCTGAAGTTGACCGCCGTCCCGCCGACTACGTCCTCCTCGTGGCCGGCGGGGGTCGAAATCTCATCCAGTGCGACGCTGCCCACGACGAGGATCGACCCCTCTCGGGTCCGGCCAGCGCCGTTTCCGGGGGCCCGGACCTTCACTTCGCGTCCCGGGTCATGGCTTCGGGGGCCGAGAGGCCGAGCGCTCGCAGCCCGTTGCGCAGCGTGAGCTGAACCGCGCGCGCGAGCCGGATTCTCGCGGCCCGCCCCGGCAGGTCCGCCAGGATTCTCTGCGCCGGATCCAGGTTCCCCTGGTGGTACCAGGCGTTCACGAGCCCCGCCGTCTCCTCCAGGTACGCGCAGACCAGGTGCGGAGCCCGGTTCGTTGCGGCTGCCGCGATGACCTCGGGAAGCCTCAGGACGGAGAGGGCGACCTCACGCTCCGCCGGGGTGCCGAAGCCGTCCGGAACCTCGAGGGAGGCCGGAACCTCATCGGCGACGACTCCCGCCTTGCGGAACACGCTGCACATGCGCGCATGCGCGTACTGGACCTTGTAGACCGGATTCGCATCCGACGTATCCAGAGCGAGATCGAGATCGAAGTTGAGATGGACCTCCGCGCGGCGCATGAGGAAGAAATACCGCGCCACGTCCGGGCCCGTCTCCTCCACGAGTTCCCCCAGCGTCACGAAGCGTCCGGCGCGCTTGCTCATCCGGACTTCCCTGCCGTCGCGCAGGACGGTGACGAGCTGGATGATCAGGACCTCGAGCAGGTCCGGGCACGACAGGCCGCGCAGGGCCGCCAGCATGCGCTTCTCGTGGCCCTGATGATCCGCACCCCAGACGTCGATCGCGGTGTCGAAGCCGCGCCGCGCCTTGTCGAGGTGATAGGCTAGGTCCGGCAGGAAGTAGGTGAAGGAGCCGTCGCTCTTGATGAGGACCCGGTCCTTCTCGTCGCCGTGGCTGGACGTCCGAAGCCACGTCGCCCCCTGCGAGCGATAGATCAGGCCGACGTCATCCAGCGCCTCCAGGAGGCGGTCTATCGCTCCGGACTCGTAGAGCGAGCGCTCGGAGTAGAACAGATCCATGTCGACGCCGAAGCGCGACAGATCCTCCGCCTGTTCCTCGCGGAGCAGTCGCACCGCTTCGCGCCGGAAGTGCGCCCGGCGCTCTTCCGGCGGGAGCGAGGCGAGAAACCCCGGGCCGGCGGCGTCTCGAATCGCCAGCGCGACATCGCGGACGTACTCGCCATGATATCCGCCTTCGGGAACCGCCGCCGGCCGGCCGGCCGCTTCCTCGTAGCGTGCCTCGACGGATTCGCCGAGGAGTTCGATCTGCCGTCCGGCGTCGTTCACGTAGAACTCGCGGGTCACGTCGTGTCCGGCCCACTCCAGCAGCGACGCGACCGCGTCGCCCAGCGCCGCGCCACGACCATGGGCCACATGCAGCGGCCCCGTCGGGTTGGCGGAGACGAACTCCACGTTGACGCGGAGCGCGGGTGAAGCCTGTGTCCATCCCCAGTCGCGGCCCGCCTCGATGACCTCCGTCAGTCGGGGCCAGATCGATTGATCGGAGAGCCGGAAGTTCAGGAATCCCGGGCCCGCGACTTCCACCGCCGCGATGCCGGCGGCCGCGGGATCGATCAGTTCGCAGACGCGCGCCGCGAGTGCCCGCGGAGGCTGGCCCAGTCTCTTCGCGAGCACGAGCGCCGCGTTGGACGCCCAGTCTCCGTGCGTCGGATCCCGCGGCCGCTCCAACCCCGGAGAGAAGCCCTCCGGAGCACCCGCGGCAGAGAGGGCGGATTCGAGTGCCTCGGAGAGCCGGGCCAGCCCCGCGTCGCCCGTCACGAGTCGGAACCGCCTTCCGGCGACCCGGAGGTGGCGCCATCAGACGCGGACGAGGCGCCGTCCGGCGACGCGGAGGAGGCATCGTCCGACGCCTTGGCGGCAGCGGACTTCCCGGCACCCTCGGGCGCCTGCCGATAGTCGGTGGCGTAGAAACCCGGCCCCTTGAAGACGATCCCGCCTCCGGACGAGATGAGCCGCTCCACCTGCTCTTCCCCACACAACGGACAGAGACGGATCGCCGGGTCCGACATGCGCTGGAACCGCTCGAATTCGTGTCGACAACTGCGACATCTGTATTCGTACGTTGGCACTCGTGCCCCTGGGTCCATCCGTGGAACGTCGACGTGCCCGCGGCGTTTCGCCGCGGGCGGCTAGCCGGGCCGGTATTCTCCCCACACCTCGCGCAGCGCGTGGCTGATTTCGCCCAGAGTCACGCGGCGCCTGACGGCGTCGATCAGAACGGGCAGGAGGTTAGCATCTCCGGCCGCCGCTCGCCGGATCCCCGCCAGCGCCGCTTCCACGTCCGTGTCGCTCCTCTCCGCCCTGAGCCGCGTGAGCCGCAGGCGCTGTTCATCCGCCAGGCGAGCGAAATCCGGCGCCTTCGGCGTTTCAACCGGTTCGGCATCCGCGTGCAGGTTCACGCCGACCACCTCGAGTTCGCGGCTCTCGATCGCCTCCTGATGCTGGCGGGCGGCGAGGTGGATTTCCTCTCTCATGTAGTCGATCGCCTGCACGGGGCCGCCCAGTTCTTCGACGCGCGCGAGATACTCCCGGGCCCGCGCCTCGATGTCGTCCGTGAGCGACTCCACGAAGTAGGAGCCCCCCAGGGGGTCGACGGTGTCTCCGACACCGGTTTCGGCCGCCAGGACCTGCTGCGTGCGGAGCGCGAGGCGGGCCGCGTCCGCTCCGGGAAGCGAGAGCGCTTCGTCGTAACTGTTCGTGTGCAGCGACTGCGTCCCCCCCAGAACCGCGGAGAGCGCCTGAACCGCGACGCGCACGACGTTGTTCAACGGCTGTTGGGCCGTCAGCGCCGCCCCGGACGTCTGGGTGTGGAACTTCAGTCGACAGCTCTCTTCCGCGGCTCCGAAACGGTCCCGCATGAGGCGGGCCCACATGCGGCGGGCGGCGCGGAACTTGGCGACCTCCTCGAAGAACAGCCGGTCGGCCGAGAAGAAGAAGCTGAGCCCGGGAACGAAGTCGTCGATCTCCAGCCCCCGCTCGATGGCGCGGCGCACGTATTCGAGGCCGTTGGCGATCGTGAAGGCCAGCTCCTGGGCCGCCGTCGCGCCGGCCTCGCGAATGTGATACCCACTGATGGAGATCGAGCGCCAGCGCGGCATCTCACGGGAGCAGAAGTCGAATACGTCCGTCACGAACCGAACGCTGGGCTCCACCGGATAGATGTACGTCCCCCGCGCGATGAACTCCTTGAGCACGTCGTTCTGGAGCGTACCCCGGAGGACGGCCGGATCGATACACCGTTCCTGAGCCACACCTGCGTACATCGCGAGGAGGACGGGCGCCGTGGCGTTGATCGTCATCGCCGTCGAGACGCGTTCGAGCGGGATCTCCTCGAACAGCCGGTGCATGTCCTCGATCGAATCGATCGCCACGCCGACCCGTCCGACTTCCCCCCGCACCCTGGCATCGTCGGAGTCGTAGCCCATCTGGGTCGGAAGGTCGAAGGCAACGGAGAGACCGGTCTGTCCGGATTCCAGCAGATAGCGGAAGCGCGCGTTCGTCGCCGCGGCCGTGCCGAAGCCGGCGTACTGGCGCATCGTCCATAGCCGCCCCCGGTACATCGTGGGGTACACGCCGCGCGTGTAGGGGAACTCGCCGGGCAGGGCCCGATCCGGGTTCGCATCGCCCGCCTCGTAGACCGGATCGATTTCGATCCCGCTCGTGGTGGAGAAGACCGGGCGCCGTGCGTTCACGGGGTCTCCGCCTCGAGCGTCACGAGAACCTGGTCGCGATCCACGACATCACCTGCGCGGACCTCGATTTCGGCCACCGTTCCCGGTTCACGGGCGCGCAATTCGTTCTCCATCTTCATGGCTTCGATCACGACCAGTCCATCGCCGGCGCTCACGCGCTGCCCGGCTTCTGCGAGAACCCGCGTGATCAGCCCCGGCATCGGCGCGCGCAACTCCTGCGGTCCCCGCCCCCCAGCGCCTTGATCGGCCAGTGCGCGGAGCGCCCGGGTACGTTCGTCCTCCACCGTGACGTCGAAGGTCCGACCGCGCACGGTCAGCCGCCACCCGGCGGGCGTCCGGCGCGCGAACACGCGGTGGTTCGCCCCATCCAGGGTGAGCTGGACTTCACCATCCGCCAGCCACGCGAACTCCGCTGCCCGCTCCGAACCGTTCAGGCGCAGCCCGGAGACCAGCCGTTCGACCTCGAAGCCCGCGCCGTCCACCTCCACGTGGTACTTCATGACGGCCTCACCAGTCCCGATCCGCCCGCATCCAGGCCGACAGCCCGTTCCCTCCGTCGCCGGAGCGGCGCGCACCGCCGGCAACGACCCGCGGCCGGTCCTCATCCGCGAGGAGCACCGCGGTCGCCATGGCCACGTCGCGCAGCCCGGGGTCCGCGGCCCCTCCGAGTCCGGGGTGTTCCTCCACGTACCGGATGGAGAGATCGTTCGCCCGGTAGTCGGCTTCGTCCATCACCGCGAGATGCCAGGGGACCGTCGTCTCGACACCGCCGATGACGAGCCCCTCGAGCGCGGACCGCATGCGCCGGATCGCAGCGTCCCGATCCGAGGCGTGGACGACCAGCTTGCCGAGCAGCGAGTCGTAGTGCGGGCCGACTTCCGACCCGTTCCGGATCCCGCCATCCCAGCGTACGCCGGGCCCCGTCGGCACTTCGAGACGGTCGATTCGACCCATGGATGGGAGGAATCCGTCGGCCGGGTCCTCCGCGTTGATCCGGCATTCGATCGCGTGCCCGCGCGCGGCGGGCGGCTCTCCGCCGCCGAGCAGCGGGAGCCCCCGGGCGACGCGCAGTTGCTGACGGACGAGGTCCACGCCGGTGACGAGTTCCGTCACCGGGTGCTCGACCTGAATCCGGGTGTTCATCTCGAGGAAGAAGAACTCGCCCTCTTCGACCAGGAACTCGACCGTGCCCGCGCCGCGGTAGCCGACCGCCGCCGCCGCCCGCACGGCAACCTCCGCCATTCGGCGCCGGAGCGCATCATCGATCGCCGTGGACGGCGCTTCTTCGATCAGCTTCTGGTGTCGCCGCTGGATCGAGCACTCCCGCTCGCCGAAGTCCACGGTTCGCTCGTCGTCGGCGAGCACCTGGATCTCGATGTGCCGGGGGGAACCGAGGAAGCGCTCCGCGAACACGCGTCCGTCGCCGAAGGCGCTCTGTGCCTCCCGCGTCGCGCGCCCGAACGCTCCGGCCATCTGCTCCTCGTCGGAGACGACGTGCATGCCCTTGCCGCCCCCACCGGCCGCCGCCTTCAGGAGGACGGGGAACCCGATCCGTTCAGCTTCGACGATGGCGTCGCGCGCGGAATCGAGCGGGGCGCTGCCAGGTATCACGGGCACTCCGGCTCCCACCATCCGCGCCCGGGCCCGCGTCTTGTCGCCCATGATTTCGATCGCGTCGGCGGGAGGTCCGATGTACACGAGACCCGCGGCTTCGACGGCGCGAGCGAAACCGGCGTTCTCGGCCAGAAAGCCGTACCCCGGATGAACCGCCCCCGCCCCCGTCTCCTCCGCGGCCGCGAGGAGCCTGTCGATCGACAGGTAGCTCTCCGCGGCGGCAGCCCCCCCGATCCGGACCGCCTCGCCCGCGAGAAGCACGTGGGGGGCCCGGCGATCCACGTCGGAGCAGACGGCGACCGTCCCGAGGCCTTCCTCGTGGCACGCGCGGATGATCCGAACCGCGATCTCGCCGCGGTTCGCGATCAGAACCTTGTCGAACATCCGGCCTCGGAGGGGTTCACAACGGAATATTGCCGTGCTTCCTGGGCGGGTTGCGATCGCGCTTCTCGGCCATGGCCTCGAGCCCCGAAACGAGACGCGCGCGCGTCTCGCGGGGGTCGATCACATCGTCGATGAACCCGCGCTCGGCGGCGAGATAGGGGTTGGCGAACTTCGCCCGATATTCCGCTTCGAGTTCGGCCGTGCGCGCCACGGGGTCCTCGGCCGCGGCGATCTCGCGCCGGAAGAGGACCTCCACCGCACCCTTCGCGCCCATCACCGCGATCTCCGCGCTCGGCCAGGCGAGGTTGAGGTCGCCACGGATATGCTTGGACGACATGACGTCGTACGCGCCGCCGTAGGCCTTGCGCGTGATGACGGTGAGCTTCGGCACTGTCGCCTCGCAGTACGCGAAGAGGAGCTTCGCGCCGTTTCGGATGATGCCCTCGTGCTCCTCCCTCAGTCCCGGGAGAAAGCCGGGCACATCCTCGAAGGTCACCAGCGGAACGTTGAACGCATCGCAGAAGCGGACGAACCGCGCGGCCTTGATGCTCGCATCGCTGTCCAGGACGCCGGCGAGGACCGCGGGCTGGTTGCCGATGATGCCCACGGCGTTCCCCCCGAGTCGGGCGAAGCCCGTGATGATGTTGCGGGCGTACTCGGCGTGAACCTCCATCAGGCTGTCGGCGTCGACGACGCGACGGATGATGTCCAGCATGTCGTACGGGAGCTTCGGGTCGTCGGGCACGATCTCGAGAAGCGCCGCGTCGGCCCGGTCCGCCGGGTCCGTCGTCTCCCGCCACGGGGGCGTCTCCTGGTTGTTCGAAGGCAGGTAGGAAAGGAGCCGGCGCACGGCGCCGAGCGCCTCGACCTCGGTCGCCGACCGGAAGTGCGCCACGCCGGACCGGCTTGCGTGCACGGCGGCGCCGCCGAGTTCGTCGAACGTCACGTCCTCGTGCGTCACCGTCTTCACGACGCCGGGGCCCGTGATGAACATGTGGCTCACTCCGTCCACCATGAACACGAAGTCCGTGATGGCGGGGCTGTAGACCGCGCCTCCGGAACATGGCCCCAGGATCGCGCTCAGTTGCGGGATCACGCCCGACGCCAGCGTGTTTCGCAGGAAGATGTCCGCATAGCCGCCGAGCGAGGCGACCCCTTCCTGAATCCGTGCGCCACCCGAGTCGTTAATGCCGATGAATGGGGCGCCGTTTCGCGTCGCGAGATCCAGGACCTTCACGATCTTGCCGGCGTGCGCTTCCGAGAGCGAGCCTCCGAAGACCGTGAAATCCTGGCTGAACACATAGACGGTTCGCCCGTCGATGCGGCCGTAGCCGGTGATGACGCCATCGCCCGGGACGCGCCGGTCCCCAAGCCCGAAGTCCGTGCAGCGGTGCTCGACGAAGCGGTCGAACTCCACGAAGCTCCCCTCGTCGAGGAGGATCTCGAGGCGCTCCCTGGCGCCCAGCTTGCCGCGCGCGTGCTGGCGGGCGAGCCGATCCGGGTCTCCGCGCGCGGCCCGCTCGGATCGGGACTCGAGTTCGGCCAGCCTCTCGCGCATGCTCACCGGATGCTCGCCGTTCGCGCCCGGGGCCGCGTGTCCGCACGCAGGGTGTCCACGCGCAGCGAGTCGCGCGGCGCAAAGGGAGACGGCGCCGCACGCACCTCCGCCAGCCAGGTGAGAAGTTCCTCTCTGTTCGCCTCCACGGGCGAACCGTCCACCAGCATGCGGATCTCCGTGGAGCGCCGTACGACCGACCGCTCGGCGTCGGGACGCAGACGGCCCGTCACGCCCTCGACTTCCGGTCCCGATTCGAGGTATGCCGCGAGCGCGGCCGGGATCGGCAGTCTCGCGCCATCGAGAGCGGAGAGAACCAGGAGCGTCGCATCGTGTGCCAGAGCCGGCATAATGTTGTCCCGCAACGTCTTTCGGTATCGTCTCTCATAATCCGCGACGAATCGCCGCCACGGCGTACCCGGGCTGACGCGGTCCGTCGCGAGACCGATCACGCGATGGTCCGTCGCGAAGCGTTCGAGACGGCGCAACGCGGCCGGCTCGGCCCAGGCCCCGCTCCCCAGCACGATCACGTTGTAGAGCCCGTAATAGAAGAGTTGAGGCGCGATGGCGAGGACGCCGGACACGGACGCCGCCGGGGCGAAGACGACGTCGGGCTCCGAGGCCGCGACGGCTTCGATGGGTGCCTGGAAGGTCGTGACCCCCGGATCGTAGCGTTCGTGCCCCACGAGCAGACCGCCGTTCTCCCGGATCGTTCGCGTGAACGCATCGATCGCGCCTCCGAGCCCGACCCCATCCGGCTCGAGAACGGCGACCCGGCGGAGCCGCAGATCCTCCAACGTCCAGCGCGCCAGTTCCCCCGCCACGTCCGAGACGCGCGTCCCCGCATCGTAGAGCGTATAGGTCGCCGACCCGGGCCTCAGTACGTCCGTCGCCGTGGGGCTGATGACCGGCAATCTCTGATTCCCGCGGGCCCGCGACGCCGCCGCGAACGACTCGGAGCGAAGCGGACCCAGGATCGCGACCACGTCCTGTCGTTCGAGCGACCGCACGAGGTTCGCCGTGTTCTCCGGATTCGATTCGTCATCGACGAAGATGAGTTCGATATCGAACCCGGCCGGGCGCTCGTCACGGTATCGCTCGACCGCTAGTTCGATCCCCTCGCGCAGCACCCGGCCCAGAGCCGCGAGGTCCCCCGTGAGCGGGAGGATCGCGCCGATGCGCGCGCTGCCGCTGCCGAGATCCGTTTCCGCCCCGACGATCATCTCCGCCGTAACACGCTCCGGTTCGGCGGGCTGCCCGTCCAGGATGCGGGCGGCCAGACGCCTCGCCTCGTCCCCCTGCTCCTCGACGATGAGCAGACGGATGAGTTGGGTATGAACGATCGCGGCGGCAGCCGTCTCCGGCGGGAAGTTCCCGGTCAACGCGCGTAATTCCTGGAGCGTGAGGGCGCCGGTCAACCGGCGGAGATTCTCCGCACCGATCGTCTCCAGTCCCCCGGGCGCGGAGAGGATCGCAGCGACCGCTTCGGGCTCGCGGCCTGTGTCGGAGAGGATCCGAACCAGTCGCTCCAGGGTGGCCGTTCCGAGGGGGGCGGCGGGCCCCCGCGCGAGGAGCCTGCCGTAACGATCCGCAGCGGCGCCCGGGAGCCTCTGTGCTTCCAGCGCCCGACCCGCCACGGAGAGGGCCCGGTCCGCGAGACCCCGGAGAGGTTCCAGTTCACGCCATGCGGCTTCGAGGGAATCCGCGCGCGCCGCGGCGGCGGCGAAGCGTCCCTGCTCGTAGTCGGACTCGGCGAGGCGGAGTGCGGCCTGCGCCCCTTCCCGATCCACAGTGCTCGACGTGGCCATCTCGACGGGTGGGTTGCCGGCGATGAACGCACAACCCGCGGCCGCGACCAGCACGGCGCCGCAACCGAGGGCTACGCGTCTCCGCGCTGCCCTGCGCCGCTCGCGGAAGGGGCTACTCCCCTGCCTCACCACCGGAATCGGACTGCTCCCCCTCGTCCGTGTCATCCGCCGCGGAGCCCGACTTCGACGCCGCCATGTTCTCGTACTCTACCTCTTCGGCGGCGTACGGGACATCGGGTGCGTCCACGACGGCAAGAACGATGCGGCGGTTGATGGGATCCGTCTCGAGTACGCGCAGTTCCAGCCGATGCCCCTCGTCGAAGTGGTCGGCGGGCTCGGCGACCGGCGCCTCCACGCCGAGTTGCGAGATCGGCACGAATCCTTCGAGATCGCTCCCGAGGTCCACGACGACGCCCTTCTCGAGCAGGCGGGTGATCGAGCCCGCCACTTCCCGTCCCGGCTGGTACGCCTGCGCAAGCTGGTACCACGGATCTTCCTGCACCTGCTTCAAACCGAGGGAGATCCGCTTCTGGTCGGGATCGATCGAGAGCACGACGACATCGACCTCCTCCCCCTTCCGGAGCACCTCGGCCGGATGCTGCACGCGCCGCGTCCAGCTCATGTCGGAGATATGGACGAGGCCGTCGATTCCCGCCTCGACCTCCACGAAGGCGCCGAAGGACGTGAGGTTGCGGACCAGCCCGCGGATCTTCGTCCCCGGCGGGTACTGCGCCGGCAGCGCCAACCACGGGTCCTCCTCCACCTGCTTCATCCCGAGCGAGATCTTCTGTGCCTCCTCATCGACGCGCAGCACGACGCATTCGACCTTGTCGTTGATGCCGACGAGCTGGGAGGGATGGCGGACGTTGCGGGTCCATGACATCTCGGAGATGTGGACGAGACCCTCGATCCCGCGCTCGAGTTCGACGAAGGCGCCGTAGTTCGTAATCGAGACGACCCGGCCCAGCACGCGCGTCCCGACCGGGTACTTCTCGGCCACGTTCTTCCAGGGGTACTCCTGAAGCTGCTTGAGGCCGAGCGAGATCCTCTCCCGGTCCCAGTCGATGTCGAGGATCTTGATCTCGAGCGACTGGCCGATCTCGCAGACTTCCGACGGATGGCCGATGCGCCCCCAGGACATGTCGGTGATGTGGAGGAGGCCGTCCATCCCGCCGAGGTCGATGAAGGCGCCGAAGTCCGTGATGTTCTTGACGATTCCGGGGCGCACGTCGCCCACGGACAGCTCCTTCTTGAGTTCCTCTCGCTTCCCTGCCCGCTCCTCTTCGAGAAGGACGCGACGGCTCACCACGATGTTCCGGCGGCGCTTGTTTAGCTTGAGGATCTTGAAGTCGTACTCGTCGCCCAGAAGATCGTCGACGTTGGGTACGCGGCGAAGCGCGATCTGGGATCCGGGCAGGAACGCGTCGACCCCCATGAGATCGACCGTCACGCCACCCTTGATCTTCCGCTTGATTCGCCCCTGCACCGGACGGTTGTTGTCGAAGGCGTCCTTGATCTTCTCCCAGACGCGGAGGAAATCCGCCTTCTTCTTCGAAAGGACGACGACGCCTTCCTCATCCTCGAGGCTCTCGAGGAGGACATCCACGGAATCGCCCATCTCAACTTCGTCCGGATCCGCGAACTCTTCGAGCGGGACGGCTCCTTCGGACTTGAAGCCGACATCCAGGATGATGTCCGTCTCCGTCTTTCCGATGACCTGCGCGGAGACGATCTCACCTTCGGTGATGCGACTGAGGGTGTCCTCGTAGAGCGCGTAGAGTTCGGCGTATTCGGCCTGATCGTGCTGTGAGTCATCCCGGGGATCCGCATCGAGATCCAGGTCGATGGCACTGGGCTCGAAGGCGGCCGGCGTCGCGACGGCGACCTCCACCTCTTCCTGAGCGGCGTCGTCGGCTTCCGTCGACGCGTCCGTGGTCTCGGGGGTTTCCGTCTCGGGGATGTCCGTCTCGGGAACTTCGGTCTGAGGGTTCGTGTCGTCGGGCATAGGGAATCAAGCTCCCGCGCGGGGCCAACGGTGCGTCCCGCCGGGCCTCGTGGCAAAAAAGAATCGACCCCGACCGAGCATCACCATCTCCGCCCAGCCGCCGGCCGATCCCCTGGTGTCGGGTCTCCACAGGATCCGGGGCGAAGCGCCACTTTTTCCGCCACGGTCCTCGAACAGTACGCCAACTTAGATTCGCGCTGCGGGAGCGTCAACGGAAAGCGGAGGCCGCAAGCTCGAGGATGGCGTCCACGACGCGGTCCGGGGACATGATGGTCGTGTCGATCTCGAACGCATCGGGCGCTCGCCGGAGCGGGGACAGCGGACGCGATCGATCCAGCCGGTCGCGCGCCTCGATCCGCCGGATCTCGCGCTTGAGGTCGTCGTCCGTGAAGGGAACGGCGCGCTGGCGCAGTCGACGGCGGGCTCTCTCGCCGACGTCCGCGACGAGGAAGACCTTCAGCTCCGCGTCGGGGAAGACTTCGGTGCCGATGTCACGTCCCTCGCAGACGATCTCGTGGCGGCGGCCCGCCCGGCGCAGCCGCTCCAGCACGACCGCCCGAACCGCCGGAAGCGCGGAAACGGCGGACACCCGCGCGGTCACGTCGGACGATTCGAGGCCGGGGCCGGGCCGGGTCCCCGCGACGGACACCTCGAACCCGTCGTGCGCGGGGACGAGATCGACGTCGAGCCCGGGCACCGCAGCCTCGATCGACGGCTCGTCTTCCGCGATGCCCCTGTCGAGCGCCCACCAGGCGATCGCCCGGTAGAGCAATCCGGAGTTCACATGCACGAAGCCGAGTCGTCGGGCCACGCTGCGGGCCGTGCTGCTCTTGCCGGAAGCGGCGGGGCCGTCCACCGCGATCACCCGTCCCGTTCGCGGAGAAGGCGCTCGGCGTGAGCCGTCGCGGAAGGGCTCCAGGGCGTCCCAGAAATCCGGGTACGAGACGTCTGCGCACGCCCGGTCGTCGATCCGCAGGTCGGCGTCTCCCGCCGTGTCGAGGACTCCGAACGCCATGGCGATCCGGTGATCGCCGCGCGTCTCGACGTCGCCGCGCAGCCGTCCGCCCCGGCCCCGGATCGTGAGTCCGTCGGACCTTTCCTCCACGACGACGCCGAGTTTCTCGAGCGTCCGGGCCAGGACGGCAAGACGGTCGCTCTCCTTCACGCGCAACTCGGCGGCGTCGCGAATCTCCGAACGGCCCCGCGCCCGGGCGGCCAGGACGGCGAGGAGCGGAACCTCGTCGATCACCCGCGGGATCAGGTCGCCGCCGATCGAGAACGCCCGCAGGTCATCGGGGGGATGGACGGTCCACGTCTCCCGCGGTTCCCCGCCCTGCGTCGGCGCGGGGTCCCGGTCGACCACGGCCCCCATCTCCTCGAGCACGGAAAGAAAACCGATGCGACCGGGGTTGGCCGCCACGTCCGCCACCCTCACCGTGCGGCCGCCGAGGAGCGACGCCCCGATCAGGAAGGCGGCCGAGGACGGGTCTCCGGGAACGGTCATGCGGAGACCCTCGAGCGCACCCTCCCAATCGGATGGGTCGAAGCGCACCTCCCCCGCCCCGGTCCGCCCGGGATCGAATGCGAGCGGCACCCCCATCCCGGCCAGCATGCGCTCGGTGTGGTCCCGGGAGAGGGCGGGCTCGCTGACTTCGACGCGTACGCGGCCCAGGACGCCGGCGAGAAGCACGGCCGACTTGACCTGGGCGCTGGCGACCCGGCCGCGGTGGCGCAGCGTCCTCAACGTCCCCGTGGCTCGCCCGCGAAACCGCACGGGAAGCCGGTCCGGCTCTCCGTCGTACTCGATCCGCGCCCCCATGGCCTGCAACGGATAGATGACGCGGCGCATGGGACGGCTGCGAAGCGATGGATCGCCGTCCAGGACGGCCGCGACGCCGGAACCCGCCAGGATCCCGGCGAGGAGGCGCGCCGTCGTCCCGCTGTTTCCGCAATCGAGCCGCGGAGCCGAGGTGACGTGGAACCCGCCGCCCGCACAGCGGATCGTGAGTCCGCGCTCTTCCTCCTCACACTCGACGGCGGCGCCGAGCCGCTGCATCGCGCGTACGCTGGCCCGCACGTCGGCGCCGTCGGAGAGACCGCGCACGACGGACGCCGACGAGGCGAGCGGCGCGATGAGCGCGGCGCGGTGGGAGATCGACTTGTCCCCGGGTACGCGCACCCGGATCAAGGGTCCGGATCTCCCGGCTCCGCGTCATCGAAGGGGACGTCGGTGGACCAGCCGTCGCGGGCGAGTTCCGCCCCCGGGAACACCACACGCGCTTCCTCGAGCAGCTGTGCCGGCCGCTCGGCGTAGCGGGCGCTGATGTGTGTCAGAACGAGCCGCCGCACGCCCGCCTCGCGCGCGACCCGGGCCGCGTCGGCGGCGGTGGAGTGGCCGGTCTCCCGCGCCCGACCCCGTTCCTCCTCCGTGAACGTCGCCTCATGCACGAGGACGTCGGCGTCGCGCGAGATCCGGACCGTTTCGGCAGAGGGACGCGTGTCCCCCGTGTACACGACTTTCCTGCCCGGCCGCGGCGGACCCACGAGCTCCGCGGGGTGGACGCACCGGCCGTCCTCGAGATCCACGCTCTCCCCGCGATGGAGGCGGCCGAAGAGCGGGCCTTCGGGGACACCCATTTCCCGGGCGGCCGCCACATCGAACCTTCCGGGACGAACATCCTCGACGAGGGCGTATCCGAGCGAGCGCCGCGTATGCTCGGTCGCGAATGCCTCCACCCGAAACCCTTCCCCTTCGACCGCATCGCCCGCCCGGAGTTCGTGCACCGTCGCGTCGAAGGCCAGACGATCCCCTCCCAGGTCCCGGAGCGCGCGGATCGTCTCGCCCGTGCCGTGCGGCGCCCAGATCCGGAGCGGCTCATTGCGCCCCTGGAGGCTCATCGTGCGGAGCAGGCCCGCGAGCCCCAGATAGTGGTCGGAGTGGAGGTGCGTGATGAGGATGTCGTCGAGCGAGAAGCCCACCCCGTACCGCATCATCTGCCGTTGCGTCCCCTCGCCGCAGTCGAGGAGGAACAACCGCCCCTCGCGCTTCAGTGCGAGCGACGAAACGTTCCGCGACACCGTCGGCCGCGAGGAAGCCGTTCCGAGAAACGTCAGTCGGAGGATGGCGCGACTCCTTCGGGGGGGGCGACGCGCGCGATCAGTTCCGCGTCCGACATCTCGGAGTGCGTGGCGCCGTTCAGCTCCACCACCGGGCGATGCGCGCTGATGCAGCACAGCCGGAGGCCTACGGTATCCGCCGCGCGCCCCCCCTCCGCCCAGACCGGTCCCATGCTCTGGGCAAGCCAGATCGCTCCGTTGCCATCGACGACCCGGCGCTCGGTCGGCGTGAGCGGTCGTCCCGCCTCCCACAACGCGTGGAAGGCCTCGTCGTCGAGATCGGAGACGGCGAGTCCGGCGGGAAGCGCCGTCCGTCGGTCCGCCACCTCCGGATCGTCGCAGACGAAGTAGCCGAGACCGAGCCCGGACCGCGCGCGGACGGCCTCGTACACCGTCCACGAGGCGCCCTCGATCGTGCCCGAGCGCCGCGGGCGAGCGCCGCCGCCCGTCATGCCGACACCCCGTCGTACACGCCGTGCGTCACGGTTTCGCCGCGGGGTGCGGCGCTTTCACGGCTCGCCAAAGCCTCGCCTGCGGCCTGCTCGATCTCCTCCTCCACTTCCCGCTCCACCAATGCGAGCTTCCGGAGGTTCCGGTCTCGCAGGTTGCCGGCGCCGGCGACTCCGAGGTCGATCCCCGCCAGGTACTCTTCATAGAGTCCGATCGGGTCGCGCCGCCCCCAGTACCGGAACAGCTCGCGCGAAAAGATGGCGCGGGCCTCACGCACGTCATGCGTCGCGTGTCCTCCCATGCGGAAGGTACGAGCCTCGATGAGTTGCGGACCCTCTCCCCGCCGGCAGCGTTCGACGGCCACCCGCGTTGCCGCGTAGACCTCGAGCACGTGGTTCCCGTCCACCGATTCCGAGGGGATCCCGTACGCCGCGCCCCAGGCCGAGAAATCGGGCGGCACGTGATGCTGGTCCAGCCGCGTGCCGAGCGCCACCTGGTTGTTCTGGATGATGAAGACGATCGGCAGCCCGAGCGATGCCGCGAAGGCGAACGCCTCGTGCGCCTCGCCGTGTTTCGTCGCGCCGTCCCCGACCCAGGTCAGCGCTACCCGCGGCTCTCCGCGAATCCGGAACGCGAGGGCGAATCCGTTCATGACCGTCGACAGCGTGGCGACCATGCTGATGGGCGGACACACGCCGTAGCGCAGATCTCCCAGGTGCAGATCCCGTCCCTCCGCGGGGGCGTCCGCCGTCCCGAGGTAGGTGCGGAACACCTCCGCCATCGGCATGCCCATCTCGTGGTTCGCGCCCTGGTTGCGGATCATGGGACCCACGATGTCCCCCTCGGAACCGCGGCGTTCGAGCGCATTCACCGCCCCCACCGTCACGGCTTCCTCACCGGTCGCGAGCCACGCCTTCGAGATCACGCCCTGCTTCACCCACCTCGTGAGCGCGATATCGCTGAGGCGGAAGCGGAGGAGTCCCCGATACAGGGCGATGTACGCCTCGGGAGGCAGCGCGGCGATCTCCCGCTCGCGGGCGGCGTCCGTCCGGATGCGCGACCTGTACTCCTCGAGGAGTTCGGGGTCCGGCTGCCAGGAGACGTACTCAGGGGGGTCGTAGGCCGAGTATCGACGCATCGTCCAGGTCCTCGTGGTCCGGCAGGCCGGAAAGCGGCCCGTCGCGCGGCACATCCTAAGCCTTCGCCACGGACCGCGCGAACCGATAATCTAGTGTCGCGTCCCGGAAATACACGAGCTACCGAGAGTGCCGAGGCGCCGGATCCCGCAAGGCGCTCCGACGAGGAATGGTATCGCCATTTCGAGGAGGAGCAACGCCGTGGGGCCGGATGCATCGGCGCTCGAATAGCCGAGGTATTTCCGGGACACGACACTAGGGGTGGGACCCGCGCGGCCGAAGTGCCGCGCCCTGCGATCGAGGCGCCAGGATGAACCCAGGTCGGGCCGTGGCCGAGGAGTTCGTATGAAGCCGTGCCGGCGCTGCAAGTGCAACGTGCCGGACGCGACGCGAATCTGTCCGCATTGCCGCGCCACGCAGCGGCGGGGCGACCGCACGCCGCAGATGGTGCTCGGATTCGTCACGGTCGCCGCCGCCGCGCTCGCCGCGCTCGGGTCCTGTCCGAGCCTCGCCGGCCAGCCGCCGGGCGGGTCGCTGCGGACGGAGCCGCCGACGATCGCACGCCTGCGCTACGACGGCGGGGGCGACTGGTACGCGAACCCCTCGAGCCTCGACAACCTCCTCGAGCAGATCCGGTCCCGGACGGGGATTCCGGTCGCCGGCCGGCCCGCGGAGGTGGGCGCCGCGGATCCCGACCTCGCCGACCACCCGTACCTGTACGCGACGGGACACGGGAACATGTCCTTCACCGCACTCGAGATCGAACGGCTGCGCGCCTACCTGTACGGGGGCGGCTTCCTCCACGTGGACGACAACTACGGCCTGGACGAGTCCTTTCGCCGGGAGATCGCCCGCCTCTTCCCGGACCTTCCCCTCGCCGAAGTGCCGCTCGAGCACAGCATCTACCGGATCTTCTACGAGATGCCGGACGGCCTGCCCAAGATTCACGAGCACGACGGGAATCCCGCGCAGGGGTTCGGCATTTTCCTCGATGGCCGCCTCGCAGTTTACTACAGCTTCGAATCCGATCTGGGGGACGGCTGGGAGGATGAGGGCGTGCACGGGGACGCGCCCGAGATACGGGAGTCCGCGATCAGGATGGGCGTGAACCTCTTCCTCTACGCGCTCTCCGCGACACCCGCCCGCTGAAGGCCCGACTGCCAGACACCCGCTGACGGCCCGACACCCTGCTGACGGCTCGAAATCAGGCGCCGAACTTGCCGAAGATCGCCATCAATCCGACGACGATCGCCGTGGCGATGAAGACCCCCCAGGCGAAGATGGCCGTGAGGACCGGGCCGTCGGATTTCAGGTGCATGAAGAACATCGCGACGAGCGCGAACTTCGCCGCCATCATCACGAGGAGGATCGGAATGAGCACGGGAGCGAGCGCCTCGATGTAGAACACCATCACCTCGAGCGCCGTCAGCGCGGCGAGGATCACCGCGATGGCGACGTAGAGGCGCGTGCTCGGGTGCGATTCGGCGGAGTGGCGGCTCACGTGTGCCTCACACCAGCAGGTAGATGAGGGTGAAGAGGATAATCCACACGACGTCCACGAAGTGCCAGTAGAGTCCGGCGATCTCCACCGTCTCCGCATGGCGGGCGTCGAGCTTCCCGTTCACCGTCCTCACGAGGAGCGTGGTCAGCCAGATCACGCCTCCGGCGACGTGGGCCCCGTGCGTTCCCGTCAGGACGAAGAAGGTCGACGAGAAGAGGTTCCGCGACAGCGGCAGCCCTTCGTGGACGAAGTGGCTGAACTCGTAGTACTGGCCGCCGAGGAAGATCAGGCCGAAGAGCGCCGTCAGGCCGAGCCACAGCTTCGTCGCCCGCAGGTCGTTCCTCTGCACCGCCGCGAGCGCGAGCACCATCATGAGGCTGCTCATGAGGAGCACGAAGGTCGTGACCGTGATGAACGGGATGTTCAGGAGGTCGTGCGGGTAGGGCGGCACGAGGTTCCGGCCGCGATAGATCATGTACGTGGCGATCAGCGTGCCGAAGAGCATGCACTCGGACCCGATAAAGGTCCACATCGCGAGCTTGCGGTTCGGGATTCCCGTCGAGGTCGGCCCCTCCATCAGTGCGCCTCCTCGCCGAACGGGGGCTCGAAGGCCCACGCGAAGAGTCCCACCGCCGTCACGAACAGACCAAAGAGCGTGAGCCCGAGCGACCCGAGCGCGCCGATCGTCATGAGGAGCATCCCGACGGCGAGTACGAGCGGCCAGTACGACGGATTCGGCATGACCACCGGCTCCGGCGGCTCGTCCGGCTGCCGCCGCGGCACGGCACCCCCGGGTTCATCCCCCTCGTCGCGCGACTCCGGTTCGATGTAGGGATGCCAGAGCGGATCCCGCCGGTCGACCGTCGGGATCTCCGCGAAGTTGTAGTGCGGCGGCGGCGAGGCCGTCGTCCATTCGAGCGTCGACGCGTCCCACGGGTTGTGTCCGGCCGCCTCCCCGCGCCGCCATGTGCGCCACAGATTCCAGACCAGCGGCACGAAGGAGAGCGTGAAGATGAAAGCCCCGATCGTCGAGATCAGGTTGAAGATGTCCAGCCCGAGCCCTTCCGCGTACGTGTAGGTCCGCCTCGGCATCCCCAGGAGCCCCGAGAAGTGCATCGGGAAGAAGGTCACGTTCAGCGCGAGGAAGGTGAGCCAGAAGTGGGCCTTCCCCAGGCCCTCGTGCAGCATCCGCCCCGTCGCCTTCGGGAACCAGTAGTAGAAGCCGCAGAAAAGGCCGAACACGGTGCCGCCGATGAGCACGTAGTGGAAGTGCGCCACCACGAAGTACGTATCCGTCTGCTGCAGGTCCGCCGGCGGCGAACTGTGCATGACGCCGCTCAGGCCGCCGATCGTGAACGTCGCCACGAGTCCGGCCGCGTAGAGCATCGCCGTTCGGAAGCGTAAACGTCCCCCCCACATCGTCGCGATCCAGTTGAAGATCTTGATCCCCGTGGGAATCGCGATGAGCATCGTCGTCCCGCCGAAGACCGCGTTCACGACCGGCCCGAGTCCGACCGAGAACATGTGGTGGACCCAGACGCCGAAGCCGAGGAAGGCGATGAGCACGCCCGAGAAGACGACGACGGGATACCCGAACAGGATCTTCCGCGAGAACGTCGGGATCACGTCGGATACGATGCCGAAGGCCGGCAGGATGAGGATGTAGACCTCGGGGTGGCCGAAGACCCAGAACAGGTGCTGCCAGAGGATGGGGTCCGCGCCCGCCGCCGCGTCGAAGAAGTGCGTCCCGAAGCTGCGGTCGAAGAGCATGAAGATCAGGCCCACCGTGAAGGGCGGGAAGGCGAGCAGGATGAGCGCGGAGACGATGAGCGCCATCCAGGTGAAGAGCGGCATCCTCATGAACGTCATCCCCGGCGCCCTCATGTTGAGGATCGTGACGAGGAAGTTCAGCCCGCCCGCAATCGACCCCACGCCGGAAAGCAGGAGCGAGAGGACGTAGAAGTCGATGCCGAGACCCGGCGAATACTCGCGGTTCGTCAGCGGCATGTACGCGAACCAGCCCCCGTCGGGCATCATCCGGAGGGGGACGCTCGCATACAGGAAGAGGCCACCGAAGAGGAAGACCCAGAAGGAGAAGGCGTTCAAGCGCGGAAAGGCGACGTCGCGCGCCCCGATCTGCAGGGGCACGACGAAGTTGAAGAAGGCGACGACGAGCGGCATGCCGGCGAAGAACACCATCGTCGTGCCGTGCATCGTGAACAGCTGGTTGTAGAGGTCCGGATCGAGGAAGCTGCGCTCGGGGGCGGCGAGCTGGAGCCGGATGAGCTGTCCCTCGAAGCCCGCGACGAGCAGGAAGGCGAACCCGACCACGAAGTACATGATCGCGATCCGCTTGTGGTCGACCGTCGTCAGCCAGCTCCAGATCCCGGTGGGATGCGCGTCGGTCATGGCCATGGCGCTAGCGGAGCGAGCCGAGATAGGCGACGAGCTGCCGAATTTGCGCGTCGCTCAGCTCGACCTCGGGCATCGGATTCCCGGGTTTCACGTGCTGGGTGGAATCCAGCCAGCGCGCCAGGTTCCCGGGCGTGTTCTCGAGGACGCCCGAGGCGATCGTGAGCCGGCTCCCGAAGTGCGTGAGATCGGGCCCGAACTGCCCGTCCGCCGGCGTCCCCCTCACCGCGTGACAGCTCACGCAGGCGTTCGCCATGAACACGCCCTGCCCCGCCCGCGCCTCCGCGTCCGCGGGCGTCGAAGCCGGCGCCGCGTTCGCCCGGGCCCAGCGCTCGAAATCCCCGGGTTCGTCCACGATCAGGCGCATCCCCATGAGGGCGTGGGCCGTGCCGCAGAACTCGGCGCACTGTCCGTGGTACACGCCGACCGAATCCGGCCGGAACCAGAGCTGGTTTTCGATGCCCGGCACGAGGTCCCGCTTTCCGGCCAGACGCGGAACCCAGAACGAGTGCATGACGTCCGCGGAGCGGAGCCGCAGGTCGACGGTGCGGCCCAGCGGGACGTGCGCCTCGTTCGCCGTCACGATGCCGAGTTCCGGATAACGGAATTCCCACCACCACTGCTTGCCGATGACCTCGATGACGAGCGCTTCCGGATCCGGCGTCGAGCGGTCGATGATGAAGATGGCGCGCATGGTCGGGATCGCGATGGCCACGAGGATGAGGGCCGGGGCCAGCGTCCAGACGACTTCGAGGAGAAGGTGACCGTGGACCTGCTTCGGCCGCCCGTCGCCCGGGCGTTCCCGAAAACGCACGAACACGTAGATGAGGATGCCTGCCACCACGACGAACACGCCGACCGCCCACCAGAAGATCTGGTCGAAGAGCTGGTCGATGAGCGTGGCGGAGTCCGAACTGGGGTGCAGCGTGGATTGCGGGTATTCGCCGCCGCAACCCTGGCTGACCAGAACCCCCAGGAATAGCACGAGCGCTACGATCGCGCGTCGTCTCAAGGGCGTATCTATATGTGTCTCGGGGAAATCTCGAATTCAGGGCGGGCTCCGCAACCACGGGGCCCGCGGGACTCTAGCCGGGCATGGCGGGCGGGTCAAGGAGCCCCGCCCGCCGAAACCTCAGCGGGCGTGCGGCACGTCTCCGACCGGCGTTACGCGACCGCCGTAGAGTTCCCCCACCCACTCGCCGTAACCGTTGAACGGAAGAGTCGGAACCCGCTGTCCGGTGCCGACGATCTCCTCCTGCTCCTGGGACCAGCGGGGGTGGGGCAAGCCCGGATCCACATTCGAGTAGAAGCCGTATTCGGCCGGTGTCGAGGTATTCCAGAATGTAGCGGGTTGTTCATCGGTAACCTCGATCCGGACGATGCTCTTCGGACTCTTGTACCCGTACTTCCAGGGCAGATGGATGCGGACCGGCGCGCCGTTCTGCTTCTGCAGCGGATGCCCGTACATGCCCGTGACTACGAAGGCGAGTTCGTTCATCGCCTCGTCCATCCGCAGCCCCTCGTGATACGGCCACGGCCACCAGGTCTGCGTCTTCTGGCCGAAGGCCTGTTCCGGCCGGTCGAAGGTCACGAAACCGACGTAGCGCGCGCTGTTCTGCGGCTGAACCTTCTCCAGGAGTGTTGCCAGCGGGAACCCGATCCACGGCACGACGACGGACCACCGTTCCACGCAGCGGTGCCGGTAGATCCGCTCCTCGAGCGGAAACTCGCGTTCGAGGTCCACGAGGTCGTAGACGCCCGGGTTCTCGACGAGGCCCGTGACCTCCAGTTCCCACGGGCGGGCCTCGAACGGACCGACGTTGCGCCACACTCCGTCCTTGTCGGTGCCGAACTCGTAGAAGTTGTTGTACGTGGCCACGATTTCCTCCGGCGAGACCTCCTTGTGGCGGTCGCCGGGCGTGAAGCGCGGATCGTTCACGGCCACGGGATAGAGATCCGCGGTCGGCGTGTCCGGGATGTTGTCGAGGGGGCCGCGCTGCTGGGCTCCCGCCGCTCCCCCGGGCCCGCACGCGAGCGAGGTGGCGGCAAGGATCGCGCCCCCGCCCATGCGGGCCACGAACTGCCGCCGGTCGAGGTACACCGACTCCGGCGTCGCTTCGCTCTCCCTGATCCGCCAGCCGGGTGGAATATGAATGTTCGCCATGGAGATTCTCCCTTGCCGTTCGGCCTCCGGCCCTCGCCGGGCACCGGCCGCTCACCTTCGGTGCTGCCTGTTGAAATATAACCGTTCCGGCGCCGCGTGTTTCGCAACCCCTTCCCGCCGCGCAGCTCGGCCTCGGACGGCGAGAACGCTAGTGGCGGAAGAGCCGCCGTCCGGTGAAGACCATCGCGATGCCGTGCTCGTTCGCGGCCTCGACGACCTCCGCATCGCGCTTCGAACCGCCCGGCTGCGCGATCGCCGTCACCCCGGCGGCCGCCGCCGCATCGATGCCGTCGCGGAAGGGGAAGAACGCGTCCGACCCGAGGACGGCGCCCGCCACGTCGAACCCCTGCGCCCGGGCCTTGCGGATCGAAATCTCCACCGAGTCGACGCGGCTCATCTGCCCCGCGCCGATTCCGATCGACGCCCCGTCGCGCGCGAGCAGGATCGCGTTCGATTTCACGCTCTGCACCGCGGACCACGCGAACGCGAGATCGTCCCACTCCGCGTCGCTCGGAACACGCGCCGTCGGGACGTCGGCCCCCCGATTCACCTCGCACGCCGGTCGGGGTGCCGCCTGCAGCAGGACCCCGCCGCGCACGCCGCGCACTTCGACCCCTTCCTGCAGATGGCCGCCCGCGTCCAGCGCCGCGCCCGCTTCGGGCTTCAGGATCCGAATGTTCTTCTTCGCCCGCAGGAGGCGGAGCGCATCCTCCGAGTATCCCGGCGCCACGACGCATTCCACGAAGTTCCGGGAGAGGGCTTCCGCGACGGCCTCCGTCAGCGGGTCCGTGAAGGCGATGACCGAACCGAACGCCGAAACGGGGTCGCACGTGAGCGCCTTCTCGTAGGCCTCCAGCGGGGATGTGCCGACGGCGAGGCCGCACGGCGTCGAATGCTTGAGGATCGCGCAGGCGGCGCGCTCACCGGACGCAAAGGGCGCGATCGCCGTGAGGGCCCCGTCCACGTCGAGGATGTTGTTGAACGAGAGTTCCCGGCCGTGCAGTTGCGCGAGCGCGGGAATCCCCCGCGGCGGACCCGCCCCGTCGCGGAAGAAGGCGGCCTCCTGGTCCGGATTCTCCCCGTAGCGCAGCGACTGCACGCGCACGAGCGGGACGACGGCCTCTTCCGCCGCGAGGTCGGTCGAATCCGCCGTTCCATCCGGCCGGGTCAGGTAGCGGGTAATCGCCGCGTCATAAACCGCGGTGTGCCCGAACACCTTGGCCGCCAGCTCCCGCCTCAGCTCCGGCGTCTCCGGCGCGTCCCCGGCATCGAGGGCGTCGAGCACCCGCCCGTAGTCGGCCGGGTCGCACACGGACCAGACGGATGGATGGTTCTTCGCCGATGCCCGGAGCATCGTCGGGCCGCCGATGTCGATCTGCTCCAGCGCCTCCTCGAGCGTGACGTCCCCGCCGGCCACGGTCTCGCGGAAGGGGTACAGGTTCACGGCCACGAGGTCGATGGGAACCATCCCGTGCGCGGCAAGCTGATCCAGGTCGTCCGCCACCTCGCGCCGGGCCAGGATCCCGCCGTGCACCCTCGGGTGCAGCGTCTTCACGCGGCCGCCAAGCATCTCCGGATGGCCGGTCAGGTCGCTCACGCCGCGGACCTCCAGCCCCGCCGCGAGCAGCGTCCGCATCGTCCCTCCCGTGGACGCGATCTCCCAGCCCCGCGCGATCAGTCCCGCACAGAAGTCCTCGATCCCCGTCTTGTCCGAAACGCTCACGAGCGCAGTCGGCATCCCCTCTCATCCTTCCCGGTTGGTGAACGTTTCTGTCTCGAACCACTCGCGAACCCAGCGGACCCGACGGTCCGCTTCCAGACGGACCGCCCCCGAAGCGAGCGCTTCCACGGCCGCGGGCAGAATCCGGTGCTCCACCGTCAGTACGCGGGCCGCGACGGACTCCGGAGTATCGCCCGCGAGCACGGGTACGGGCCACTGGCACAGGATCGGACCCCGGTCGTACGCCTCGTCGACGAAATGGACGGTCGCTCCGGTGATCCGAACGCCGGCGTCGATGACTGCGCGATGCACGCGGGCGCCGTACATCCCCCGGCCGCCGAAGGAGGGCAGCAGCGCGGGGTGGATGTTCAGAATCCGCCCCCAGTAGGCCCGCACGACGGCTTTGGGCACGAGTTTCATGTAGCCGGCCAGGACCACGATGTCGCTTCGCCACTCGTCGAGCGTGCGGCGAAGGAAGATCGCCGCCCCGCCGCTCGTCGATGCGGGGGGCGAGACCGCCGACGCCACCCCGGCCCGCCGCGCGCGCTCGAGGACGCCGGCCCCTTCGCGGCTCGCGACCACGCCGACGACCTCGCGCTCCGGGCTGTCCGCGCGCTGGAAGCGATCGACGAGCGCCTGGAAGTTGGAACCGCCTCCCGACGCGAGGACCGCGATCCTCACGGCGTCAGCCATCGGCGAGCCGGTCGAGCGCCGAGGTGAGAGCGTCGGCAGCTCGGGCCGCCTCCTCCCCGGGCAGGGTCCGCACATCGACGATGAACGCCGCACGCTCGATGCGGCCGATGAGCGGGCGGGAGCCGGCGCGGCACTCGGCCGCGAGCCGCTCGACATCGATCCCCGTCACAGCCCAGCCGGCCGAGGGAACCGTGAAGCCGGGAAAGGCGCCTCCTCCAACCATGGCCTCGGTCCGGACCACCTCCACGCGGGCTCCACTTCTCGGTGGAGGCTCGAGGCGTGCGGCGGCCGCGCGGGCTTCGACCGCCTCCACCGGCTCGCGCAGCATCCGCAGCGCCGGTATGCGCCGGACGGCGAGCTCCGGGTCGCGGTAGAGCATCAGCGTGGCTTCGAGGGCGGCGAGCGTCGTCTTGTCCACCCGAAACGCCCGCAGCAGGGGGTTCCCGCGCAAACGCCCGATCAACGCCGCATCGCCGGCGATGATCCCGGCCTGCGGCCCCCCGAGGAGCTTGTCGCCGCTCCACGTCGCAAGATCGACGCCCGCGGCCAGCGATCCCCGCGCGGTGGGTCCCGCCGGGAAGCCGGGCAGGAGACCGGCGTCGAGCAGTCCGGAGCCGAGGTCGTGTGCGAGCGGGATCCCGCGCTCCCGCGCGAGAGAAACCAGCGCCGCGAGCGAGGGGCGCGCCGAGAAGCCCTCGACCCGGTAGTTCGAGGGGTGGACTCGCAGGATGAGCCCGGTCGATTCGTTGATGGCCCCCGCATAGTCGGAGACTCTCGTCCGGTTCGTCGTGCCGACCTCCCGCAACCGGCCGCCGCTCCTCCCCACGACGTCGGGGATCCTGAACGTGCCTCCGATTTCGACGAGTTCCCCGCGGGACACGAGCACCTCGCGACCCCGTGCCAGTTCGTTCACGACGAGCGCCACGGCCGCCGCGTTGTTGTTTGCGATGATCGCCGCCGCCGCACCCGTCAGCTCGCACACGACTTCGCTGCAGTGGTCGTATCGCGAGCCGCGGCGGCCCGTCGCGAGGGAGAGCTCCACGTTCCCGTAGCCGGCGGCCTCCGCCTGGGCGCGACCCGCCGCGTCGGCGAGCGGCGCCCGGCCGAGGTTGGTGTGGAGCACGACGCCCGTTCCGTTCAGCGTCGGCCGCAGCGACCGCCGGGATCGCGCCTCCAGATCGCGTTCCGCCGCCCGGAGGAGGTCGGCCGGATCCGACCGCTCCGGATCGGCTCCCGCGCGGGCACGGTCCAGGGCCCGGCGGAGCGAATCCTTCACCGTCTCGCGGCCGTAGCCGTCGATGAGGGGGACGACCTCGGGCTCCTTGAGGAGTGCGTCCATGGAGGGGAGCCGGCGGCGCGGATCCGTCATGCGCGCCGCCTCTTCGTCCTTGGCGATCGGGCTCTTCCCGCACCACGCGGAGCGCGCCTTCGAACCGTATCCGGCGGGGCTCCGGCGGTGTCCGGCGGCGCTCCAAGGGTGTCCGGCGGCGCTCCGAGGGTGTCCGGCGGGACTCCGGGGATGTCGAGAGTGTCGGGCGCCGGTGGCACCGAATCCTGCTCCACCACGACGGAATCGCCCTCGGCCGCGACAGAGTCCGCAACGGCGACGGAGTCCGTAACGGCGACGGAGTCGGCGACCGTCGCCGAGTCGGCCGACGGGGGCTCCGGCTCCGCCACAAAGGACGTATCGCCGCCTCCCGCGAGACCGCGCACGTTCACCACGCCCGTAACCGAAACCCGGTATGTTCCGGAGTCGAGCGCCGCCCCGAGCCGCACGGTGATGAACCTCGAGGGAAGAACGGGATCCTCTTCCGCGACGGAATCGGAGGCCGGGGCGGCGGCGGAATCCGGGCTCGGAGCTTCCACCGCCACGGTGTCGCCGACCGCCGTCGAGTCCTCGACGGCCGCGGAATCCGCCGCCGCAACGGAATCCGCCAGCGCGGCGGAGTCGGAGGGAAACATCACCTCGTCGGCCGAACCGAGGAGGCTGGCCACGATTTCCAGCGCTTCGTTCGTCGCGGAGTCCCGAATCGCGATGCCGGGTTCCTCCGGTTGGGGATTGAGAAGGTAGTCATCGAATTCGAGTTGCACCGTCTCGCTTCCCACCACGAGCGCGCGAGCGAGAAGGGGCGGCGTCGTATCCGGCGCCACCACGACGAACCTCAATTCCGTCAGCGAGTCCTGCGAGGCCGCCACGGACGCGCTGTCATAGGACTCCAGCGCGCGATCGGGAAGCATGTTGCGATTGCGATCGACGAACCCGAAGGCCTCGTACTCGCCCGGGGGCAACCCGCGCGCCGCGAACCTTCCGACGCTGTCCGTGATGGCGCCGTACGGGACGGAATCCGGGCCCGCCCAGAAGATGACCCGCGCCCCCTCCAGCGGTTGCGCAGTCAGCGCGTCGACCACTTCTCCCTCGACCATGGCTTCCGGGATCTCCGCTCCCGTGGAGAAGCAGAATTCGACGGGGACTTCCATCCCGTTGCGCAGGAGATCGTTGATTCCATCGGTCGGAATCGTGAAACAGTACGCGACGCTGTCCCGCCACCCATCCTCCGGCCGGAGACGCAGATCCGAGAATCCGGTCTCCGCCTCGTACACTTCCATCGGAGTGACGAACATCTCCCTGGCAAGGCCGTTCGGTATCCGCACGGGTTCGCTGAACCGGATTTCGAGCGCGCCGTCGAAGTCGACGACCGTCGAGTCCGGCGCGGGACGGATGCGGACGATGGACGGTGCGATCTCGTCCGGCCGCGCGCCCGGCGGAGGCATCTCCCTTGCGCACGCCAGCGTGATGAGGAGGGCCATGATCGCCGAAAGGAGCTTCCCGTCGGCGATGAACGCAACAAATCGTTCGCGGGCTCCCGGCCCCTGCCCGGAGGTTCCGGGCCCGGCGCGCGTCAGACCCCCGCCCGCAGCGATCGGAGCTTCTCCTCGAGGCGCGTCCGTTGTGCTCCCAGCGACGTCACTTTCTCCCGCTCCCGCTCAATGACTTCCTCCGGCGCGTTACCGAGGAAGCCCGCGTTCTCGAGTTTTCCGCGGCTCCGTGCCAGCAGGTTCGCCGTTCGTTCCATCTCCGCACGGATGCGCCCCCGTTCGGTCTCCAGGTCGATGACTCCCTCCAGCGGGAGGAAAAGTCCCCCGCCCGAGCGGAGTACGGCGTGCGCCCCGGCTCCGTCCACGGAAGCCGCGCCGGCGTCCTCCGTTACACGCTCCACCTCGGACAACCCCGCCAGGCGCGCGATGCTCCCCTCCTCCTCAGCCAGGGCCGACCGGAGCGCCGGCGACGCATCCGTCACCCGGACCCGCACCCGGGTTCCCGGCTCCACGCCGTATTCGGCCCGCAGCGCTCGCACCGCCCCGACAAACTCCTGCAGCGCCTCGATGCCCGCATCCGCATCGGGGTCGATCCAGTCGTCGGGGCATTCCGGCCACGGTCCCGTGACGAGCGAACCCGCGGCATCCGCGTCCGGCAACCTCGCCGCGATCGCTTCCGTGACGAAGGGCACGATCGGATGGAGGAGGGAAAGCCAGCCGCGCATCACGCTCGTCAGCGTATGTCCCACGTCCCGGGCCGACTCGCGGTCCCCTGTCAGCCGGTGCTTCGCCAACTCAAGATACCAGTCGCAGAAATCTCCCCACACGAACGAGTGGCCGACCTCCGCCGCTTCGTGGAGACGATAGCCTTCGTAGGCCGCGTCCATCTCGTGCGCTACCCGCGCGAGACGGCTTCGGATCCACCGGTCCGCGAGCGCCGTCGGTTCCGGCACCTCCCTCGCGCCGTCCCAGCGGGCGTGCGGCAGCGCGAACCGCGCCGCGTTCCACATCTTGTTCGCGAAGTTGCGCCCCGGACGGAACGCGGCTTCCAGGTTCTCGTAGTCCAGCTGGATGTCCGTTCCGAGCGGGGATCCTCGAACGAGCGTGAAGCGCATGGCGTCAGCACCATACAGTTCAACAACTTCCAGAGGATCTATCCCGTTCCCGAGAGACTTTGACATGCGCCGGCCGAGGTGGTCCCGGACGGTCCCGTTCAACAGGACGTCGGTGAACGGCAACTCTCCCATGAACTCGAAGCCCGCCATGATCATGCGGGCCACCCAGAAGAAGAGGATCTCGGGCGCCGTGACGAGCGTCGCCGTGGGATAGAACGACCGGAGGTCCCCGGTCGGTTCCGGCCAGCCCAGCGTCGAGAAGGGCCACAGCCAGGAACTGAACCACGTATCCAGCACGTCCTCGTCCTGGCGCAGCTCGCCTTCGCAGGCGGGGCAGTCGTCCGGGTCCTCGGTGGAGACGACGAGTTCGCCGCAGTCGGGGGCGTCGCAATACCAGACCGGGATCCGGTGTCCCCACCACAGCTGCCGGCTGATGCACCAGTCGCGGATGTTCTCCATCCAGTTGCGGTACACGCGGCCGAATCGCGGGGGGTGGAAGCGCAGTTCCCCGCTCTCGTAGGCGGCGAGCCCCGGTTCCGCGAGGGGTTTCATGCGGACGAACCACTGGAGGCTCAGGCGCGGCTCGACGACGGTGTCGCAGCGATAGCACCGCCCCACGGCGTGGTCATGGTCCTCCACGCCCACGAGCCAGCCGCCCGCCTCGAGATCCGCCACCACGCGATCGCGCGCATCGAAACGGTCCAGGCCGCGGTAGGCCTCCGGGACGGCGTCGTTCATCGCCCCCCCGTCCGTCATCACGTTGAGCGCTTCGAGCCCGTGACGCTGCCCGATCTCGAAGTCGTTCGGATCGTGCGCGGGCGTGACCTTCACCACGCCCGATCCGAATTCCGGATCCACGTGTTCGTCCGCGACGATCGGGAGATGCCGCCCGACGAGCGGCAGTTCGGCCTCCTGGCCGACGAGGCCCCGGTAGCGCTCGTCCCCGGGCGAGACGGCGAGCCCGGTATCGCCGAGCATCGTCTCCGGGCGCGTCGTCGCAACCTCGACGTGGCCGCCGGCCACCAGAGGGTACTTCAGGCGGTAGAGCTTCCCGTCCAGCTCGCGGTGCTCCGCTTCCTCGTTCGAGAGCGCCGTGCGGCAGCGGGGACACCAGTTGATGATGTAACGGCCGCGGTAGATGAGGCCCTTCTCGTAAAGGCGGACGAAGACCTCGCGTACCGCGTTGGAGAGTCCCTCGTCGAGCGTGAACCGCGTCCGCTCCCAGTCGCAGGAACACCCGATGGTGCGCAGCTGGTCGATGATCCGTCCCCCGTACTCGTCGACCCACTCCCACACGCGCGCGACGAAGTCGGTCCGGCCGAGGTCGAAGCGTGTGAGCCCATCTCCGCGCAACTGCCGCTCGACGACGTTCTGCGTCGCGATCCCGGCGTGATCCGTGCCCGGCACCCACAGGGCGTCGTGCCCCTGCATCCGCCGACGACGGATGAGCACATCCTGCAGGGTGTTGTTGAGCCCGTGACCCATGTGGAGCGCGGCGGTGACGTTCGGCGGGGGGATCACGATCACATAGGGCCGCTCGACGTCCGCAGCCGGAACGTGAAACAGCCCCGCCTCGACCCAGCGCTCGTACATCGGCTGTTCGAGCCCCGCGGGGTCGTAACGGGAGGAAAGCTCGGTGGACGGTTGAGAGTCACCCAAAGGGCGGCTCCTGACTGACGGGTTTGCGTTGTCGGGAGAACCATCGGTGCGACGCGGAGAGCCCCCGGCGTCCAGGCTGCGGCTCAGTCTAACGGAGGCGCCGCACGTTCGGAACCACGCGGCGCGGCGACGTTACGGGGGTCCGCGGACGCGGAGCGTGTCACCGCGCCGGCGGACCTCCTCTTCGGAGCGCTCACGCATGCGGGCCCGTGCCTCCGCGGCCGCAGCTTCCACATCGTCCCGAAGGTTCTGGATCTGGATGGCCGTCAGGTCGCGGATCGCCTGTTCGTAAGCCCGCCTCTGCGGCCCGGTCGGAGCGAACCCGATGGGAATGGGGATCGTGACGTCGCCAAGATGGATCCCCTGCTCGGAGAACCCCCACCGTTTGCCGTCCCGCTCGAAGGTCCAGTCGCGCGCGCGGCGGCGCACATCATCCTCGAGCTGGAGGCTGTCGAGCCAATCGCGCAGAATCGCCCGGACCGCGCTGTCCGCCCGGGCGAACTGGACGAGCCTTTCCCCGATGAGCCGGGGGGACTGCGGGTCGAACCACAGCCGCCTGTCGCTGAAGCGGAGTCGGAGCCGCGAGGCGTTGGTCAGGCCCCGAGGCGCTTCCGGAGCCGTCGGCGCACCGGTGACGATCAGCCCAGGTGCTCGCTGGAGCGGATCTCCCTCCTCCACCGTTTCTTCCTCCTCCTCGGGCTCTTCCTCTTCCTCCTCCGGCTCGGGTTCGACCTGAGGAGGCTCCTCCTCGGGGGGCGGCACCGGTTCGGGCCGGGGCTCCTCCGGAAGGTCCTCCGGCAGCGTGGGCGCAATTTCGACCACGACGAGGGCGTCGGGCGCGGGCACGGTCTCGATCGGCGGTAGCGTGAACGGAAGCGAATCGACCCGGACGCCCCCCACCGCGACCAGGAGCAGGATGTGCAGGAGCACCGAGGCGAGGAGTCCCATCACCAGCGTCCGACGCCCGGAACGCTCCCGTTCGCGTCGCCGGTCCGCGAACGCCTGGGGTCGAGTGGGAGGCACCGATCTACTCGCCGGCCGAAGTCCCGGGCCTGGTGTGGTGGCCGTCGGACCGGCCAGCCGCCCGGGTCGGAACCCTCATGTGATCAGCTTCTTCTTCTTCGCGGCCGGGAAGAGGACATTGTTGAGGATCAGCCGATAGCCGGCGGAATGCCGGTGGAGGTCCAGATCCGTCGGGGCATCGCCGATGAGGTGGCGAGGGTCTTCCGGGTCGTGGCCTCCGAGGTAGGTGAAGGTGCCCTCGCCGAAGCTCCCGTGCAGGTACTTCACGCGTCCGCGCGCATCCTCCTCCGCGAGCACCGTGACGCCCGGCTGGAGACGTTCCCGGCGAAACGTCGTCGTGAGGCCGTAGAAGTCGGGCAGCACGCGCCGATGGTTCTGGGTCAGCATCGCCGGAACGGGATCGAACTTTGCGCTGAACTCGAACAGCGAGAAGCTGCCGAGATCGACCCTCCACGGAGTGTTCACCTGGTGCCCGTCGATATCGCTGAAGGCGCTGAGCGTGGGGTCCGTCACGAGGACGGCATCGCGGAAGGCGAGGGCGTTCGGCCATTGGAGCTTCTCGCTCGCCGCCGCATCGGGAGGTGATCCGTCCGCGAAGGAGGCGGCGATGTCGGTCCCCGCCGCGGCCAGTGCGAGTTCCAGCGTTTCCGTCGCCGTGCACATCGCAAACAGGAAACCCCCGCCCTCGATGTAGCTCCGGAGGCGGGCCGCGACGGCCTTCTTCAGGGCCGGAACGTTCGGATACCCGAGCTCGCGCGCGATCGCCTCGTTGCGCGCGACTTCCTCCTGCAGCCAGGCCGCGGAAGCATAGGTCAGATAGAACTTCGAATATTGCCCCGTAAAATCCTCGTGATGGAGGTGCAGCCAGTCGAAGTTCTCGAGTTCCTCGGAGAGCACCTCCCGGTCCCAGATCTGCTCATAGGGGATCTCGGCGTATTCGAGCGCCATCGTCACGGCATCGTCCCACGGGGAGCTGTTGGGCGGCGTGTAGACCGCGATCGTGGGCGCCTTCTCCAGGGGAACGGTTTCCATGTTCTGCGTCTCGACCTCGCGGCGGATCCTCGCCACGTCGGAACCGTCGAGCGTCTCCACGGTCACGCCCATGAGCGCGGCTCGCCGACGGTTGGACGGTGCGTCCGACACGAGAAAGGACCCGGAGCGGTAATTCAGGAGCCATTCGGCCGACTGGCCCGCCGAGAGCGCACCGAACACGTACCCGTAGGCCTTCAGGTGGTTCTCCTGTTCGCGGTCCATGGGGACGAGAAGCTGCGCTCCCAGCCCCGAGGCGCCCGCCAGCAAGGCGAGGACCGACAGCAGGGAGCGGTGCGCGAGGCGGCGCCGAACGCGGGATCGTTTCATCTCGGCCTTCATCGGCCTCCTCCATCAAGTTCGGCGAGCATGCGGCGCGCGACCGGCGCCAGGGCGCTCCGCGGATACCCCACGATCAGTTGTTCGAGCCAGGAAGCGGCGTCGGCGGGAGCGGACGCGCGCGCGAGATCCAGGAGAGCTGCGGGGGCCTCGGGGCTACCCGGGTGCTGAAGGACGATCTGCCGCCGCAGGGCGCCGGCGATGCGGGCCTGCCCGGCCGCGGCGGCCGCGTCCGCGAGGAAGCTCAGAACAACGGATCGGCCGCTCGATGCCGGCCGGCCGGCCAGGTCGCGAAGCGCCGGACCGGGGTCGAACGCCTCGGGCGAGACGAGGAGGCCGAGCGCGGCGGCGCCCACGATGCGGACCTCCGCCGTGTCCGCCGCCTGTACCAGAGTCAGCAGCTGGAGGCGGCGCGTGCGTTCGGCCGCTCCGATCTCCGCCTCGCGGACGCTCCGGCTCGCGCGCTCCCGCGCGGAATCGGGCCGGCCCGCGTACAGCGCCAGCCGCGCCGCCGCGGCGTCGAGCCGCCCCGACGAGGCGACGCGAATCCGTTCCCGCGCGTCCGCCACCAACGCCTCAGCCGTGTCGAGATCGCCAGACCGGGCGTGGCCGAGCGCGAGCTCCCCCCGCATCCCGGCCTCGGCCGTCGCGGAGTCCGGATACTGCCTCACGTAACGGTCGAGCACCGAAGCCGCGTCATCGAGCGAAGCGGGGTTGGCCGCGAGAAGCCCGAACAGGCGGCGCGACGCCAGTTGGTGGGGACCGTCGCCGGGGGTGCTCTCCCGCATCAGTTCCTCCAGCACCCGCCGAGCCGACGCCGTATCCCCCGCAGCCAGCGCCTGGTCGCCGGAGAGCGCGAGCCAGCGCAGACGGTCCACGGATCGCGCGCTCAGATCGACGAGCCGCCGCGCGGCCCAGGCGACCTCGGCGGGAAGCGCCGCCGCCTCCGCTTCGCGCACGTACTCGCGCAGGAACGAGGCGGCTTCAGTATCGTCCGGCGTCGGCGCCGCCTCGACCAGCGCTCGCCCGGCCGCCGCACGCCCCAACCGCAGCGCGAGGATGGCGCCCGCCCGGGACGCCCCGTCCCGCCGATCGGCCAGTCGCGCGTGCAACCGCTCGAAGGAGGCCGCATGGGCGCCGGACCCCTCGGCCCCAGTCGCCCGGAGGCCCGCTTCGACCTCGTCCGTCGCCGGCGGCGCGAGGGCGAGTAGCCCGACCCAGGCCGCGGTCAGGCGATCATCGTCTCCGACCGCGAGGAGAAGGTCGGCGAAGCGCGAGAGGAGTTCCCTGCCAGGGTTTGCCGCGTCGTCGAGGGTCCGGATCGCCCCCGCCGAATCCCCCGCCGCGAGCTGGACATCGGCGCGGGCCAGCCGCGCCGCGGAGAGTTGAGGGGCCTCCTCGAGCCAGCGGTCGCTCACTACGAGGGCCGAATCGAGCATCCCCGCGCCCGTCAGCCCCCGCACCCACCACAGCCGGGCGATCTCCCCGTCAGGTGCCGCGGCAACGGCGGCTTCGGCGTACGGGACGAGCCCGGCGGACTCACCCGACTGCAGGGCCAGTTCGCCGAGCAACGCGAGCGCACGCTCCGATGCGGGCGCCCGCTCGAGGTGCTCACGCAGGGCGGATGCGGCTTCCGCGGTCCGCCCGCTCGCGCGAAGGCGCTCTGCACGCGAGACCGTGCGCTGCTCCGAGGCCGCGGATGCCTGACCGGCCACCTCGGAGCCCGTCGGCAGCTGGGCGCCGCAAGCCGCCGCAAGGAGCGCAACCATCCTCATGGCGCCGGGGATCCTGCCGTGGGGGAACGGGAATCGGGGACGGCTCACGTCAGGGCTCCCGCCGGGCCTCGGCGCCTGCCGGGGGCACCCGGTTCAGCCGGTCGAAGTACTCGAAGATCAGCGACCGATAGAAGAGCGGCAGCTCCCGGAGCAGAGCCTCCGAGGGCGCCGGGTAGCGGCGTCCCCGCAGCAGCTCCGGATCGATCGGCGGCGGAACCCCCGGCGGAGCCGTGGCTTCGCGCGACTCCCGTTCGTTGGGGTCGAGATCCTCGTCCTCCAGGGAACGCCCGGCGTCGAGCATGCGCCGGAAGAGTTGCCGCTGTCGTTCAAGCGTCTCCTGCGTGGGTCCCTCCAACTCGAGCTGCTGCGCGAGTTCGGCCGCCTCCTCCGCCAGTTCTTCGGGACGTCCCAGGAGATCGCCCTCGGGGTCTTCCAGCTCGCCGAGTTCTTCGGCGACCTCCTCTTGCCGCCGCGCGATCTCCTCGCGCCGCCGCTCCTCTCCCGACGGCCGCGGGCCGGGCATGAGCAGCGAACTCGTCTCCTGCGTCACGGCCTGCTGCTGCTGCGCGAGCTGGTTCATCTGATCCGCCGCGTCCTGGCCGGCGGACTCCTGCCCGG
This sequence comes from Candidatus Palauibacter sp., assembly GCF_965261555.1. Classification (GTDB taxonomy): domain Bacteria; phylum Gemmatimonadota; class Gemmatimonadetes; order Palauibacterales; family Palauibacteraceae; genus Palauibacter. The sequence continues at coordinate 3,026,629 of NZ_OZ253465.1, forward strand.
CCGCTCGCGCCGCTTCCTCGCTCGCCAGGAGATGTCGGGCCAGCGAGTTCAGCGACTCCTGGATGCCCTCGACCTCCGCCCGGGACGGGAGACGCCGCGCGCCATCGCCTGCGAGCCGGTCGAGCAGCTGATCCATGCGTTCCGCCGCCTCGCCCGCCGCCGCTCCCGTACGCTGGTCCAGCATGGCGGCCTCGTTTCCGGCCTCCGAGAGTCTCTCGACCAGGTTCTCCAACCCCTGACGCACGGCGCCCTGCCGCGCACGCCAGGATGCCGGATCCGCCGCATTCTCGCCGCGTGTCGCCTCCGACAGGCGGCCCTCCTCCTCCGACAGCGCGAGCGCTTCGCTGCGCGCGCGCGCCAGCGACTCGACGGCAGCCTCTCCCTGCTCCCCGCTCATCTCCTGCTGCGCGGAGCCGAGGGCGCCCGCCGCCTGTTCGAGCGCCTCCGCAGCCTCCTCCGCAGCCTGCCGCTCCGATTCGCCGACCTCGCCCGGCGCCCCCGATTGGGACTGCTCGGCTCCGCTCTGCGCGTCGGCCATCTTCCCCAGGGCCTCCTGCGTGCGCTCACCGGCGGTCCGGGCGGAATCCGCGGCCGCCTCCCGGTCCGCCGCCGCAAGTTCCGCCTCCAGCTCCGCCAGGCGCTCGGCCAGCGCTTCGGCCTGCTCGACGAGCGACTCCTGACCTTCCTGGAACGCCTCGGGGTCCGTCTGCCCGGCGACCTCCCTCTGCTCCTGCGCCAGCTCGTCCGCGTTGGCCTGTGCCGATTTCATCGCCTGTTCGAGCGCAGCCTGCTCGAGCATGCCGAGCGTCTGGTCGACCTGCTCCCGCAGATTTTCGTAGTCCCCGGCGAGCTGTTCGAGCGCTTCCCGGACTGCTTCCGGATCCAGTTCCCGCAACGCTTCCGCGAGCGCCTCGATCTGCTCCTCGAGTCCGCTCTCGGCCAGTTCCTCGTAACGTTCGGCCAGGCGTCGCAACTGCTCCTGCAGCGCCGGGTCGGAGAGCGGCGAGGCTTCGAGTTCCTCCTGAAGCGCCTGGAGCTGCTCCTCGACCCCATCGAGCTCCTCCTCCGACCGTTGCGCTTCATCGAGTACGCTCCGCGCCTCTTCCGTCGCCTCGAACCGAACGTCCTCGCTGTCGTCGCCCTCCGCATCCGTCTGCCGCGCCGCGTCGGCCGCCGCCTCGGCCAGCGCCTCCAGATTCTCCTCCAGGGCCTGCGCCGCTTCGGACAGGGCCTCCGTCTGATCCGCGCGCCGATCCCGAATCTCCGTGAACGTCGGAACGCGAAGCAGAAAAACGTCGGAAAGCGCGGGACCCCTGGCCGGATGTCCGTCAAAGGCCTCGAAGAGGTAGAACAGCGTGTCCCCGGGAAGGAAGGACTCCGCGCTGCGGTCGAGCAGGTGCCGGAAGACGGCCCGCGCGGCCCCGGCAGGGTCGGGGGAAAGCGTCTCCAGCCGCTCCGCGTTCTCACTGCCCAACCCCGAGCGCCAGCTGCGAACAACGGCGCGGCGGAGGCCGATGTCGTCCTCGATGTCCACGATGACCGGCATCACACGCTCGTAGCCCAGGGTCGTGTCCGGTGCGGGATAGAGGAGGTGGATGCGCGGCTGGAGATCGGGGACGACGAGCACCCGGATCGGGTCCGGGGCGATGGGCGCGCCCAGCGACGACTCGGCCCGCAGGTCCCACGCCCAGGCGCCCGTCCGCTCGGGCACCCACGAAACGGCGAACTGCGAGCCCGCGATCTGGAGCGGGATCCGGGCCGCCGACTCGCCGGTCTCGCCGTCGCCGGGCTCCCATGCGAGGGCCCCGTCATCGAGCGGGAGGTTCGTCTCGCCGCTCAACCGCAACGTCGTGCCTTCCGGCGCCACGAGCGGCGGAATCCGGCCGCGGTAGCGCTCCGATCCGCGCCCGAGATAGGCCGGGAACTCGACGGTGAGCTGGAGATCCTGTACGAGCAGCGGCTCGAGCGGACGGACGCGAAGGGTGTCGCTGGAAAAGCCCTCCGCGTCTTCGGCCCACACCGCCGTGGGAGAGATGATCGGCGCGGTGCGGCCCTCCGCCGAACCGGCCGCCGATACATCGAGGAGTGTCCGTTCGGGCGCCCGGCCCGCCGCGCGCCACACCAGGTCGACCCGGTCGCGTCCCGTGGCCGAGATGGACACGACCGCTGCATCTCCGCGCGGCACTCCGGTCGCGCCGGTCACGCCGAGCGGCGGGAGCGGTGCCGGAAAGGCGGTGCGCCACGGCGCGCCCAGCGCCGCGGCGGCGGAGAACGTAGGCTGCGGCCGCAGCAGCCCGGCGACGGAGATCGTGAGCAGCATGAGCGCCACGGCGGCACCCGAACGGCGAATGCGCCGCTTCCATCCCGGGCCGGTGACCGGCAGGAGCCCGCGCGATGCGGCGTTCCCCAGCGCCTCGGATACGCGCGTGCGGTGGAGCGCGGCCAATCCGGCGCCCGCCGCCGCCTCCGCCCCTTCCAGCTCGATCGCGGATCGCACATCGCCGGCCCCCAGGCCCGCTGCAGCGTCCGCCTCCTCCGCCACCGCGTGCGGATGCAGCGCGCGCCAGAGGCGGCGGGCGATCCACACGAACCCGGCGAGGCCGGCCCACAGCACGAGGGCGAGCACGAGCGGAACGAGCGAGCCACGGCCTTCCCTGGCAGAGACCGGGAGCAGGGAAAGGACGAGGATCAACGCTCCACCCAGCGTGACGGCTGAAGCCGCCGCCGTCCCGGCGACGCGCGCCCGGGCCGCTGCGCAGGCGGCGGCCAGCCGTTCGAAGCCGAATCCGTCACTCATTCCGAGGGTGCCTCTTGAACCTGCAAGCTCACGCGGTAGGCCTCGTTCCGGCTCAGACCGAACTCCGCAGCCAGGCGGTCGGCAATCTCGCGCCGCCGCAGGCCATCGCGCGACCAATGTCGCGCCTCTTCCATCAGGACCGCCAGATCGGGCGCTTCGTTGCCTGCCTCGCCCTCCCCGAAGACGATCGTCACCTCGCCCCTGACCTCGCGCGTGGCGAACGCCGCCGCCAACTCGCGCACGGATCCGGCCGTGGTCTCCTCGTGCAGCTTCGTCAGTTCCCGACAGACGACGGCCGCTCGCTCGCCCAGGCCCGCTTCCGCCAACTCATCGAGGAGCGCAACCAGCCGCCCCGGCGCCTCGAAGGCGACCGCGGTGTCCATGCATGACCGGAGCCCGTCGATCCAGGCGGAGCGTTCGCCGCCCCGCCGGGGCGCGAATCCGAGAAAGTGAAACCGGTCCGCCGGAAATCCGGACACGGAGAGCGCCGCCAGCACGGCGGAAGGACCGGGTACGGCAAGCACTTCATGCCCCGCCTCGCGGGCGGCGGCGACGGCCCGGCAGCCGGGGTCGGACACGGTCGGCGTGCCCGCGTCGGACACCAGCGCCGCGGAGCCGCCCCCGGCGAGGGCCGCGAGCAACTCCTCCACCCGTGCGCGCTCGTTGTGCATGTGCAGCGACCGCAACGGGACGTTCGCCTTCAGCCGCGCGAGCAGCGTACCCGAGCGCCGCGTGTCTTCCGCGTAACAGACGTCGACCGAACGCAGAATCCCGACTGCACGCCGCGGCATGTCGTCCAGATTGCCGATCGGCGTGCCGACCACGTAGAGCGTTCCCGTCACGACACGCGTCCTCGTTTCCCGTTCGCCGCCCGATGCGTCCGCGCCCCCCGGAGCCATCAGGGCCGGGGGGCGCGAAGTGGGGGTGGCCAGTGGCGGCGCCGCTCCTCAGGCGTGCTCGCGGATCTTCTTCTCGAGAGAATCCCTGGGGTGCGCCCCCACGAGGGTGTCCACGACCTCGCCATCCCTGAAGAAGAGGATGCTCGGGATCGAGCGCACGTTGAAGCGGAATGCGGTTTGCGGGTTCGCGTCCACATCGAGTTTCCCGACCGTGACGCGCCCCGCGTACTCCTGCGCGAGTTCGTCGACGATCGGCGCGACGAGCCGACACGGGCCGCACCACGCCGCCCAGAAATCCACCATTGCCAGACCATCAGCGCCCTCGATCTCGTCGGCGAAATTCGCATCCGTGATCTCGACGGGCCCTCCGTTCGCAGCATCAGCCATTCGAATCTCCTGTTCCTCTGCCACCCCGATCACCCGACCGGGAAAAATCGCTCCTTCACTGGCTCCGGTGGCGGGTCCGGAATACGTTCCCGCGCGCGGGCACAGGTGAGGTGTCGTACCCCGGCGCCCCGCTCGCGTTCTCCATCGTCAGGAACTCCAACGGGTCTCCGGCCGCAGTGAACCAAGGCAACCGTATTCCGGGCGCGCCCATTATCGACCACGTGGGAATCGCGGTCAACTCGCTTCAGGAAGCCGTGCCGCAGTGGTCCGCCATCCTGGGCCAGCCGCCGTCCGGGGAGGAGACCGTTCCATCGGAGGGCATTCGGGCCACCTTCTTCGGCGAGGGCTCCGGGCGGATCGAGTTGCTCGCTCCCCTAACCCCGGAGTCGCCCATCGCCCGCTTCCTCGACCGTCGCGGCCCCGGTATTCACCACGTCTGCGTCCGCGTCGACGATCTCGAGGTGGCCCTCGCGGGGGCCGAAGCGACGGGCGCGGAAGCCATACCGCCCCGGGTCCGCGTCGGCGCCGGCGGCGCCCGCATCGCATTTCTGCATCCGCGCTCGCTGAAGGGCGTTCTCCTGGAGATGCGGGAGGATCCCGAGCGCGGGTGACGCAGGAGTTTTCCGTCATCGTACCGACGCTCGATGAGGAAGCGCGGCTCGATGAGACCCTCCGGCGCGCAAAGTCCGCTCTCGGTCCCGAGGCGGAAGTCATCGTGGTCGACGGGGGCAGCCGGGATCGTACGACGGAGATCGCGGCCGCCCATGGCCGCGTCCTGTCGGCCCGCCGGAATCGGGGCGCCCAGCTCGCCGCGGGGGCCCGGACGGCAACGGGAGAGATTCTCGTCTTCGTGCATGCCGACACGTGGCTTCCCGACGGCGGCGCGACGGCCATCCGGACTGCGGTTCGCGCGGGCGCGGAAGCCGGCTGTTTCCGCTTCGCCCTCCAATCGCAATCGCGCCGATCGCGCGCGCGGCGATGGCGCTATCGCCTGCTCGAATGGGGCGTGAACTGGCGCACTCGCCGACTCCACACCGCCACGGGCGATCAGGCCCTCTTCGCCACGCGCGACGCCTACGAATCGTGCGGCGGCTTCAGGGACCTGCCGCTCTTCGAGGACGTGACCTTCGTTCGGGCCGTTCGGCGGGTCACCCGCTTTCGCCTTCTCCCCCTCGCGGCGTACACCTCGAGTCGGCGCTGGGAAACCGGCTTCCTGCGCACGGTCGTCAAGCACTGGGCGTTGCGCGCGGCTTTCCTCGCGGGCGCGGACCCGCAGCGACTCAGCCGCTACCACGAACGGCCCTCCGGGGTCACGGAGTCCCGAGTCCCTCCGTCACGATCCGCTCCACGAACCAGCGGTTCCCATCCGAAACGATGATGAACGGGACGCTCACCTCCCCGTTTCGCGTCCCCGTCAGATCCACCAGCCAGCGCGAGGCGCCGCCCGCCCCGGCGACAGGATTCGGCCGGAGTTCCCAGGCGCGCGGCTCAAGCAACCTCGCAAGCACGAACATTCGCTGTTCCGTCTCGGCCCTCCCCCAGCGACGTTCCGCCGGGCCCTCGTCCGTTCCGAAGAGCCGCGCCATGGCCGAATAGTCGCGCAGCCTCGCGGCATCGAGAAACCGCCCGATGGCCGCCTCCGCGGACTCCGCTCCATACAGCTCCGTGCCGTACTCGGCCCCGGCGCCTCCGTGCGACGCGCAGCCGGCAAGCGCGAAACCCGCCACGGCCATGACCAGCACCGCGACGCGGACCGCGGGGCTCCCCCGGGAACTCGCCATCATTCCTCCTCCTCCTCCGGTGAGATGGGTACCTCCGACCGCACGAAGCGCAGCCCTTCGCCGTCTTCGTCGACCTCCACGCGCAGCGCGTCGCCTTCCCGGAAGCGTCCCTCCAGAAAGGCCATGGCGAGCGGGTTCGCGACGAGCCGCTGGATTGCGCGCTTGAGCGGACGCGCCCCGAAAGCGGGGTCGTATCCGACGTCGGCGATTCGTCGCCTCGCAGGTCCGCTGACCTCGATCCGGATGTCCCGTTCCGCCAGCATTTCGGCGACCCGGTTCACCTGGATCCCGACGATCGACTCGAGGTGCACCCGGCTCAGCGGCCGGAAGACGAGGATCTCATCCACTCGGTTGAGGAACTCCGGCTTGAACCGGCCCCGCAGGGCGCTCTCGACCTCCGCCTCCGTCCCGGCCCACGACTCGCCGGCCTCGGAACGGGCGAGGATCCTCGAGCTTCCGATGTTGCTCGTCATGATGAGCACGGCGTTGCGAAAGTCCACCGTGCGCCCGCGGCCATCCGTCAACCGCCCGTCATCCAGGATCTGGAGGAGGACGTTGAAGACTTCCGGGTGCGCCTTCTCGATCTCGTCGAAGAGGACCACCGTGTAGGGACGCCGCCGCACGGCCTCGGTGAGTTGCCCACCCTCTTCGTAGCCGACATACCCGGGCGGCGCTCCGATGAGACGTGCCACGGCATGCCGTTCCATGTACTCGGACATGTCGATCCGGACCATGGCGGACTCCTCGTCGAAGAGGAATTCCGCGAGCGCCCTCGCCGTCTCCGTCTTCCCGACGCCGGTGGGGCCGAGGAACATGAAACTTCCGATCGGACGGTTCGGGTCCTGGAGTCCGGCACGACTCCGGCGCACGGCATCCGACACGGCCGTGATGGCGTGCGACTGGTTCACCACGCGCCGGTGCAGGTGTTCCTCGAGCGTGGCGAGACGGTCCTTCTCGTCTTCGAGCATCCTCGCCACCGGAATCCCGGTCCAGCTCGCCACGACCTCGGCGATCTCGCCGGGTCCGACTTCCTCGTTCAGGAAGGAGCCCTCGTCCTGGATCTCCTTCAGCTTCGCTTCCGCGGCGAGAAGTTCGGCCCGCCGCTTCGGCAGCTCCCCGTGCAGGATTTCGGCCGCGCGCTGGTGGTCCACCCGCCGCTGCGCCTGCTGCGCCTCCACGCCGAGTTCCTCGATCTGGCGCTTGAAGCGCTGGACCGTCTGGATCGTACCCTTCTCGAGCTTCCAGCGGGCCCGCAACCCCGTAAGCAACTCCTCCGCCGAGGCGAGTTCGCCCTCCAGCTCCGAAAGCCGCCCCCGGCTCCGCGCGTCGTCCTCCTCGCGCAGCGCCTCGCGCTCGATCTCGAGTTGCGTGACCCTGCGATCCAGTTCGTCGATCTCCTCCGGCATGGAGTCGATCTCGATGCGGAGCCGGGACGCGGCCTCATCCACGAGATCGATCGCCTTGTCGGGCAGGAACCGGTCGCCGATGTAGCGGTCGGACAGGCGTACGGCGCTCACGAGCGCCGGGTCCGTGATCCGTACGCCGTGGTGCACCTCGTAGCGTTCCTTGAGTCCGCGCAGGATGGCCAGAGTCTCGTCCACGCCGGGTTCGCCGACGAGAACCGGCTGGAACCGCCGCTCCAGAGCCGGGTCCTTCTCGATATGCATCCGGTATTCGTCGAGCGTCGTCGCGCCCACCATGCGGAGTTGGCCCCGGGCCAGGGCGGGCTTGAGCATGTTCCCCGCATCCACGGCGCCCTCGGCCGCCCCCGCCCCCACCACCGTGTGGAGTTCGTCGAGGAAGATGACGTAACGGCCGCCGGATTCGGTGATCTCCTTCAGCGTCGCCTTCAGGCGTTCCTCGAACTCGCCCCGGTACTTGGCGCCCGCCAGCATCGAACCGATGTCCAGCTGCACGAGTTGCTTGTTCCGCAGCGATTCCGGGATGTCTCCCGCGACGATCCGCTGCGCGAGCCCTTCCGCGATCGCCGTCTTGCCCACGCCGGGCTCGCCGATGAGGACGGGATTGTTCTTCCTCCGCCGCGAGAGGACCTGCATGACGCGGCGGATCTCGGCGTCCCGGCCGATGACCGGGTCGAGCTTCCCGGCGCGGGCCTCGGCCGTGAGATCGACGCCGTACCGCTCGAGGGCGCGGTACTTCCCTTCCGGGTCCTGATCCGTCACGCGATGCGGTCCCCGGACTTCCTCCACCGCCTCACGCGTCTTTTCCGGACTCGCTCCCGCGTGCCGGAGCAGCGGGCCCGTCGTGGAGGCCTTTTCTCCGGCGAGGGCCAGGAGGAGGTGTTCGGTGGTCACATAGGAGTCGCCCATCTCCCCTGCGAGCGCATCCGCCGCGTCGAGAACGCGGTCGAGTTCTCGGCTGGGGGTCGGCGTCGCTCCGCTCTGCCTCGGCAGGCGGCCGATGGCCCGTTCCAGGCGCGTCTGCAGATCGGGGAGATCGATACCCACCGTCTGCAGGACCGGCACGATGACGCCACCGTCCTGCGCGAGCAGCGCCGCGAGGAGGTGCACGTCCTCGACCGCCGGGTTGTCCGACCGGCGTGCCGCGAGCATCGCATCGCTCAGCGCCTCGCGGGCCTTGAGCGTGAGTCTGTCGTTCGGGATCATCTTCTATTCGCAGCCCTGGAGTCTTGCGTCGAACCGCCGCCATCGCGTTGCGGCCTCCCCGCTTCATGAGCAATCCCCGTGCCCCGTCAGGGGCCGGGATCGAGGCCCCGATCCGCCGGAACGGCGGGACGCCCGCCGATGAGGCGGGGACCGGGGCCGTCGCGGACCCCACCTGGTGCCACTTAGGCAGGGACTCCGTGTTGACCCCTGACGGACCCGCGACTAGCGTCCCATCGGTCGACCCCGCCCCATGAGGATTCGATCGTCTCCCGTGTCGGCCCCGGGATAATCTGGAGGGATGCCCATGTCGGACCCAACAGCCGGCGGCTCGGAATCGCGCGCGCACAAGCCGTATATTCCCGCCTCGCAGTCCCTGCCCGAGATCACCGGCAAGGCGATCGTCCTCGGCATCCTCCTCTCCGCCGTCCTTTCCGGGGCGAACGCCTATCTGGGCCTCAAGGTGGGCCTCACCGTGTCCGCGTCGATCCCGGCCGCCGTGATCTCCATGGCGATCCTCAGGATGTTCCGCGAGCACAATATCCTCGAGAACAACATCGTTCAGACGGCCGCCTCCGCGGGCGAGTCGCTGGCGGCCGGCGTGATCTTCACCCTCCCCGCCCTCATCCTCCTCCGCCACTGGGCCGGGTTTCCCTTCCTGCCCACGATGGGGATCGCACTCTGCGGCGGAATTCTCGGCGTCCTCTTCACCATACCGCTCAGGCGGGCCCTCATCGTCGAGGCGGATCTGCGTTTCCCCGAGGGCGTTGCGACGGCGGAGGTGCTGAAGGCCGGGGCCAGCGGCGGCTCCGGCGCGAGGCTGATCGCGCTCGGCGGCGTGGCGGCCGCCCTGCTGAAGTTCTCGCAGACGGGCCTCAAGATCGCGGGCTCCTCCATAGAGCACGGCGTCACGTTTGGCCGTTCCGTATTCGGGATCGGGAGCGATCTCTCCCCCGCGCTGCTCGGCGTTGGATACATCGTCGGGCCCCGCGTCGGCAGCCTCGTGCTCGCCGGCGGCGCGATCTCCTGGCTCGCGGGGATCCCCATCTACATGGCGATCACGGACCCGCAGGTCGTGGCCGGCATCACGGGAGGCGCCAGCGGCTACGACGCGGCGGCCGCGATCTGGAGCGCGCAGATTCGCTTCATGGGCGTGGGCGCCATGGTCGTGGGCGGCGTGTGGGCCCTCCTGTCGCTCCTCGGCCACGTGAGGGATGGCGTGCGGTCCTCCATCGAGGCGCTGCGGGCGGCCCGCGCGGCGGAGGGCGGCCCGGAGATCGTCCGCACAGAGCGCGACATGCCGATCAACATCGTCGGGGTCGGAACGGTGGCGCTCGCGGTGCCGATCCTCGCGGTGTTCGTGCTCGTCATCGACCGCGGCGCACTCTCCATCACGCCCGGACTCTACTGGCTCGTGCTCGCGCTGGGGACGGTCTTCGCCCTGCTGGCGGGGTTCCTCTTCGCCTCGGTCGCGGGCTACATGGCGGGTCTCGTGGGCTCCTCGAACAACCCGATCTCGGGCGTGACGATCGCAACGATCCTCACGATCTCCCTCATCCTCTATCTCCTGCTGGGACTCCAGGTCGACTTCACCGTCTCGGCGCCCCAGGCGCTCTCGGCGGCGGCGACGGCCATCCTCGTGGGAGCCGTCGTCGCCTGCGCCGCCGCGATCGCGGGGGACAACATGCAGGACCTGAAGGCGGGCCGGATCGTCGGCGCGACGCCGCGGCAGCAGCAGATCATGCAGCTCGTCGGCGTCACGGCCGCCGCGCTCGTCATCGCGCCGATCCTCGGCCTCCTGTTCGAGGCGTACGGGCTCGGCGGCATCCTGCCGCGGGAGGGGATGGACCCGGACGAGATGCTGCAGGCGCCCCAGGCGACGCTCATGGCTTCCGTCGCCGACGGCGTCTTCTCGCGCAATCTCCCGTGGGGGATGATCGGGATCGGGGCGCTCATCGCCGCGTGCGTGATCGCCCTGGACCAGGTACTCAAGGCGCGCGGCTCCAGCCTGCGGGTGCCGGTTCTGGCGGTCGCGGTCGGGATCTACCTGCCCATCGAACTCGAGGTCCCGATCTTCGTGGGAGGGCTCGTGGCGTGGCTGGTGGGCCGGGCCGTGCGGCGAGGCGGGGGCGACGACGGCGCCGTCCTGCAGGCGAACCATCGCGGCCTCCTCTTCTCTTCCGGACTCATCACGGGCGAGGCGCTCGTCGGCATTCTCCTCGCGATCCCGTTCGCGTACTGGCAGAGCACGGACGTGCTGAGCATCGTGCCCGAGGGATTCGATGCGACCGCGAGCTGGATCGGCGCCGCAGTCGTCGTCGGATTCATATTCTGGCTGTACCGCGCCTCGCTCCGGGCTTCCGAATGATGCGCCCGCGTCGCGACGGAGCCATCGTGAGGCCGATCCTGCTCGTCGCGGGGCTCATGGCCGTCGGCTGTGGCGGGTCCGGCGGCGAGTTGGACGAAAACACATACGTTCAGGTCATGGCGAGGCTCAGCTGGGCACGGGCGAAGTACGCGGATACTGCGGAGGGCGACTCGGTCCGGGCGGCGACGCTCGAGGCGCATGGCGTGACCGGACAGCAGCTCGAGGAATTCACCGCCCGGTTCGGGGACGACCCCAGGCGCATGCACCGGTTGTGGGAGACGATTCGACTCGAGGTGGAAGTGCTTGACGGCGTTCCGCGACCGGGATCGCAGGTGGAGGTGCCGGAAGCGGAGAGGTACGAGAGCCGTTGAAGGCACCGAACCTTCTCGCCGCGCCGGGCCGTTCCGCCCGCGCCGCGGCGCTCCACGCCGGAAGGGCGGGCATGCTCGGCGTCGCGACGCTCCGCGCGCTCGCCCATCCGCGTCGATACGCGCTGGAGACGGTCCAGCACACGAAGTTCATCGGTCTCGACAGCCTCCCGCTCGTGTTGCTGATGGGCGCCCTCTCGGGTGCGGTCATGGCCCAGCAGACGATGTACCAGCTCTCCCCGGGACTGCCGCGGGAGATCGTCGCGGGCGGCGTCGTGGGCGGCATGCTCACGGAATTGGGACCCGTGCTGACGGCGGTCGTCCTCGCGGGACGCGTCGGAGCGGCCATCGGGGCCGAGCTCGGCACGATGAAGGTGACGAACCAGATCGACGCGCTTCTGACGATGGGCCGGGATCCCGTCGTGGAACTCGTGGTTCCGCGGGTCGTGGCGGGAACCCTCATTCTGATTCCGCTCGTCATGCTCGCCAACGCGATGGGGATCTTCAGCGGCTACGTGACATCGGTCGGCATCCTCGGGCTGAGCACGGCCGAGTACGTGGATGGGGCCAAGGGGTACTATCACCACGGCGCGCTGATCTTCTCGCTCGTGAAGGCCGTCGCGTACGGATTCGCGATCACGTTCATCTCCAGCCACGTGGGGCTTCGCGCGACCGGCGGCGCGGCGGGCGTCGGCCGCACGGCGACGAGGGCGGTGGTCGCGATCATCGTCTCCATCATGGTCCTGGACACCGTGCTGGGGCCCGTGTACAAGACGCTCACGTGATCAGGATCATCGGCGTGCACAAGTGGCTGGGAGGACGTCCGGTCCTGAGCGGCGTCGACCTCGACGTGCGGGAAGGTGAAACCCTCGCCATCATGGGGCCGTCAGGGACGGGTAAGAGCGTCCTCCTCAAACATATCGTCGGCCTCTTCGATCCGGACGCCGGAGACATTCTCGTCGATGGGATCTCGGTACCATCGGCTGACCGGACCGAGATGGCCGCCGTTCGCACCAAGACCGCCTACGTGTTCCAGAACTCCGCCCTCTTCGATTCCATGACCGTGCGCGGAAACCTGCTGATGGGTCTCCCGCCGGGTTTCTGCCGCGGCCGTACCGTCAAATGCGAGGAACTGGTCCGGACCGCGCTCGATCACGTGAACCTCGAGCCGGCGGTGCTGACGCTCCTGCCGGCCGAACTCTCCGGGGGGATGCAGCGGCGGGTCGCCATCGCCCGCGCGATCATCGGAAAGCGCCGCTACGTCCTGTACGATGAGCCCACGACGGGGCTGGACCCCGTCAACGCGACCCGGATCAACCGCCTGATCGCGCGCGTGAGCGAGGAAGTCGATGCGACGAGTATCGTCGTGACGCACGACGTGGAGTCCGCCTTCTTCCTGGCGGACAGGATCGCGCTCCTTTCCGACGGCGTCGTCGCGGCGGAGGGTACGCCGCGGCAGTTGCGCGAGACGGACAACCGGGCGGTGCGCGAGTTTCTCGACGCGGCGCCCACGCGGGGTCTCGAATGAGGGATCCGGGACTGCGCGACCGCGGCGTCGAAGTCCGGGTCGGCGCTTTCGTCATCCTGACCGCCGCCGTCATCGTGGCGGGCCTGTTCTGGATATCGGGCTCGCCGTTTCGCGGCCCCACCATCCGCGTGTGGGGGATCGCGGAGAACGCGAACCGGATCGCGACCGCGTCGCCCGTCCTGCTGCGCGGGGTGGAGGTCGGCACCGTGGACGAAGTCGCGCTCGAGGCGGAGCGCGTCGTCCTCACGATGACGCTCTCTTCGCGGGTCCGGTTGCCGGCGGACACCCGGGGCACCATCCAGCCGGATGGCTTCCTGGGCCAGCAGCTCGTCGAGCTTGTGCCGGGGACCAGTGCCCGGACGCTGGCGGAGGGCGATACGCTCTCGCTCGACCGCCGATCCGACCTCACGTCGCTGGCCTCGACGCTCGGGGACGACGTGAGCTCGCTGATCGGAGAGATGGAATCGCTGCTCGGCGGCGGACTGGCCGAGAACGTCGCCTCCGGATCGGAGGCCTTCACGCTCGCGATGCGGGAACTCGCCGGAATCCTCGAGACGGAGCGCACGTCGATCGGCAGCCTGCTTGCCAACATGGACACCCTGTCGAATCGGCTCGCGGGGATGACGGGCTCCGAGGAAGTCGATCGCACGCTGGCCAACCTCGACACGCTCTCGTCGCGGCTCGCCGGCGCCAGCGCCGACTTCTCGACCGCCGGCCGATCGCTCGCCGAGATCACGCGGGGGTTGGAAAGCGGGGAGGGCACGCTCGGAAAGTTCCTGCGCGAGGACGCGGTCCACGATGAAGTGCTGGAGACGCTGCGGCTGCTGCGCGCCGCGGGGGAGGAACTCGCCCTCCTCCTGCGGGATGTCCGTGAACGGCCGGACCGCTACCTGACGGACCTCAAGGTCTCGGTCTTCTAGCTGTAGATGCCAAGGACGTTGGTGACCCTCAGCTCGACGAGTCGTTGCATGGGTGTGAGCCGTCCGATGGCGGTGTGTCTTCGCCTCAAGTTGTAATAGCGGAGCCAGACGCGGAGCACCCTGGTCCGCACGCGCGAGTGCGGATAGGACCGGCCGTAGGCCCACTCCGTGAGCGAGGTGCGGATGAAGCGCTCCACCTTGCCGTTGGTCCTGGGCGTGTACGGGCGGGTGAAGATGTGGCCGATCCCGAGCTCCCGGAGCGTCCGCCGGAACCGTTTCGACCGGTAGCAGCCCCCGTTGTCGGTCATGAGCTGGCTGATCTTCACCCCCTGCCGCTCGAAGAAGGCGACCACCCGCAACAAAAACGCCACCGCGTCCTCCTTCCGTTCGCCGGGCAGCACCTCCCCGTAGGCGACTCGCGACGCGTCATCGACGGCTGCATGGTAGTACTCCCACCCCGCTCCCTTCACCGTCTTGCTCCGATCCCCGTCGATGCGGTGCCCCGGGCGCTCGATGCGCGCGAGTTTCTTGGTGTCCATGTGCACCAGAGACCCCGGCCGCGACCGTTCGTAGCGCACCACCGGCTCCGGGGGCGCCAAGCTCTCCAGCCGGTTCAGACCGAGCCGCCTCACCTCCAGCGTCACCGTCGAGATCGGCATCTTCAGGTGATCGGCGATCCGGGGACCGCTCCAACGCTCCCGCCTCAACCGCTCGATCCGGCGGCGCTGCTGCCGAGGGATCCGGTGCGGATGCCTGTGCGGCCTCGAACTCCGGTCCCGAAGCCCCGCCTCTCCCTCCTCCCGGAACCGCTTGAGCCACTTGTACACGGTCCGGCGACTCACTCCCATCTCCCGAGCCACCACTCCGACCGGCTCCCCGTCCTCGATCCGCCTCACCAGCACCGCTCGCCCCGCGGGCGTCAACTTCGCATTCTTGTGTACGTTCACCGGATCCTCCGACGAGTAGGGTGTGAGCTCCCTGCCAGGAACTCTCAACTTACTCGTCGATCCGGTGGACAACGTCCTTGGCATCTACATCTAGCCGACCGGCGCAGGGTCCTGCGCCGGCAGGCCCCGACTAGAGACCTGTGGGGATGTCGAAGAAGGCGTGCTCCACCCCGAAATGCTCCGCAGCGCGCTTCGCCAGAGCCCGGATACCGAGCGTCTCCGTCCCGTAGTGGCCGGCGTAGATCACGTTGATCCCGAGTTCCATCGCCTCGTGGTACGTGTGGTGGTTGCCCTCTCCCGTGAGGAAGGTGTCGGCTCCCGCCGTGGCGGCGGCCTCGATCATCGAGCCCGCGCCGCCCGTAACGATGGCGAGCCGCGACACGCGTTCCGGGCCGCCGGCGATCACGAAGGGCGCCCGCCCGCACACGACCTCCGCCCGAGCCGCGAGTTCGCGGCGAGAGGTGTCGACCGCGCCGATGACGCCGATCCCGTCATTCCCCTTGAAGGACCCGAACGGTTCGACATCCGCGACGCCGAGTTCCGCGGCGAGGAGGACGTTATTTCCGATCCCGGAATGCGCGTCGAGCGGGAGGTGCGCCGAGTACAGCCCCATCCCGCTCTCCACGAGCCGCCGGCAGCGCTCGTACGCGGGGCCGACGAAGGGACGCAGACCGCCCCAGAACAGTCCGTGGTGAACGAGGAGGATCCCGCACCCGGCATCGGCCGCGAGGTCGATCGTGGCCTGGCAGGCGTCCGTCGCCGCGCCGATGCGGGCGACGGCACCGCGCCCGTCGACCTGCAACCCGTTGAGGGCGAACGGGTAGTCCTCTATCCGGGCCACGTCCAGGAAATCGTCGAGCCAGACGGCGACTTCCCGGCAGTTGGGACCGCTCCCGGCACCGGATTCCGGCACGGAGGCTACTCCCACTCGATCGTGGCGGGGGGCTTCGAGGACACGTCGTAGGTCACCCGGTTCACTCCCTTCACTTCGTTGATGATGCGGTTGGAGATCCGGCCCAGCACGTCGTGGGGGAACTGGAACCAGTCGGCCGTCATTCCGTCCAGCGAGGTCACCGCCCGCAGCGCGACGACGTTCTCGTACGTGCGCGCATCCCCCATGACGCCGACCGACTGCACGGGCAGCAGGATGGCGAACGCCTGCCAGATCTCATCATAGAGGCCCGCCGCGCGAATCTCGTCGAGATAGATCGCGTCCACCTCTCGCAGCGCCTCCAGCTTTTCCCGCGTCACGTCGCCGAGAATCCGGATGGCGAGGCCGGGACCGGGGAAGGGGTGGCGCCCCACGATCTCCTCCGAAAGGCCCAGTTCGCGGCCCACGGCGCGCACCTCGTCCTTGAAGAGCTCGCGAAGCGGCTCGATGAGTTCGAACGGGTGATCCGGACGGAGGCCGCCCACGTTGTGGTGGGACTTGATCTTCACCGATGGTCCCCACACGGAGACCGACTCGATGACGTCGGGATAGAGCGTTCCCTGCACGAGGAAACGCGCGTCGCCGTACCGGCCCGCCGCTTCCTCGAACACGTCGATGAAGGTGTGGCCGATGATGACCCGCTTCTCCTCGGGTTCCTCGACGCCGGCGAGCCGGTCGACGAAGAGGTCGGCCGCGTCGACGACCTCGAGCCGCATCCTCATGTGTTCGCCGAACACCGCCTCCACGGCATCGCGTTCACCTTTCCGCAGCATGCCCGTGTCGACGAAGATGCAGGTGAGCTGGTCTCCCACGGCCCGATGCACGAGCACCGCGGCCACGGAGCTGTCCACCCCGCCCGAGAGGCCGCAGATCACCTGTCCGTCGCCCACGGTCTCACGAACCGCGGTGAGCTGGTGGTCGATGATGTTCGCGGCGTTCCAGCTCATCTCGCAGCCGGCGATCTCGAACAGGAAGTTCCGCAGCATCTCGCCGCCGCGCGTCGTGTGGGCGACTTCCGGATGGAACTGCACGCCCCAGATCCGCAGCTCCTCGGACCGGATCGCGGCGATGGAGTTCTCGGTGGTCGCGGAGACCTCGAAGCCCGGAGGCAGGGCGTGGAGGGAGTCGCCGTGACTCATCCAGACCTGCGTGGGCTCGTCGTCGTCGAACCCGTGAAAGAGGGGGTCCGTCGACCGGACCCTGAGTTCGGCCCGCCCATACTCCCGGCGGTCGGCCTGTTGCACCTCGCCCCCGACGAGATCCGCGACGAGCTGCATTCCGTAGCAGATCCCGAGAATCGGGACGCCCATGGCGAGGGTCTCGCGCCGAGCCGTGGGGACGCCTTCGTCGTAGACGCTCGCCGGCCCTCCGGACAGGACGATGGCCGCCGGATCGTAGCGGCGGACCCACGCCGGACTCCGCGTCGGCGGATGCACCTCGCAGTACACGCCCTCCTCGCGAATGCGTCGCGCGATGAGTTGGGTGAACTGGGATCCGAAATCGAGGATGAGAACGCGACTCACGGCACTTCCTCCCCTCTCGTCTCGCCGGAGGATGCCCCGGCCAGGCTCTCGAGCGCGACTTCCCGCTCCTCGCCGGACGCCATGTCCCGGAGCACCGCGACGCCCCGCTCGACCTCCTGCGGCCCGAGTACGATGGTGCGGCCGGCGCCCGCCTGGTTGGCGGCCTTGAACTGGCGTCCGACCCCGCGCGACCGAAGGTCGTAGAGCACGCGCCGTCCCCGGTCGCGCAGCGCGCGGGCCAGACCGAGCGCGAGCGGGCGCTCCGCATCGGACACGCATACGATGTAGTCGTCCACGCGGCGGGCCGCCTCGGGTACGAGCCCCCGGTCCCTGAGCAGTTCCGCGAGGACCACATCCCCCATGCCGAAGCCGAGAGCCGGCAGATCCACGCCTCCCAGCGCCTTCAGAAGGTCATCGTAGCGGCCGCCGCCGCAGATCGCGCGCAGCTCGTCCCGTCGATCCCAGATCTCGAACACCGTCCCCGTGTAGTAGGCAAGTCCACGGACGAGGCCCGCGTCGAAGCTGACGAAGTCCCCGAAGCCCGTCGCGCCGAGATGCGCGAACACGGTGGACAGCCGGTCGGCCGCCTCGGCGACCGCTTCGTCTCCCCCGTGCGCCGCCGCGAGCTCCTCGAGCGGGAGCCGGATGGCCGCAAGCAGCCGCGTCGCCGCTTCCCCGTCCACGCCGTTCTCCGCGAGGCGCGCGCGGACGCCGTCCTCCCCTTCCTTCTCGAGCCGGTCGAGGGCCCCGAACACCGCGACATGGTCTTCGGAGGAGATTCCGTGGACGTCGAGAAGCGCGCCGATCAGGCGCCGGTCCGAGATGCGGACCACGATGTCCGCGGGCCCCAGGCCGAGTTCCCGCAGCGCGTCGATGCCCGCGCTGATGATCTCCGAATCGGCGAGCGGGTTCGTCTCGCCGACGATGTCCATGTTGAGCTGGAAGTGCTCGCGGAGTCGACCGCGCTGCGGCCGTTCGTAGCGGAAGAGTTGCGGGATCGAGAACCAGCGGACCGGCTTCGCGAGCCCGGCGGCGCGGGCGGCGATCATGCGCGCGAAGGTCGGCGTCATCTCGGGCCGCAGCGCCACGGCCCGCCCTCCCCTGTCCTCGAACTCGTACAGCTGCCCTACGATCTCTTCGCCGGACTTCCGCGTGTAGAGTTCGAGCGCCTCGAGCGGAGGTCCGTCATACTCCGTGAATCCATAGCGGGCGCCGACCCTGCGCCAGGCCGAGAAGATGTGTCGGCGGAGGGCGAGTTCCTCGGGAAAGAAATCTCGAAAACCGGGCAGGCCGCGGACCTCTCCGGAACTCACGGCCCGAAGAGCGGCGGCAGCCCGTGGCACATTAGCTCGTCGCGCAGTATCGGTCGTACGCCTTTGTGAGGTCGGCCGCGATGTCGCGCGCCTCGCGGCCCTCGATCTGGTGGCGCTCGAGCATGAACTGCAGTTCTCCGTCCGAGAGCAGCGCGAGAGCCGGGGACGAGGGTCGGACGCCGACGAAATACTGCCGCGCGCGCGCCGTCGCTTCCACATCCTGTCCCGCGAAGACCGTGACGACGCGGTCGGGCTGCTCTCCGTGGCTCATGGCCATCGCCACGGCGGGTCGTGCGTTGCGCGCCGCGCAGCCGCAGACGGAGTTCACGACGACGAGCGTTTCTCCGCCGGCTCCGAGAGCTTCGTCCACTTCATCGGAGGTCCGAAGCTCACGCACGCCGATGCGGGTGAGTTCGTCTCTCATCGGTTGTACCAGTCTGGGATCGTACAGCATCTTCAGTCTCCTGTCCGTACGCCGGCGAGTTCCGGCAATGCCCGGGCCTCGCCCACGGTGGTTGCGGACCCCGTGACCAAAAGCGTTCCGGCTCCGGCGAGCGTCAGCCCACGCGAGACCGCCTCGGCCACGTTCCGGCACACGATCGACTCACGGCCCCGTTCACGCGACAGCCACTCCTGCGCCCGGGACGGGTCCCACCGCCTCTCCGCGGGGGCGGCGGACCGCGTCAGAATCATAGCGTCGCTGTCAAGCGCGAGCCGGGTCAACGTCTTCTTCCAGTCCTTGTCGGCCAGCATTCCGACCACGGCGATGAGCGGGCGCGCCACGGACAGCTCCGCCACCGTCTCGCAGAGCGCTGCGATGGCCGCCGGATTGTGCGCGATATCGAGCACACAGCCCGGGCGTCCGCCGCGCGGAGGCCGGATCTCGAAGCGGCCGGCCAGGCGCGCGCGCGCGATCCCGCGGCGCGCGGAGCCTTCGTCCGGCGGATGGCCCGAACAGTCCAGCAGCAGGAGGGCGAGAGCCGCGTTGTCCGCCTGGTGCCGGCCGGGCAGGCCGGTGGCGAGCCGCAAGCCGCCGGGCCGTGACCCCGAGACGTACCGGAAGCACGTTCCCGGCGGATCGGTTCGCACCTCGACATCCGACACCTCCGCCTCCCTTCCGAGGCGCGCAACCGGCGATCCGACGCGGCTCGCCACCCGCTCGAGCGCCGCGAGCGGAAGCGGGTCGATGCGACCCAGGCAGGCCGGCGCGCCCGGCTTGATGATCCCGGCTTTTTCCCTCGCGATCGCCTCGGGAGATCCACCGAGCCACTCCGTGTGGTCGAGGCTGATCGGGGTGATCGCCGTGCCGGCGGGACGCAGCACGTTCGTCGCGTCGAGCCGGCCGCCGAGACCGGTCTCGACGACCGCCACCTCCACCCCGCACTCCGCGAAGCAGGTGAAGGCGAGCGCGGTGGCCAACTCGAAGTACGTACAATGTTCGGCCGTCTCGCAATCAAGCACGCGGGCGGCGGCGGACTGAAGCGCCGACTCCTCCACCCAGGCCCCATCGATCAGAAAACGTTCCCGAACGTCCTCGAGGTGCGGCGAGGTATAGAGGCCGGTGCGCGTGCCGCCGTCTTCGAGCACCGACGCCGCGAAGCACGCGGTCGACCCCTTGCCGTTCGTGCCCGCGATATGGAGGGCGTCGAAGCTCCGTTCCGGCCGGCCCAGCTCCGCGAGGAGCGCTTCGGTTCTGTCGAGACCCCAGCGGATCGTGGTGACCGGACGGGGATCGAACAGGGCCGCGAGGGCGTCCCCGCCCGCGATCAGCACATGTGATCCAGGAGGCTCGCGAGGGCGTCGCGCATCTCCGGCCGCGGGACGATGCGGTCGATCATCCCGTGCTCCTCCAGAAACTCCGCGGTCTGGAAACCCTCCGGAAGGTCCTGCCGGATCGTTTCCTTGATGACCCGCGGGCCGGCGAAGCCGATGAGGGCGCCGGGCTCCGCGAGAATCACATCCCCCAGCATCGCATACGACGCCGTCACCCCGCCCGTGGTCGGGTTCGTGAGGACGCTCACGTAGGGGATGCCGGCATTCGCGAGCTGCTCGAGCGCGGCCGCCGTCTTTCCCATCTGCATGAGGGAGAGGATCCCTTCCTGCATCCGCGCTCCGCCCGAAGCGGAGACGATGATGAGCGGCACCCGCCGCTCGAGAGAGCGGTCGGCGAGACGACGAATCTTCTCACCCACCACCGAACCCATCGACCCGCCGATGAAGCGGAAGTCCATGGTCCCGAGGTGGACCTCCCTTCCCCCGATCTCACCCCGCCCGGTCCGAATGGCATCCTGGTCGCCGCCTCGCTGCTCGGCCTGCACGATGCGTTCGGCATAGCTGCGGGAATCGACGAACCCGAGCGGATCGGCGGAGCGCAGGTGTCCATCGTGGAGTTCGGCGAGACCTTCGCCGTCGAGCAGCATGGCCTCGTAGGACTCCGCGGTGATGCGGAAATGATGGCCGCAGTGAGGACAGACGTGGAGATTCTCCTCCAGTCGTCCGCTGTAGAGGATCTCGCCGCATCCCGCGCACCGATCCCACACGTCGCCTGGAAGCTCACGCTTCTGTGAGACCAGCTTGCGCTTTGGTTTGCTGAACCAGGACACTCAGGCCTCCCAGGCCACGCGCTGTACGATCCCGAAGCCCGCGTAGAGCACGAGCAGGAAGCTCCCCCCGTAGCTGAGGAGCGGCAAGGGCAGTCCGATCACCGGCATCATGCCGACCGCCATCCCCAGGTTCACCACGATGTGCGTCAGGAGGACCGCAAAGAGGCAGAATGCGATGAGGCTTCCGAACCGGTCGTCCATCGAGGATGCGACATGAAGCACGCGCCAGAGGAGGAAGGCGAAGAGCACCAGGAACAGTATCACGCCGATGAATCCGAACTCCTCCCCCACGACGGAGAAGATGAAGTCCGTGTGCTGCTCCGGGAGGAAAGCGAGCCGCTTCTGCGGGCCGTTGGCGAAACCGGCGCCGATGAATCCGCCGGAGCCGATCGCGACCTTCGACTGGATGAGATGCCAGCCGGCGCCGAGGGGATCGATATCCGGATCCAGGAAGACGAGGAGCCGGTTCCGCTGATAGTCGGCGAGCGAATCCCAGATGCGGAGCGTGAGCGCGCCCGTGAAGACGTTGGCGAGGAGCACGCCCACCGTCTCCAGGATGAAGAGGCGGTGCACGTACAGGCCGGCGGCGACGACGAGGAACCCGACACCCCACGCGATCCAGTTGAAGCCGAGCAGCAGACTGAGCCCCGGAGACGCGAGCAGGAAGATCTTGAGCAGCGGGACGCCGGTCCAGAACAGCGCGGCGAGCAGGAGCGCTCCGAAGATCATCGCGCTCCCGAGGTCCGGTTGCCGCAGCACGAGCGCGAACGGGATGAGCGTGATGACGGCGGGCTTCCAGAGCTCCAACAGCCGCTCGTACGGTCCCGGCGCGCCCCCCATCACGCGCGCCAGCATGAGGATCGTCCCCAGCTTTGCGACCTCCGCCGGCTGCAGCCGTCCGGGGCCGAGTTCGAGCCAGCTCCCGTTCGGGCCCGTCCCGATGAACAGCACGAGGATGAGGAGGAGTACGCTGATCCCATAGGCCCATGGCGCCAGCCACTCGAGGAAACGGAGCGAGAAGCGGGAGGTCACGGCGAGCGCGACGATCGCCACCCCGAACCAGTATAGCTGGCGAACCCAGATGCCGGTGGCCAGCGACGGCACGTCGACGAGTCCGGCCGAATAGATCATCGCGATCCCGAGCCCGGTCATGAACAGAACCAGCGCAAGGAGCGTCGGATCTCCCACACCCGGGACTCGCAGCCGGGCGATCATCCGCCCGCCTGCACCCGAAACGCTTCCGTCGGACGGACGCCGGGCGTTTCCTCCGGCGGAAGGCCGAGCGCCTCGAGGTGGCGGTCCACGATCCCGGCCGCGAGAGGCACGGCCAGCGACGGGGCCCCGTCCGGGTGCCCGTGCTCCACGATCGCCGCGATCACGATGCGCGGGTCGTAGGCCGGCGCGAAGCCCACGAACCAGGAATGGGGTTCGCCGTGCGGGTTCTGGGCCGTGCCGGTCTTCCCGGCCAGAGTCCAGCGGGCAAGCCGGCTGCCGTACGCGGTGCCTCCGGGCTCATTCACGACGCGCGCCAGCGCGTCGACGAGCTGGTTCCGCTGGACTTCGGGGAGATCGAGCGTCCAGTCCGCGCGCTGCTGCGCGAGCATCTCATCCCGTACGAGGTGGGGTCTGACGGGTGCCCTCCCCGTCGCCAGCGCCGCGTAGAACTGGGCCATGGCGAGCAGCGTCTGCGCGTTTTCCCCCTGCCCGATGGAGAGGTTCCATACGACGGCTTCGGTCCACCGGCCGCGCCCCAGCCGGTCGTCGTACCACTGCCGGGAGTCGGGGAAGAGGCCCGGCCTCTCGGACGGGAGGTCGATCCCCGTCGTGCGCCCGAAGCCGAATTCTCCGACCTCCGCCAGGAGCGGGTCGAGACCGATCCTCTGCCCCGCCTGGTAGAACCAGACGTTGCACGAGTGCTTGATCGCTTCGGAGAGGTTCAGTCGACCGTGTCCCCTCGACAGCCAGCAGCGGAAATAGCGGGTGTGGTACCGGAGCCCGCCATCGCACGTGTCCGTCTGGTAGGTATCGATCGCGACGTCGGCCGTCTTCATCCCGATGGTCGACATGACGAGCTTCCAGGTGGATCCCGGAGGGTAGGAAGCCATGGAGACCCGGTTGAGCAGAGGCTCGTCCGGGTGTTCGCGAAGAGAGTTCCACAGGTCGAGGCGGATGCCGCCGATGAACGCATTGGGGTCGAAGGTGGGGTGGCTGTAGAGCAGGAGCACCTCTCCGGTGACCGGGTCCAGCGCCACGACGCCGCCCCGCATCCCTTCGGGAAACACCGAGTCCGCGTACACCTGCAGGTCGAGATCGATGCCGAGCTGCAGGTCATCTCCGGGCACCGGAGCCTGCGCCGGCCCGACCCCCAGGTCCCGCACGACCGTACCCAGGGCGTTCACTTCCGCGTAGCGGATCCCGTCGCGCCCGGCCAGCCTGTGCTCGTACTGCTCTTCGAGCCCCGCTTTCCCGACCGATTGGCCGGATTCGTAGCCGGCGTACTCGGGTCGCTCCAGTTCCTCCTGACTGATCTCCCCCACGTATCCGATCATGTGCGCGATCGCGGGCCCCGCCGGATAGCGCCGGTGCGGCCTCTGATCCACGACGACGCGCCGAAACCGGGGTCGGCGCTCCTCGATGAACGCGACCTGCTCGAAGTTCGCGTTCTCGCGCACGACGAGAGCGTCGCCGGGACGGTCTCGATTGCGCGACAACAACGCGGCGCGCCGCTCGGGCGACAGTTCCAGCCGCTCCGCGAGGCGATCGAGTCCCGCGGAGATGGAGTCGCGGGGACCGGGCAGCATCGACACGTCGTACCCGGGCACGTTGTCCGCGATGGCCCGTCCGTGGCGGTCGTAGATGGTCCCGCGCGGCGCCGGAACCGTGATGGTCCGCAGCCGGTTCTCGCTCGAACGGAGCGTGTACAGGTCGCTGCTGAAGATCTGGAGATTGATGAACCCGGCGGCGACGACCGAAAGGCAGAAGAAGATCGCGCGCGCCGCCCAGCGGCCTCGCTGTCTCCGGATCGAGCGGTGTTCGTTGTCGCCCTTCACATCCTCCCCTTCACCTCGTGACGGCCGAAACCAGCCTTGCCACGACCCAGCACCCCGCCGTGGTCAGCGCGGCGGATCCGACACTGTCGACGAGCAGGGCGCCTGCCGACCAGTCTCGGACGACGAAGATCGCGACCGCAGACCGCAGGAGCCACGTCCCGAAGAAGACGAAAACCGGCGTGACCCTGTCCGAATCCGAATAGATCAGGTGCCGCACCCACCCGACGAGCGCGCCCGTCAACGAGAAGAGTAACATCGTAGGACCCATCGGTCCCAGCGAGATCGCTGCTTCCATGAGGCCGATGACGCACCCGAAGCCCGCGGCCCGTCCCCACCGGAGTTGCAACGAGCCCAGTATCAAGCCGCCGGCAACGAGATCGGGCGCGACCGGCCAGCGGCTCCAGAGCGGATGCAGGGCGAAGTGCAGAAGCAGCAGGAGCGCGGCGACAAACCACTTTCCGGCCGGATTCATCGACGGACCGAAGCGGCGTCGGTCGGCGCAGTATCAGGTTCCGTCGGCGCAGGCTCGGGCTCCGTCGACGCAGGCGCCGTGTCCGTCTCGACGTTGGCCGGCAACGCGGGCCGATTCCATACGAACACGTCCCTGACCTCTTCCGGGCGCACGGAGGGCTCCACGAAATAGCGCTTCATCCAGCCCGCTTCCGCCTCGGCGGGTTCGCGGATGTGCCCGACCGGCACGCCCGGCGGATAAACGCCGGCGATCCCTGTCGTCACGAGCAGAGTCCCTGCCGGGATGTCCGCCTGGAAGGGCGCCCCCTCGAGGAGGAGCACCGGCTGCCCTCCATCCGCGCGTTCCGACCGCACGAGGCCCGATACGCCTTCCCCTTCGGCCAGAACGCTGACCCGGAAGTCGGGATGGCTCCAGAAGTCGCCACGCCCCCCTCGACCGTGAGGGGCTCTGACGACGCCGACCAGCCCGATGCCGGTGAAGACAGCGACGGGAAACTCGCGACCCCGAAAATCAGGTCCCGACAACACGAACAGGTCCGGATTGCCGACGTTGGGCCGTCCCGGGTAGACGACCGCCGCCTCGACCGAGCCCGCGGGAAGCGCCGCGAGCACCTGCGCCGAAGACTCTTCCCCGACCGGCGCCGCGCGGTCCCGGTAGCGCAGCAGGAGTTCCGTGAGGGAGTCCCGCTCCGCCAGCAGGCCCTCGACGCGGCGCTCCATCTGTCCCCGCTCGGCGGCGAGGCGATGGAGCAGAAGGAACGGATAAAGGGCGGTGGCGCGGACCGCGGACTCCACCTGGCTCTGAAGTGCGCTGGACAGACCCGCGGCGATGCCGCTGAGGATGAGGGCGAGGGAGAAGAAGACGACATCGAGCAGCTTGCGACCCTGCGGCCGGACGCCCTGGTAATTCACAGGGGGCGATTCAGAACGGGCTCGGCGTCAACTCGTGAGAACTCCACGATACCGTCCGAATTCCTCGAGGATTTTTCCGCAACCCCGAACGACGCACGTGAGCGGTTCCGCATCGACGTGGATCGGGAGTCCCGTCTCCTCGCCCAGCAACGTATCCAGCCCTCGCACGAGGGCGCCGCCTCCCGTCATCACGACCCCCCGGTCCACGATATCGGAGGCGAGTTCCGGCGGCGTGATCTCGAGCGCCCGCCGTACCGCCGCCACGATCTGCTGGATCGGCTCCTGCAGACACTCGCGGACTTCGGCCGAATGGATCCGCACGGTCTTCGGAATGCCGGAGACGAGATCCCGCCCCTTGACCAGCATCTCCTTGTCGTCGTCCGTGGGATAGGCCGATCCGATTTGGATCTTGACGGCTTCCGCGGTCGGCTCGCCGATGAGGAGGTTGTAGTTCTTGCGGAGGAAGGAGACGATGGTCGAGTCCAGTTCGTCGCCGCCGACCCGGATCGACGTGTCCGCGACCGATCCCGAAAGCGCGATCACGGCGATCTCGCTCGTCCCGCCGCCGACATCGATGATCATATTGCCCGTCGGCGTCTCCACCGGCAGTCCGACGCCGACGGCCGCCGCCATCGGTTCCGCCACCATGTAGACTTCCTTGGCGCCGGCGGCATGCGCGCTGGACCGGACGGCCCGGCGTTCGAGTTCCGTGATCCCGGACGGCACGCCGACCACGACGAGCGGCCGGATCTTGAAGAACCGCGTGGTCATCACTTCCTTGAGGAAGTAGCGGATCATCATCTCCGTGATGTCCACGTCGGCGATGACGCCGTCCTTCAGCGGTCGGACCGCTTCGATCCCGCTCGGCGTGCGGCCGAGCATGCGCTTGGCAGCAAGGCCGATCCCTTCAATGCGTCCGGTTTCCTTTCGAACCGCGACGACCGACGGTTCGTTGAGGACGATACCCTCGCCTTCAACGTGCACGAGCGTGTTCGCCGTCCCCAGATCCACTCCGATCTTGCTGATCGGCAGGAAGTTACCCCGCAGCGACCACGTTGCCATCTAGAGGGCCGCTCTTCCGGGCCGGCGCAAGATCGGTGGGCTGAAGGACACGGGTGGGACCCCTCCAAGGCGGCGAATCTTACCGGAGACAGCCAGTCCGGGTGAAGGACGCCGAAATGTAAACGTACTTTCGAATGCAGGAAAGTCGCCCCGCGGCTCCTCCGGCGGCCTGTGGCACAACCCCGCGCCGGCGCCGAGAGCGGTGCGGCGTTCGCCCGACGAGGCCCCCCGGCTGTCGAGACTCACGCGGAGGGCGCCTCGAGCGGCGTGTATTCGAGATCGAACGCCTGCGCGACCGCCTCGTACGTCACCCGTCCTCCCGCGATATTGACTCCCAGGGCGAGATCCGGATCCTCGTCGCATGCAGCCTTCCACCCTCGATTCGCCAGGTTCAGCACGTAGGGGAACGTCGCGTTCGTCAGGGCCAGAGTGGAGGTTCTCGGGACAGCCCCCGGCATGTTCGCCACGCAGTAATGGATGACTCCGTGGACGGTGTAGATGGGGTCGTTGTGCGTGGTCGGGCGGGCGGATTCGACGCAGCCGCCCTGATCCACGGCCACGTCGACGATCACGGAACCGTCCTTCATCCGCCGCAGGTCGTCGTGTCGCACGAGCTTCGGCGCCTTCCCGCCGGGGACGAGCACGGCGCCGATTACGACATCCGCGCGTTCGATCTGCTCCAGGATCGAGTGGCGGTTCGAGTAGAGCGTATTCACGTTGGCCGGCATGACGTCGGCCAGATACCTGAGGCGCGGGAGGTTGACGTCGAGGACCGTCACGTGGGCGCCGAAACCCGCCGCGATCGTCGCCGCGTTCGCGCCGACGACGCCTCCCCCGAGGATGACGACTTCGGCCGGGAGGACACCCGGCACGCCGCCGAGAAGGATCCCGTACCCGCCCGCGACCCGCTCCAGATTCTTGGCTGCCTGCTGGATCGCCATGCGCCCCGCCACCTCGGACATCGGCGTGAGAAGGGGGAGTTCGCCCGTCGGAAGCTGGACCGTCTCGTAGGCGATCGCGACGCAGCCGCTCTCCAGCGTACGGTGCGTAAGGCGTTCGTCCGCCGCGAAGTGGAAGTACGTGAAGATGACCTGGTCGGCCCGCATCCGATCGTATTCGGACTCGATGGGCTCCTTGACCTTCACGACGAGTTCGGCCCGGTCCCATACCTCGTCGGCCGTCCCCGGCACCTGCGCCCCCGCGGCGACGTACATGTCGTCCGGAAAGCCGCTGCGCAGCCCCGCGTCACGTTCAACGCACACCTCGTGCCCCGCCGCGACGAGGGCGGTCGCGCCGGCCGGAACGAGGGCGACGCGGTTTTCGTCCGTCTTTATCTCCTTCGGTACGCCAACGATCATCTTCATTCCCTCCCAGGGGGATGCTCACGTCGCGTCCGTTGCGGGCCGTTCCCGGGCGGGGCCGGGCGCCAGCTCGAGCGTCGCGAGCCGTTCGGGTGAGAAGTATGCGGCGGCTTCGAGACATTGCGCACGATCGACCGCGTCGATTCTCGCCGCCACCTCGTCCAGGGTGCGATACTCGTGGCCGTAGAGGGCGACTCCGGCAAGCCGGTTCATTCGGCTTGCCGGCGATTCGAGCGAAATCAGGACCTGTCCCTTCAGCTGACTGCGGGTGTCGTCCAGCTCCTGACGCGTCAATCCCTCCCGTGCGAGGAGGGCCAGCTCCTCATCCAGTGCCTCGCGCGCATCCTTCGCGGTCTCGGGCCGGGTCCCGACGTAGGCACCGACGTGGCCCGCCTGCGCATAGAACCCGTGGAAGCTGTACACGGCGTAGGCGAGGCCGCGCGTTTCCCGGATTCTCTGGAAGAGCCGTGAACTCATTCCACCGCCGAGAGCGGTCGCCGTCACATGAATGGCGTAGCGAAGAGGATCGCGGTACGGCACCGAGAGACCCCCCGTCACGATGTGGGTCTGTCGGCCGCCCTCGCGTCGCATGCGCCGGAAGCCCGATTCGCCGACCGGGGTCGGCGGGTCGGCGGGTCCGGGGGCAGCGGGCCGGTCGGGGAGCCAGCGCGCGAGTCCGTCCACGAGATCCTCGTGCCCTACCGCTCCCGCCGCCGCCACGACGACGTTCCCCGGCCGGTACGCGCGTTCGTGGACCTCGGCCAGCGCGGACACGGTGAGTCCCCGCACCGACTCGCGGGTGCCGAGGATCGGTTCGCCATACGGATGTCCGCCATAGAGAGAGCGCGCGTGCGCCTCGAAGGCGATGTCCTCCGGCACCTCCGCCGCAGAAGCGATCTCTTCCAGCACGACCTCGCGTTCCACGTCCAGGTCCCGCTCCGAGAGCCGTGGAAAGAAGGCGAGATCGCACAGCACGTCGAGCGCGGTATGGAGAGCGCCCGCCGGCACGCGCGCCTGGAATGCGGTGAACTCGTGGGTCGTATAGGCGTCCAGCGCGCCGCCGAGCCGTTCCAGCTCCCAGGCGAGTTCGCGCGCGGACCGCCGGCGCGTCCCCTTGAAGACCATGTGCTCCAGCAGATGGGACACGCCGCCGTGCCCGGCATCCTCGTGAACACGACCCTGTCGCACCCAGAGGCCGATGGCGACGGAGCGCACGGAATCCATGCGCTCGCTGAGTACGACCGGGCCATCCGGGAGACAGGTTCGGTACACCTCCCGGTCTAGCCGCCCTTCCGTACCGGCGAGCAGCCGCAGGTCCCGAGCCGGCCCGCGCGCAGGCGGGCCGGGAGATGACGTGGTCAGGCCTTCTCGGCCGGGGCGAGGGCCGCGCGCCGGGAGAGCTTGAGACGGCCGCGGTCATCCACGGCGAGCAGCTTCACCTTCACCTCGTCGCCGGGGCTCACCACATCCTCCGTCCTGGCGGTGCGGCCCTCCTCGAGTTCCGAGATGTGGCACAGGCCCTCGACCCCGGGGATGATCTCGACGAAGGCGCCGAAGTCCGTGGTGTTCTTTACGACGCCGCGGTACACTCGGCCGACCTCCGGCTCCTGGACGATGCCTTCCACCATCTCGCGGGCATGCTGCGCACCCGCGCCCGAGGGCGCCGCGATGGTGACCGTGCCCGAGTCGTCGATGTTGACCTCGGTGCCCGTCTCCTCCTGGATCATCCGGATCGTCTTCCCCTTCGGCCCGATGACCTCGCCGATCTTCTGGGGGTTGATCTGAAGCGTGACGATCCGCGGCGCGTGCGGCGACATCTCTTCGCGGGCCGCCTCGAGCGTCTCGTTCATCGCCTCGAGGATCCGCAGCCGGGCTTCGCGCGCCCGGGCCAACGCCTCCCGCAGCGTGTCGACGGAGAGCCCGTCGGCCTTGATATCCATCTGGACGGCCGTGATCCCGCGCTCGGTGCCGGCGATCTTGAAGTCCATGTCGCCGAGGGCATCCTCCACGCCGAGGATGTCGGTCAGCACCTCGACCTTTTCGCCCTCCTTGACGAGCCCCATCGCGATCCCCGCGCAGGGAGCCCGCATCGGTACACCGGCATCCATGAGGGAGAGCGATCCGCCGCAGACGGAAGCCATCGAACTCGACCCGTTCGACTCCAGGATATCGGACACGACCCTGATCGTGTACGGAAAGTCCTCGTACGCCGGGAGCAGGGCCTGGAGCGCGCGCTCGGCGAGCATGCCGTGGCCCGTCTCCCGCCGGCTCGTGCCCCGGAACATCCGCACTTCGCCGGTGGAAAAGCCGGGGAAATTGTAGTGGAGCATGAAGGACTTCGAGGTCTCTTCGCGCACATCGACGGAATCGATCCGCTGCTCGTCCCTCACCGTTCCGAGCGTCGTCACCGCAAGCGCCTGCGTCTGGCCTCGCGTGAAGAGCGCCGAACCGTGCGTTCGCGGCAGGAGGCCGACGTCGCAGGTGATGTCGCGGACGTCGTTCATGCCGCGACCGTCGATACGCTCGCCGTCTTCGAGAATGCGGCGGCGCATGATCCCCTTCTCCAGTTTGCGCAGGGCTGCGCCGACATCGCCCGAGCAGTCGGGGTGGTCCGCCTCGAGCCGCTCCGTGAGAGCTTCGCGCAGGGCCGACAGGACGCGCCCGCGCTCTTCCTTGTCGGCGATCCTCAGCGCATCCCCGACCTGTCCGGCCGCCTGCTCCGCGACCTTGCTCACGACCTCCGGATCGGGTCCGACGGACTCGTACTCGAACGTGTCCGGGGCTCCGGCCATCCGAACCAGCTCGCGCTGAAGCCCGATCAACTCGACGATCGCCTTCTGCCCCACCTGCATCGCCTCGAGGAATTCGTCCTCGGTGGCTTCCAGGCAGGCACCCTCGACCATCACGATCGAGTCCTCGGATCCGGCGACCACGATCTCCAGGTCGCACATCTCGAGGTCGTCGAAGGTCGGGTTGACGAGCCAGTCGCCGTCGCGGCGCGCGACGCGGACGCCGGCGATGGGCCCGCCCCACGGGATCGGAGACAGAAGGAGAGCGGTGGAAGCGCCCAGCATGCCGATGACATCGGCGTCGTTCTCCTGGTCGGCCGAGATGATGAAACAGACGACCTGTGTGTCGTTCCGGTAATCCTCCGGGAAGAGCGGCCTCAGCGGCCGGTCGATCTGCCGTGCCGAGATCGTCTCCTTCTCGCCGGGCCGAGTTTCCCGCTTGATGAACCCGCCGGGGAACTTGCCGGCGGCGTAGGTCTTCTCGCGGTACTCGACCGTGAGAGGAAAGAAGGGGAGGTGCGTCGGCTTGCGATCCGCCGTGGCGGTAACGAGCACGGCGGTCTCCCCATACTGCACGTAGACGGCGCCATCGGCCTGCCGGGCCATTCTGCCCGTCTCCAGGATCAGCGGCCGTCCGTGGAATTCAGTTTCGATTCGGTGTGTCATTCTGTTTTTCTCTTCTTCTTTCGAGTGTGGC
Source organism: Candidatus Palauibacter sp. (assembly GCF_965261555.1). GTDB lineage: Bacteria > Gemmatimonadota > Gemmatimonadetes > Palauibacterales > Palauibacteraceae > Palauibacter. The sequence continues at coordinate 3,057,960 of NZ_OZ253465.1, forward strand.
GCCGCGGGATTCCGCGCGCCGCGCCGGCCTCTCACCGGACCGGACGCTCATGGTTTCTTTTCAACTCTGCATCAGCTTCTTCGATTCAGCACCCCGGTTGGGGGGATCCTGCGCGGTACGAGGGAAGGCAGGCGGAGGCCCGACGATGCGGGCCGGCGGAAGCGGAGGCGGAAGTCTGCGGAGCGGGGCGGCGCCTCAATGGCGTAGCCCGAGCTCCTCAATGACCGTTCGATAACGGTCGAGATCCGTCCGGCGGAGGTAGTTCAACAGTCGACGGCGTCGGCCAACCATCTTCAGTAGTCCGCGACGGCTGTGATGATCCTTCGGATGATCCCGGAAATGCCCGGTCAACTCTTCGATGCGAGCCGTGAGCAGTGCGATCTGCACCGGAGCCGACCCCTGGTCGTTCTCGCGCCGCGAGAACTCCTCTATGATTTCCTGCTTCTTTGTCTTTTCCACGTCTCTCTATTGTCCGTCAATTCGGCGTCCCGATTTCCATCCGGGGGACAACCGGGAGAACGGCGGGATCCCGCCGCACCGCTTCACATACAATCAATAAAGCTAGAATCGGGACACGCTCATGTAAAGGTGTGCGTCGCCGTGCAAGCGCCAAGCCCTCTCCGCCGACTCCCGGCGAGGCGTGCGCTCACAGGGCGGCGAGTAGCGTGGCGGCCACCAGCTCCAGGGCCAGGCAGGTTGCGCCCCAAGTGATGAACGCCGCAGGGCGGCCGACTCCGAGAGTGGGCAGCCACGCGTCCGCGCCGCGCCGAAGATGGTCGACCCATGCGAGCAGGACACACACTCCGACAACCGGCGCGGCGGTACCGGCCGCCCACGCCGACACCGCCTCGTCCCCTGCTCCCGGGAGCGCTCGCACGGCAGATCCGAACGCGGTCATCGCGATCCGGACAGTGACCCAAATCCCCGCCGCGGCGCCGGCCAGCGGCAGCCAGACATGGCGAAGGCGGCTCGACCACGCCGGCGGCGGCGCCGTGGGGCGCGACACTCCGGCCCGGTTCGGCTCCGAGTCCTCCGGGCCGGATTGTGGCCGGAGTTCCATTCGGCTCCGGCGGCCAAGGTAGTCCCGGGCAAACTCCGGATGGCTCCACGCCTGCTCGGGAGAACCCATATCTCGTGTCCCTCCCGCCGTGATCCACACGACTTCGTCCGCAGCTTCCATCAGCATGTCGACCTCATGTCCCGTGATGAGCACCGCCGCGCCGCGCCGCGCGGCGTCCCGCAGGGCTCGGACCGCCCGCTGTTGATCGACGGGAGCCAAACCGGTCAGGGGCTCGTCGGCGATCAGACACCGGGGGTTCCGCAGGAGTCCGAGAGTCAGCTCCACTCGCCGCCGCTCGCCGCCGGAAAGTTCGCGCACCCGGGCTTCACGGAACGGGGCCACCTCGAGAGGGTCCAGGTCGGCGAGTCGACGAGCTTCCGGGAACACCGCGGTCAGCGCGTCCAGATGCGCCTGCACGCGTCGACCCGGAACGGCAAACGCGACATCGGGGACGAAACAGAGCCCCCCGCGCGCCATACGGGCGATCTGCGGGCGCAGCGTGGGGCGCCCGCGCCACGTGACCGCCCCGGTCTCCGGCTTCAGACGTCCCAGGGCACAGCGGAGGAGCGTGCTCTTCCCCGACCCGTTGCGCCCCAGCAACACGGTGACCTGTCCGGGTCGAGCCCGGACCGCCGCGGCCCTGAGCACTTCCGCCTCGCCAAAGCGCTTCGCGTACCCCTCCGCCGCGAAGATCGGCTGGCTCGTCGGTTCGGAGGCCGCGCTCACCTGCCGGACGGGTCCGCCGCCGGGCAGTCGGGGCCGGCGAGCGCGGGCTCGAAGAGGACGGCGCGGGCGATCCCGCCTTCTTCCCGCACGCCGAACAGGAGTTGATCATCTCCCGTGCCTCTCAGCGCTTCGTCGCGCCGGGTACGCGCGATTAGTGCGCCGGTCGCGGGATCGATCACATCCAGGATGGTGTCGAGGAGCCGGTCGAGGTCGAGCGGCGATGGCGCGGTGGCAGCGTTCGCCTCCCGGTTTTCGTCGGCGACCCAGGTGCCCGCCCACAACAGGCCGCGGTCGACACGAAGACTGATGACGATGGAGGGAGCCGGCGCCGAGACGGGCGCCCCCGGCCGCGGCGGTCCCGGGTCGAACCACTGCGGGTCCCCGGCCAGGCGCGTGACGGGCTCGCTCCCGTCTTCCGGATCCCACGCCTCGAACCCGTATCCCCCGGCCCGGGTCGTCCACACGCTGCCCTGCCCGTCCAGGGCGACGGGGGCGCGGAAGAAGTTCACGACCCACGATGCCACGGGCACGGCACCGAGGCTCGCAAGTCGGACTCCGTCGCTGCCGACGATTTCCGTCGTCGCACTCAGTTGATCGTCGATCTGGCCGAACCCGGAGACGGCATGCCGCTCTCCGGCCCCAAGGGTCACGAAGTCGAGCCCGTGAAGGCTTCGGATATCCGTCGTTTCGAGCAGTCCCCCATCCGCCGATACGTGCGTGATGCGGCGGTTGACGAGGTCGAGGATCCGCAGACTGCCATCGGATCCGGGACGCACGCGTCCCGGGACGCGATATTCGCCGGGCCCGTCTCCGTTCCCTCCAAGGGCCTCCATGAACGCGCCGTCCGGGTCGAATACGAGCAGTTGTCCGCGGTTCTCCACGCTCGCCACCACGTAGTGACCCACCGCCGTGCGCGTGATCTCCGGGCGGCTTCCGACCGTCCCGGGGTCGCCGGGAGCGCCGAGACGAAGGACTTCCCGGAGCTGCACCGCACATTCCCCCGCTTCGTCCGCAATCGCCACGAGCGACTGGGCATGGGACGGCTGCGGCACTCCCGCGCAGACGACGATGGCGATGAGCCACGGATGTCCGGCCCGTACCGTCAGCTTGCCGCTCATCTACCCGTTTCCCTGAAGTATTCGAGGCCGTCCGCGAGGTCCCGGCGCATCTGTGCGGCGAGATCGTCTCCCGACGCGAACGTCCGCACCTCGCGCAGCCGGTGGAGGACGTCGACGATCACGCGCTCTCCGTAGATGTCACGTTCGAAGTCGATGAGAAAGAGTTCGATCGCCGGTGGAGAGCCCGCAAAGGTGGGCCGGGCGCCGAGGTGCAGGAGTCCATGGGCGCGTTCGGAGCCGAGCGTGGCGTGCACCGTGTAGATGCCCTCGGCAGGAAGGAGTTTGTCGGGAGGGGGATGCGTGAGGTTGGCTGTCGGAAAACCGAGCGTCCTGCCCCGTCCGAGCCCCCGGATCACGGTGCCGCGGAACGAATACGGACGACCGAGGCCCGCGGCCGCTCCCTCCATGTCGCCCTCCGACACGGCCTGCCGAACCCGCGTGGATGAGACGGGGGATCCGTCCGCCTCGACGCCTCCGACGACGGAGACCTCGAATCCGTGGATTCCGCCCAGCCGTTCGAGCACGGAGACGTCTCCGGCCCGTCCGCGCCCGAACCCGTGGTCGTACCCGATCACGACTTCCGCCGGGCGGAAGCGCGGGACGATGATGTCCTCCACGAATTCCTCGGGAGAGTAACGGGAGAGCTCGGGCGTGAAGGCGACGAACGCGACGTAGTCCAGGCCGAGCTGAGCGAGGATCTCCTTCTTCTCGTTCGGCAACGTGAGGAGCGGGGGGGCAACTTCGGGACGCACGACACGGAGGGGATGCGGGTCGAAGGTAAGGAGCACCGTCCGGCCGTTCCGCGCGCGGGCGCGGCGCCGAACGTCGCGGAGGATCGCCTGGTGTCCGAGGTGGACCCCGTCGAACGTCCCCACGGTGACGATCGTGCCCCGAACGTACGGGGGGAGCCCACTCACGCGGCGAATACCTTCTTCGGATGGAGGCGACCGTCGCGCTCCTCGGCAATGGCAAGGAGGTCGTCGGAGGCGTACAGCGCGATCGGGTCCGCGGTGCCCTCCCCGGAGTCGCGCGGGCGTCCCGGCGGGGGAAGCACGTCTCCGCGCTCGACCGATCTTCCGTGGCGGATCTCGTCCCGCTCTCCGTCGTTCAATTCGCGCCGCCACACCCACGGCAGCGCGGCCATCCCGGGGCGCCAGGCCGTGGACGCCGCGGCCACGGCTTCCGCCGCCGCGTCGGGAGAGGTCGCCTCGTCCACCCCGAAGGGGCCGATCGCCGTGCGGCGCAGCGCCGTCAGGTGCGCCCCCGGTCCGAGATCCCGCCCGATGTCGCGGGCCAGCGCACGCACGTAGGTACCGGTAGAGACGCTCGCGCGGAAGCGAACCCGGGGGAGATCGATCTCCGTAATCGTGATCTCGTGGATCGTCACCTCGCGTGCCTCGAGCCGGGGACGCTCTCCGCGGCGGGCCACCGCGTAGGCGCGCTCGCCGCCGGCGCGGCGCGCGGAGTAGGCGGACGGCACCTGTCGTCCGACGCCCTCGCGAGCCGCCAGGGAAGCCCGGATCGCCTCCGCATCCAGCTCCCGCCAGGCGGCGTCTTCCGATACGGTCTTTCCCGTGAGATCGTCCGTGTCCGTCTCCCGCCCGAGCGCCATCGTCGCATCGTAGGACTTCGGGAGTCCGTGGAAGAGATCGGCGAGTCGGGTGAACGACCCGACGAGCGACAGGAGGAGCCCCGTCGCAAAGGGGTCGAGCGTCCCGGTGTGGCCGACCCGGCGCACGCCCAGCGTCCGGCGGACCCGAAGGATGACGTCGTGCGAGGTAGCTCCGGCCGGCTTGTCGACGAGGAGCAGACCGGCTTCAGTCGTCACGCGATCCGTCGTCCTCGCGAGCCTGGCGCAGCAGTTCCTCGATCCGGCTCGCGTGCTCGGGCGTTTCGTCGGGCACGAAGCGGAATTCGGGGATCTTCCGCAACCGGAGCGACCGGCCGAGTTCCCGTCGTATGAACCCCACCGCGTGTTCCAGACCCTCGATTCCCTCCGATACGTCCTCGTCGGAGCGAATGTAGACGGTGGCGAAGGAGAGATCCCTCGTCGCCCGCACATCGGTCACGACCACGCCGTCGAGACGCGGGTCCTTGAGCGACCCGAGAAGGAGGCGCGTGAGTTCGCGCCGGAACAGTTCGCCGAGCCGTTCGCTCCGGTGACGATGGCTCACGCGCTCCCCCGCGCCGGGCAGCCGGCCTTCACAGGAACTCGGTCTCGGACTCGACGACGTGCGCCCGCGGGTCGGACCTCAGGAAGAGGTCGATGCGTCCGAGCACGGACTCGGCGTGCCGACGTTCGCCCGATACGACGCAGGCCGTGATCTCGGCCATCGAGGCCCGGTCGCGAAGGCCGGTTTCGGCGGCGGAAACCCGGAACTTCAGGATCGTGCGCTCACGCAGACCGCGGATCACCGAACGCTTCGCCTTGAGCGACCGGCAGCCCGGGAGGTGAAACACCCAGCGGCCCACCCCGATGACGGCCATGACGCCCCGCCGAAGGTCAGCCCGCAGGTGCTCCGGAGAGGGTGCGCGCGACCTCCACCACCTCGTAGCACTCGATCACATCGCCGACCTTGATGTCGTTGTAGTTCTCGATCGAGATGCCGCACTCGTACCCGTCTCTCACCTCGCGCACATCCTCCTTGAACCGCCGCAGGCTGTCGATCCGACCCTGGTAGATCTGGATCTGGTCGCGCAGGAGGCGGATCGGAAGGTTGCGCCGCATCGTGCCGGACTGGACGTAACAGCCCGCGATCGTCCCCGCCTTCGGGACGCGGAAGAGTTCACGGATCTCGGCCATGCCGACCGTGATCTCGCGCTGCTCGGGCGCGAGCAGGCCTTCGAGCGCGAGACGGATCTCCTCGACCGCTTCGTAGATCACGTTATAGATCCGGATCTCGATCGACTCGCGTTCCGCGGCGACCACCGCCCCGGCGTCGGGCCGGACGTGGAAGCCGACGATGATCGCCTCCGAAGTCGAGGCCAGAAGAATGTCGGACTCGTTGATGCCGCCGACGGCCCGGTGGATCACCTCGACCGAAACCTCGTCGGTCGACAGCCGCTCGAGGCTGTCGGAGAGCGCCTGGACCGACCCATCCGTGTCGCCCTTGATGACGACGTTCAGACGCGCGCCCTCGCCCGCCTTGACCGCGGCGAAGACATCCTCGAGCCGCGTTCCGGTCGCCCTGCGGCGGATATCCTTCTCCCGCTCCAGTTGCTGGCGCCGCGAGACGATCTCGCGAACCCTCGACGCGGAGAGGGCGACGAGGGAGTCGCCCGCCTGCGGCACGCCCTCGATCCCGAGCACCCGCACGGGGATTCCCGGTCCGGCGCTCGTGACCTTTCGGCCCCGCTCATCGAGGAGCGCGCGGACGCGCCCGCCGTGAAGTCCGCAGACGAAGTCGGCGCCCACCTCCAGCGTCCCCCGCTCCACGAGCACGGTCGCGACCGGGCCCATGCCGCGGTCCAGCTGCGCCTCGACGACGGTCCCGCGGGCTTCTCTCTCCGGGTTCGCCTTCAGCTCGAGGATCTCCGCCTGGAGAAGGACCTTCTCGAGAAGGTCGTCCAGCCCTTCGCCCGTCTTCGCCGAGACGTCCGCGCCGAGAATCTCGCCGCCGAAGTCCTCGAGGACGACCTCGCGCGCCAGGAGTTCCCTCTTGACGCGATCCACATCCGCCGACGGAAGGTCGACCTTGTTCACCGCGACGACGATCGGTACCGACGCGTTCCGGGCGTGGCTGATCGCTTCGATCGTCTGGGGCATCACGGAGTCGTCGGCAGCCACCACGAGGATCACGATGTCCGTGACCTCCGCGCCGCGTGCCCGCATCGCCGTGAACGCCTCGTGGCCGGGCGTGTCGAGGAAGGTGATCGTCCGACCCTCCGCGAGGACCACGTGATACGCGCCGATGTGCTGCGTGATGCCTCCCGCCTCTCCCGCGATCACGTTCGTGCTCCGGATACGGTCGAGCAACGAGGTCTTTCCGTGGTCGACGTGGCCCATCACGGTCACGATCGGCGGCCGGGACACCAACTGACTCTCGTCCTCGGGCACGTCTTCGTCGTCGCTCGCGAGGTCCGCCTCGAACCCCTCCTCCCGGATCGCCGTGAAGCCGGCCTCTTCGCAGATGAGTTCGATCTGGCCGAAGTCGAGCCGCTGATTGATCGTCACCATGAGGCCGAGGTTCTTGAACGCCGAGGTGATGATGGCCTGCGGCGGGACCTCGATCAGGTCGGCGAGCTCGGACACGGTGAGGAACTCGTTGACCCGAACCGTCGCCTTCTCGGTGCGCTGTTCGAGTTCGCGCTGCTCGCGCTCCGCCTCGCGCTGCTGTTGCTGCGTTTCGCGACGCCGCTTCCGCGGCGAGGATTGCCCCATCGCGGCGAGCGTCTTGCGGAAATTCTGCTGGACGGCGTTTCGATCCACCCGACGCCGCTTCTTCCCGTCTCCGCCGCGAGATTTCTTGCGACCATCGACGGTGTAGCCTTCGGCCGAGATTCGCACCTTGCCGCCGGGACCCGCCGAAGCCCTCGGGCCCGAGGGCGCGGGGGGGGCCGCGGGCGACGGCATGTCACGGCGGACCGGCTTCGGCCGACGCGCGGGGCGCGCCGGAGCGGCCGGCTCCTCCGCTGCCGCTTCCGTCTCCGCCGGTTCCGCTTCGGGCTCGGCGATTTCCGTCTCTGCCGACTCCGCGATCTCGACGGGCGCTTCCGCCGCCGCCGGCTCGTCCGCCTCCGGGACGGGCTCCTCGGGCGCGTCGGCGGGCTCCGGAGCGATTTCGGCCTCAGGCTCGACTTCGGGCTCAGGCTGCGGCGTCTCGGCCTCCACCGGAGATTCGATCTCCGGTACATCGGTGGCCGCCGCAACTTCCTCTTCCGCAGTCTCGGGGGGCGGTTGGACCTCTTCTTCGGCCTCGGTCTCCGTCGTCGCGGTCGTGAGCGACGCGGGAGCGGCCCTCCGCCGGCGACGGCGTCGCCGCACGGGGGCCGCGGTACCGGTGACCGCCTCACCCCGCCGCTCGCGCTCGAGCCGCGCATGGAGACGCGCCACACTCGCGGAGTCCACGCTCGACATGTGGCTTCGCACAGGCACATCCATCTCACGCAGCAACTGGATGAGGTGACTCGTGTCGAGTCTCAGCTCCTCCGCGACCTCGAAGACACGCTTCATTGCCCAGGCACCTGCCCTTCCGGATCTCCTTGCGACCCGGAGCTCTCGTCACGCCGCGAGGGCGCGCGCTCCCCTTCGAGAATTCGCTGCGCCAGCGCCGAATCCGTGACGCCGACCACAGCTACGTCGTTCCGTCCCAGCGCCCGTCCGAGCGCTCTGCGACTCGCCACGGTTACACGCGACGCCCGCCGCGCCTGTGGAGTCAGGCGGCCCAGCGCATGCCTCGATGCGTCGCCCGCAACCACGAGCAGGGCGAGCCTTCCCCTGCGCGCCGCGATGTCCACGGCCCGCGTTCCGAGAGCGACCCGGCCCGCGCGCGTCGCGATCCCGAGCAGGCTCAGCGTACCCCCCCGTGCCCGACCTCCGCCGCGCTTCAGGAGGTCCCCTCGCCCGAGGCCGCCGTGCTCATCGCGTCGGCCGCTTCCGCGGATGCCGCCTCTACAGCCGCATCCGGCACCGCCGCCTCCGAGGGTGCATCCGGCGCCTCCGCCTCCGCGGACGCCTCGGCAGCGGTCTTCGCAGCCGCGGCGACCTCGGCTTGCGCCTCGTCCACAACGGTGAGTTCGTCGATGAGCGCTTCCAGTGTGTCCGCCTCATCCGGCCCGATCCCCGGGACCTGAAGGAAATCGCTCCGATCCATGTCGAGGAGTCCGTAAAAGCTGCTGACCCCGGCCGCCTCGAGCGCCGCAAGCGTCGCCGGGGCGATCCCCTCGAGCTCGGAGAGCGGGAAGTCGGACATCTCGTACTCGTCGTCGCCTCCGAACAGGCCGGCCTCTCCGCCGCGCTCCATCCAGTCACGGCTGGAATACAGGTCGATCTGCCATCCGATGAGCTGTGACGCCAGCCGCACGTTCTGCCCGTTCCGTCCGATCGCCAGCGACAGCTGGTCCTCGTCCACGATCGCCGTAATGACGTGCCGCTCCTGATCCGAGATCACCTTGGCGACCCGGGCCGGAGCGAGGGCACGGCGCGCGAAGATCTCCGGGTCCGGATGCCACGGCACGATGTCGATGCGTTCTCCGCTCAACTCCGACACGACCGCCTGGACGCGCGACCCCTTGAGGCCGACGCAGGCTCCGACCGGGTCGACAGATTCATCGCGGGATGCGACCGCCACCTTGGTGCGTCCGCCCGCTTCACGGACGATCTCCTTGATGTCGACGATATTCTGGTAGATCTCCGGCACTTCGAGCGCGAACAACGAAGCGACGAACTGGGGATCCGCCCGCGACAGGATGAGCCGCGGGCCGCGCGGCGTCTCCTCCAGCAGCTTCAACACGGCGCGGATCGGCTCGCCCTGGCGGAAGCGTTCCCGCGGATTCTGCTCCCGCCACGGGATGATCGCCTCGGCTTCACGGGACCGGTTCAGCATGACGACGAGTTTTCCGCGCTCGCTCGCCTGCACTTCGCCGGAAACGAGGTCTCCCACCCGGTCGTTGAATTCCATGCGGATCCGGTCGCGTTCCCCTTCGCGGATGCGCTGGATGATCCTCTGCTTGGCGGCCATGACCGCGCTGCGCCCGAAATCCCTGAAATCGACGGGGATCTCCATGAGGTCGCCGACCTGAAAATCGGGGTCATCCCAGCGGGCCTGCTCGAGCGTCACTTCCCGGGCCGGATCCTCGACCTCCTCGACGACCTCCTTGAGGACGACGATCGAGATGTCGCCTTCCTCGGTGACGTCGATTTCCGCTTCGACCGGACCGCCGAAACGACGGGCGAGCGCCGCATGGATCCCTTCGCGGATGAGATCATGCAACTCCAGCTCCGTCAGCGACTTGTTCGCCGCCATCATGCGGAATGCTTCAACGATCGGGATCTGATCGCTCATTGCGTCTCTCTATCTCCCACCCACGCCTCCAGCCGCGTCCCAGTCGTAGACCAGGCGGGCGGAGGCCACGAGCTCCAGCGGGATCTCCACACGATCCCCTTCGATCTCCAGCGCGAACGTCCCGGGAAGTCCGTCCACCGTCCCGAGCAGCGTCCCTTCCAGTTTTCGGCCGCGATCGGCCAGCGGGCCGTAACCCCGCACGCGGATCCGCGACCCGGCGAAGCGGTCGTAGTCCGCGACCCTGACCAGCGGCCGGTCCACTCCCGGCGACGACACTTCGAGCACCCAGTCGTCGGCCGCCCCATCTTCAAGTGCGCCACGCAGTTCCCTCGTCACCGCGACGCAATCGTCGACGGTGACGCCCGACCGCGCGGACAACGGACCCGGCCGATCGATCCGGAGCCTGAGCAACGGCCGGCGACGGCCTCCGCCCCGCTCCATCTGCACGACCTCGAAGCCGAGGGCTTCGACCGCGCGTTCGATGTCCGCCGAGTCCAGCATGACCGACCCTTTCGGCGAATCCGGTTCGCCCTACTGCAAAAAAAAGTGGGGCCCGTACAGCTTCCCCACTTCGAGTAACGCCATCGCCCGCCGGCCCGCGCGGACGTATGTGGACATGCGACCCGGAACATACGGCGGGGTCCGACCCGCTGCAACAGGCCGGGCCGCTTGTCGGTGCCTCCGGCTCAGTCGCTCCGCAACCCGAGAAAGGCGGCCATCCGTCCCGCCGTCCCGCCGCTCGCGCGGTGCGAATGAAGGTCGCCGGGGCCGCACGACGTGCAGAGGCGGGAACTCGAGAGGGCGTCGGGTCCGACGCCGGCCGTCGCGGCCTGGGCGGCGAGGATCGCCCTCAGATCGAGTTGCGCGCGCGTGCCGCCGAGGCCGAAAGCGGAAAGCACGGGGGTGTCGACCTCGTAGCAGGGCCCACAGATCGCGGGCCCCAGATGGACGCGGAGATCCCCGACGGTGTCGGGTGGGCGGCGATCGAGGCCGCGGACGAGCCGGGAGATCGCGCGCGGAAGGATGCCGGCCGCGGCCCCGCGCCATCCCGCGTGGATCAGCCCGATGCGCCCGAGTTCGCGCGACCACAGGTAGACGGGCACGCAATCGGCGGCCGTCGCTGCCAGGAGCCAACCCGGCCCGTCGACGAGCTGGCTGTCCACGCGACCCGCCCGGTCGACGGTGCAGCCCCCCGAGTCGGAGACGGACTCGGCTCTGATCTCCCGGAGATCCGTGCCGTGGACCTGAGTCGGCACCGAGATCCGGCGGAATCCGAGTTCCCGCGCGAGATCCGCGTAGACCGCGGCCACGCGCTCCGGCGAGGCCTCCCCGACCGCGAGGTCTCCGCGCTCCGCCGTCGTGATCCCGCACACGACGGTCGGATCGAGTGATTCCCACTGCGACAACCGCAGCAGGCCATCCTTCGGGGTCTCCGCGACCTCCGTCATGCCCCTTCCGGCCCCACGCGTTCGATGCGGGCCCCCAGCGACGCGAGACGCTCGTGGATGCGCTCGTAGCCACGCTCGATCTGCCCGATGTTGTGCACGCGACTCGTGCCTTCCGCCGCGAGCGCCGCGATGAGGAGCGCCATGCCGGCCCGGATGTCGGGGCTCTCGAGAGTCGCCGCGCGCAGCGGCGAAGGCCCCACGACGACGGCCCTGTGCGGGTCGCAGAGGACGATGCGTGCGCCCATCGCGATCACCTTGTCGACGAAGAACATCCGCGACTCGAACATCTTCTCGTGGATGAGGACGGTGCCGCGGCACTGGGTCGCGGCCACCAGCGCGATGCTGATGAGATCCGCGGGGAACGCCGGCCATGGCCCATCGTCGATCTTCGGGATCTGGCCGCCGAGGTCGGGCTGGATCTCGAGTTCTCCCCCGCCGCGCACGACGAGCTGGTCATCGCGCCACGCGAATTCGAGGCCGAGGCGCTGGAATCCGACGCGCAGCGGGTCGAAGTGGGCCGCGTCCACTCCGGCGATCGCGAGCGTCGAGCCCGTCGCCGCCGTCAGGCCGATCAGGCTTCCGATCTCGATGTGATCCGGCCCGATCCGGAACGTCCCGCCTCCCAGGTCCTCCACGCCTTCGATGACGAGCCGCGAGGTCCCGATGCCGTCGATGCGGGCGCCCAGCGCGACGAGAAAGCGGCACAGATCCTGCACGTGGGGTTCCGTGGCGGCGTTGCGGAGCTCCGTCGTCCCCATCGCCGTCGCCGCCGTGAGCACTGCGTTCTCCGTCCCGGTCACGGACGGCTCATCCAGAAAGACGGACGCGCCGCGGAGACGCGGAGCGCGCAGGAAGTAGCGGTCTCCGACGTCGACGGTCGCGCCGAGCGCCCGCAGTGCAAGCATGTGGGTGTCCAGACGGCGGCGCCCGATGAAATCCCCTCCGGGGTGCGGGAGCTGGCACGTCCCCAGGCGGGCGAGCATGGGGCCCGCGAGCAGCACCGATCCGCGGATCCGGCCGGCCAGGTCCGCGTCCGGGTGCGCCTCCGGGTTCACGTCGGCGGCGTCGAGTTCGAGAACGCCGGGCGCCGTCCAGCCGCCCTCGACGCCGAGACTGCGGAGGAGGTCGAGCAGCGTCTCCACATCGGTGATGCACGGGACGTTCTCGATTCGCACCGGCTCGCGCGCGAGGAGCGTGGCGGCGAGGATCGGGAGGGCGGCGTTCTTGTTGCCGGCCGGCGTGAACACGCCGCTCAGCTCGTTTCCGCCCTCGATCCGATAGTACATCGCGCCTCCTCCCGCCCGTTCCCGCATCCGGCCCTGCAGTCCGCGCCAAAGTAGCCGGCGGGCCGAGGGGGGCAAACGTCCCGGCAAACACGGTTGAGCGCTGTGGGAACCAGACCTATACTCTCCTCCCGTAGTCCTTCCGACCGTCCTCCGAAGGAGCCGCAGTGACCACATTCGAGATCGCGGTCGTCGCCGGGATGGCGGTCTGGCTCGTCGTCGCGCTGGCGATTCTCATCGTCCTGCTGCACGCGATCCGCCTGTTGCGGGAAACGCGGCAGCCTCTGGGACAGATCTCGGGCACGGTCACCGACCTGAGCGACCGCCTCAAACCGGTGCTGCACAACGTCGAACAGGCGAGCGATCAGGCTCGACGCATCGCGGGCCGGCTGCGGGACGACGCGGACGGCGTGGGACAGGCGCTGAAGAACGCGAGCGAATCCACCGGTCGCATGGTGGATCTGGTCGAGGAGCGGGTGGTGGAGGTCGCGGCGCTGCTCGCTGTCGTCCAGGAGGAGGCCGAGGAGACCTTCGTCACCACGGCCTCGCTGCTGCGCGGACTCCGGCGCGGCAAGGACAACGTCTCGACGGCGAAGCGGGTGGCTCGAGCCCTGGGAGACCGCGGCGGCGAGTGACCTAGGCCGGGCGCAACCCGGCGTACGCCACGACGACCTTCTTCCGGCCGACCTCCTCGAACGCGATGTCGGCCTTGGCCTCCCTCCCGAAGCCGTACACCTGCAGCACCTCACCGGCCCCGAAGCGCGGATGTATCACACGTACGCCCGGCGTGAGCGCGAGCGGCACCTGTGAATCGTCGTAGTCATACTCGAGTTCCCCCGGAGGTGCCGACCTTCCACCCCCGGCGGAACCGCCGGGGCCGCCGACGCGGCCGGATCCACGCTCCACCCTCCTCTGCCAGGCGAAGGTGCGGTCGGGCTCCGCCGCGCCTGCCCGGCGGGTGTGGCGCCGCCTCCAATGCGGCGCGGCGAGCCGCGGGAGCAGGTGTTCCTCCGGGAGTTCGTCGATGAAGCTCGAGGGGGCCGAGCGGCTCGCCATCCCCGCCCGCCAGCGGTGGTCCGCGTACGTCAGGCTCAGCCGGTCCATCGCGCGCGTGACCCCGACGTAGAACAGACGCCGTTCCTCCTCCAGCCCGCCCGGCGCCTCCATTGCCCTCGAGAGGGGAAAGAGCCCCTCCTCCAGGCCCCCCAGGAAGACCACGGGGAACTCGAGTCCCTTCGCGTTGTGCAGGGTGATCATCGTCACCGCTTCGCCATCGAAGTCGGCCTCATCGAGGTCGGAGCGCAGCGAGACGGACTGCAGGAACAACTCGAGATCCGTGGCCTCGTCATCGGGGTCCTCCACATCGTCGCGCTCGAACGCCTCCGCCGCCGCAAACAGCTCGCTCACGTTCTCGAGCCGGTCTGCGCCGTCCTCCTCCTCCGCCAGCGCCGTGGCCAGGCCGAAGGTCGCGACGCACGCCTCGAGCGCCTCCCGGGCGCCGCAGGCGGGGAGCGAGGCCCGCACATCCGCGAGCCCGTCGGCGAACCGCCTCAGGCCGCGCGCCGCCATCTTCGGGATGCCGTCCTCGTGCCGCGCCCGCGCCGCGACGAGCGTGAGGGGCTCGACGGCCTCGTCCGCGTCGCCGCCCGCGCGGGCGAGATCCTCCAGCCGCTCCAGACTCTTCGCCCCGACCCCGCGCCTCGGCCAGCCCACGGCACGCAGGAACGCGACGTCGTCCGCCGGATTCACGAGAAGGCGCAGATAGGCGATGACATCCTTCACCTCGCGACGTTCGTAGAACGGGACGCCTCCCACGATCCGGTACGGAATGCCGGACCGCCGGAACGCCTCCTCGAACGCCCGCGACTGGGCGTTGGTCCGATAGAGCACCGCGAACTCGTTCAGGCCCCGGGTGCCGCGGCCGGCCTCGACCTGCGACGACACCCACGCCGCCTCGGCCCGCTCATCGTCGCAGCGGACGACCTCGATCGGATCGCCGGCCTCCCGCTCCGTGTGCAGCCGCTTCGGTTTCCTCGCGAGGTTTCGCGAGATCACGGAGTTCGCGACCTCGAGGATCGACGCCGTCGAGCGATAGTTGCGTTCCAGCCGCACGACGTGCGCGCCGTGGAAGTCGGCCTCGAAGTCGAGGATGTTCCGAATGTCCGCTCCGCGCCATCCGTACACCGCCTGATCGTCATCCCCCACGACGCACAGGTTCCCGTGCTTCGAGGCCAGCGCCTTCACCATCCGGTACTGGGCGTGGTTCGTGTCCTGGTATTCGTCCACGAGCACGTAGGCGAAGCGGGCGGCGTAGCGATCCCGCACGCTGTCGACGGTCTCGAGCAGGCGCACCGTCTCGAAGAGGAGGTCGTCGAAGTCGTAGGCGTTGCGCCGCGCGAGTTCGCGCTGATACGCGGGATAGACCTTCGCCACGACCTCCGAGAGCAGGTCGAAGGCCTCGGACTCGTATTCGGCGGGCCCCGTGAGCGCGTTCTTCGCGCTGGAGATCCGGCCGCGCAGGGCTCGGGGCGCCCAACGTTTGGGGTCGTAGCCCGCCGACTCCATCACGTCCTTCAGCGTGCGGATGGAGTCATCCTCGTCATAGATCGTGAAGGCGCGCGTGCGGGACGTGTGCGGGGCCTCAATGCGAAGGATGCGCGCGGCGACCGAGTGGAAGGTGCCGATCCACAGGCCCCGCGTGGAACGGCCGATGAGTCCCTCGATCCGTTCCCGCATCTCGCCGGCGGCCTTGTTCGTGAAGGTAACGGCGAGAAGGCACGTCGGCTCCAGCCCCTCCTCGATGAGGCGGGCGGCCCGGGCCGTGAGCACCCGCGTCTTGCCGGAGCCCGCGCCGGCGAGGACGAGCAGCGGCCCTTCGCCGTGTTCGACCGCGTCCCGCTGCTCCGGGTTGAGGCGGAGTCCCCTCACGTCCCCCGTTTCCCGGGACGGTAGCGCGGGAGTTCGATTCGGAAGCTCGCGCCCCGCCCCGTGTCCTCGAGGCGGATGGAGCCATCGTGCATGTCTTCGATGATGCGCCGCACGAGCGAGAGGCCGACGCCCCATCCACGCTTCTTCGTCGTGACGCCGATGTTGAAGATCTTGTCCCGGAGCGCGGGAGGGATCCCCGGCCCGGTGTCGAGCACCCGGAACACGGAACGCTTGCCGTTCGGTCCGAGATGGGAGATCACGATCCGGCCGCCATCCGGGGCCAGGGCGTCGATCGCATTCTTGATCAGATTCTCGAACGCCCACTCCAGGAGCGTCGCGTTGCCCAGCACCTCCGGCGGTTCGGGTTCCATCTCCACCGCGATCTCGATCTTGCCGGTGCGGGAGAGCGTGGGGAGGCGGGCCTCGAAGTACTGTCGGAGATGGACGACCGTGGCGCGCACGGACATGGGCTCCAGCTTCGGCTTGTGGCCGATGAGTTCGAAGCGGCGCGAGACCTTCTGCAGGCGTGTCACATCCGCCGCCATCTCGTCGATGAGGTCGGGCTCCCCGACTTCCGATCCGCGGGGGCGCGGCCGGGCCTCGAGGACCTCCAGCCAGCCGACGAGCGAGCTGAGCGGGGTCCCCATCTGATGGGCCGATTCCCTGGCCATGGCGGACCAGATGCGCTCCCGCTCGCTCCGGAAGGAGAGGAAGAGGAGCCAGCCGCCGCTGCCGAGGATCGCGAGGAGCGACGCCGCCTGCAGCCAGGGGATCAGACGGAGGCGGCTCGTGAACTCGGGATCGCCGAAGTGGACCTGGAGGCCGGGCGCCTCGAAGGGCGGCCTCAGCGCGTCGAGTTCGGCCACGAATTCGCGCAGCGCCTGGTCGTCCGGGTCGCCGGTCGGGCCGAGCGGGAAGTCGTCGGGCAGGTGCGCGGAGCTGCTCGGATTGCCCAGCGTGTCCGTGATTACGATGGGGATGCGCAGGCGCCGGACCTGGGCGCCCACCTGCTGCGAGGCCTGATTCCAGAGTTCGTTCTGTTCCTCGACCGTGAGATTGCCCGCCGCGGCCGCCGTGCTCACCGCCATCAACTGCCCGAGGACCGCGGCGTCGAGGCGGCGCTCCTCTGCCTGCTGACGCGAGAAGATGGCGGACCAGACGAGGACCCCCGTGGACAGCACCGCGAGCAGAAGCGCGCCGCCGCGCCGGTTCCAGAGCCGGATCACCGGCAGAACTCGAGCCGCTCGAACCCGAGGTAGGGGTGGAGAACCTCCGGCAGCAGGATCCCCTCGTCCTCGCGGAAGCCGGTCTCGAGCAGCACCACGATGAGCCGGGCGAGGGCCAGCGCCGAACCGTTCAGCGTATGCACGTGGGCGGGGCGTCCGCCGCCCTCTGGCCGGAAGCGGATATCGGCGCGGCGCGCCTGGAAGTCCCCGTACGATGAACAGCTGGACACCTCGAGCCATGCCTCGACGCCGGGAGCCCAGATCTCGAGGTCGTACGTGATCGCGTTCGCGAAGCCGAGATCGCCCAGCGGAAGCAGGACCCGCCGGTACGGGACTTCCAGCAGTTCGAGCACGCGCTCCGCATGGCGGGTCAGGAGTTCCAGCTGCGCCTCCGACTCCTCGGGCCGGCAGATGCGGACGATCTCCACCTTGTCGAACTGATGGACCCGCAGGAGCCCGCGCGTATCGCGGCCCGCCGCACCGGCTTCCCGCCGGAAGCAGGGCGTGTGCGCGACGTACGCGAGCGGCAGGTCGTCCGCGGACAGCATCTCTCCGCGGTGCAGATTCGTGAGGGGCACCTCGGCGGTGGGCACAAGGAAGAGGTCGTCGGGGTCCGTCCGGTAGGCGTCGTCCTCGAACTTCGGGATGTGCCCCGTCCCCGTCATCGAATCCCGGGAGACGACGAGGGGGGGCAGGACCTCCAGGTATCCGTGCTCGCGTACGTGAAGGTCCAGCATGAACTGGACGAGCGCGCGGCTGAGGCGGGCGCCGCCCCCGACGAGGAGGGGAAAGCCGGAGCCCGCGATCTTCGCCCCGCGCTCGATATCCAGCGACGGCGTCCGTCCTCCGGGGAGCGCGGAACCGCCGGGCTCCGTATGGCCGTGCGTCGCCCCGAGGACCCAGTGCGGCGGCACCTCGCCCTCCTGCGGAGTGCCCCATTCCGCGACCGTCGGCCCTTCCCCTTCCTCGCCGGGCGGGACGCGGGGATCCGGGATGTTCGGGATCTGCAGGAGGTGATCGCGCAGTTCCGCCTCGGTGCGCGCGAGGTCGGCGTCGAGGGCCTTGATGCGGGCGGCCACGCGGCGCATCGCGTCGATCTCCGCCGATGCGTCCTCGCCCCTGCCCTTCGCGGCGCCGATCGCCTTCGACGCGGTGTTCCGCTCGGCCTTGAGGACTTCCACTTCCCGGATCAGGCGGCGGCGGACTTCATCCGCCCTCAACGTCTCCTCGACGAGACCCGCCGCGTGCTCGTCGCCACGTTTCCGCATGGCGTCGCGGACGAGGTCGGCATCGTCGCGGAGGGTTCTGAGGTCAAGCATGTCGGTGCGGGGCGTAATCGGCCGGACAGGGCGTCACAGGGAACCGTGCGTTCCCGCTTCGAGGACGATGTCTCCGCAGTTCGGGTTGACCAAATGGCGGAAGGTGATCGTTCCTTCTTCGGGATCGATGGAGAGAACCTGCAGCTTCGCATAGCGGCTGCAGGCGAGAAAATTGTTCGGGTCGACGCGACTGCGGGCGATGAGCACGTCCCCCGGCTGGACGGCGAGGGGCGCGTTCAGGGTGTACCCGTCCTCCGGAGCCTCGAGCACGGCGTCGAAGCGCTCGCCGGTGATCTGCAGACCTGCGTCCGTCACGCTGTCCGCGACCGCCGAGAAGGGGACGAGTTCCGCCGACCCGTCCCGGATCTGGAAGAGGAAATCCCAGTTCAGCGTCTGGTCCACGCGGGCCGGAACCGCGAGTACGATATCGAAAGCGGGAGGATCTTCGAGGCGACCCGTGACGTAGTCATACAGCGTGACCTCCGTCGGCGTGAGCGGAACATCGCCGAGGAAGGCATCGAACGGATCGTCGCAGGCGGTCGCCGCGAGCGCGAGGATCAGCGCTCCGAGCCGTGCAGTCAGACGGATTCGGTGTCGGGGGAGCATGGCGCGAAAACTGTCGTCCGGGCGGGACTCGGGCAAGAAAAAACACCCGGACGAAGGCGGATCGACCGGCCGGATCGGCAACGTGGCGCGGCACCCGCGGCGTCCGTAGCTTGGCCGCGTCGCGGCCGGCCCGCGGCGGGAAGATCCCGCGCACGCAACGGGCGGCTCGGAGGACGGGAGGGAGGCTCTGTCGGTGCACCTCGAGGCGTACTGCGCGGTCCTCGCGGGCGGGATCGGCCGCCGGTTCTGGCCCGCTTCGACCCCGGCCCGTCCCAAGCAACTCCTGCCCCTCGCGGGCCCCGACCCACTCATCGACGATACGCTCGCCCGTGCCGTCGCGCTGGTGGGCACCCCGCGCGTCCGGGTCGTCGCGACCGAACCCCTCGTGGAACTCATGCGCCCGAGCCTGGATGCGGCGGGCGTCGATGCGCTTGTCGAACCGGAGGCGCGCGGAACGGGACCGGCCCTCGTCTGGGCGGCCTACGAGATCGAGCGGGCTCACCCGGGAGCCCTGATGATCTCCATGCACGCGGACCACCGCATCGAGCCCGTGGAGGCCCTTCACGAGACGCTGCGGCCGGCGCTCCGGGCGGCTCGGGAAGGATACCTGTGCTGCGTCGGCGTGCGGCCGGACCGTGCGGAGACGGGATTCGGATACCTGGAGACCCGGCGAGAGACGACGTCCGGAGCACGGGAGGTGCGGCGCTTTGTTGAGAAGCCGGGTCCCGCGAGGGCCCGGGAGTACCTGAAGTCGGGACGCTTCCTGTGGAACTCCGGCATCTTCGTGTGGCGGGCGGCCGATCTGATCGAGGCGGCCCGACGCTGCGCGCGCGAACTCCAGGGGGCGTGGCCGGCCCTCGAGCGCGGCGATGCGGAGGGTTTCTTCGCGCGTGCCGAGCCGGTCGCGATCGATGTCTGCGTGATGGAGCGCGCCGAACGCGTGGCCGTCGTCGAGGCCCGATTCGCCTGGGATGATCTCGGCGTGTGGAGCGCGCTCCTGCGCGCCCGGCAGGTGGACGAGGCCGGGAACGCCTCGGTCGGCTCCGCGCGTCTCCTCGACGCGGCGGATAACGTCGTGTGGACGGAGTCCCGCCGAGCCACGGTCATCGGGGTTTCGGGCCTCGTCATCGTGGAGGCGAACGGCGAACTCCTCGTGATGCCGCGCGAAGAGGCCGCAGACCTCGACGCTCGTCTGCGAAGTATCGACACGGACTCCTGCTCCGAACCGCCGCGTTGACGACGCTGGTCATGTTCGACGATGAGCGGGCGGACGGATGGGCGCCTTTCGCGCTCACCCGGCCGTGCGGCGAACTCGTCTTCGGCCGCTGGACGTTGCGCGAGCGGCTGGAACGGGTCGCGCGAATGCGCGTCGCCGGTCACGTGACGCGCCCCTGGCTGCGCCGGTACGCGGAGCCCGGAGCGCCGCGCTGCCTGGACGCGGGCGGGCTGGCCGCGCCGTGCACCGCATGGAACGCCCGGGCCGTGCCGTCACTCGAGGCGGCGTGGAACGACGCGCCCGCCAACTTCTGGGTCGCCGGCGAGCTGGCGGGCGTCCGCCTGGGCGCCGGCGCGGAGCCGCCGCGAGCGGACTGGTTCGCCGCGCCGCGCCCGCGGCCCGGGCTGCCGGACCGCGAGGTGCCCGGCGCCTGGCTTCGATACCCGTGGGACCTCGTGTCGGCGGGACCCGACCGGCTCGGCGCCGACCTGGCGGCCAGCTCGGGCACGGAGGCGGCGGCGCTGCCGAGCGGCTGCTGGCGCCTCGGCGACGCCCCGATCCGCCTCGGCGAGGGGGCGCGCGTCGAACCCGGCGTGCTGTTCGATGCGCGCGAAGGCCCGATCGAACTCGGTTCCGGAGTCGAGGTCCGCGGCGGCACGCGCCTCGGCGGGCCGCTCTACGCGGGGTCCGGCTCGCAGCTCCTCGGCGGCGACATCTCGCGCTTTTCGGGGGGACCCGGCTCCCGTGTGCGGGGCGAAGTCGACCGCGTCACGATGCTGGGCCATTCGAACAAGGCGCACGACGGGTTTCTCGGACATGCGTACCTCGGCTCCTGGATCAACCTCGGTGCGGCCACCGTCAACAGCGATCTCAAACACACTTACGGCTCGATCCGGGTGGGACCGCCGGGCGCGCGACGGGACACCGGACTCATGAAGTTCGGCTGTCTGCTCGGCGATCACGTGAAGACGGGCGTCGGCACTCGACTCGAAACCGGCACGGTCGTCGGCGCCGGCTCGAGCCTGTTCGGAGCGGAGCCCCCGCCCCGGTGGGTGGAACCCTTCTCCTGGGGAGGAGGCCGGAGCCCGGATCTCCACCGTCGCGGCGATTTCCTCTCCACCGCCGTCCGGGTCATCGAGCGCCGGGGACTCGAAGGGACCCCGGAACTCCGGAACTGGCTGGGCGATGTCTGGGACGAGGCCCGCCGCTCGTGAGCCTGACCGTCGCGTCGCTGGGCTCGGGGAGCCGCGGCAACGCCTTCCTCGTGCAGAGCGACCGCGCCCGCGTGCTCGTCGATGCGGGGTTCTCCGGGGTTCAACTTGACCGCCGACTCACCGAACTCGATGTGGAGCCGGAAGCCATCGACCTCGTCGTCGTCACGCACGAGCACCGGGATCACGCCGCGGGCGCCGGCATCGGGGCACGCCGCTGGGGCTGGCGTCTCGCGATGAACCCGCCGACCCGCCGCGCCTGCGCTCCCCTCCTGCGCGGGAAGGAGCGATGCGAGGATCTGCCGCGCACGGGACTCGAGGTCGGCGACCTCGCGATCGAGGCTGCCCCCACCGCGCACGACGCCGCGAAACCCGTCGCCATCACGGTTCTGCACGGACCCACGGGCCTGCGGGTGGGGATTGCGACGGACCTCGGGAGACCGACGACACCCGTCCGCGCGGCGCTCCGGGAGTGCGCCTTTCTCGTCATGGAAGCGAACCACGATGAACACCGTCTTCGGGCGGCTTCCTATCCCTGGCGGGTCAAGCAGCGGATCGGAGGCAGTCGCGGACACCTCTCCAACCGCCACGCGGCCGAGTTCGCGCGCGAACTCGCGCACCCCGGGCTGGGCGGGATCCTGCTCGCCCACCTGAGCCAGGAGTGCAACGACCGGGAAACCGCTCTCGAAAGAGTCGCGGAGGGCCTCGCGCCGACGGGGTACGATGGGCTACTGGATGCCGCCGCGCAGGAGGAACCCAGCCCGCGCTATGACGTGGTCGCGCTCGCGAGGGCTCGCGGCGCCGCCGAACAACTCTCTTTCCCGATCTGATCCCGGCCCGGCGCGCGGTCCACGCGTCGCCAGCCTATCGAAGAATCACTCTCAGGACGTCGTTTCCCACGGCCCACACCATGAGGGCGAGGACGAAAACCATCCCCACCGTCGTGAACCGCATGCGCGCCTGGACGCTGAGCGCCCGGCCCCGGATCGCCTCGATCCCCAGGAAGAGGAGGTGTCCTCCGTCGAGGACGGGAATCGGCAGCAGGTTGAAGATGGCGAGATTGATGCTGATGATCGCCATGAAACTCAGGAGTTCCCAGAATCCCGCGCGCGCCGCGCGTCCGGAGATCTCCCCGATCAGGATGGGTCCGCCGACGTCTCGCGCCGAACTTCGTCCGGTGACTAGATCTGCAAGGAACTGAAGGACGGCGCCGCCCCAATAGTTCGCGTTCGACCAGCCCCGCCCCAGCGCCGCGACGGGGCCCGCTCGACCTCCATCGGCGCCGACGGTGATCCCGACCCGCCCGACCGTCCTCGATTCTCCCGTGAGGTCCGAATACTGCTCGACCGCCTCGGGCGTCGCGACGAAGGTGAGCTGCTCCCCTCCCCGCTCCACGACGATGTCGACGGGTTCGCCGGCCCGGCGCTCGATCCGCATCGTCACCTGGGCGGGGTCGTGCACCGCCGCGCCATCCACGCGCAGGACCAGATCGTCGCTCCGAAGTCCCGCCTCCGCGGCGGGTGACCCCGGCGCGACCTCGGCGATCCGCGGCTCGAACACGCCACGCCCCATCGCGATCGCGGCGAAGGCGACGACCGCGAACATCCAGTTCATGACCACGCCGGCCGAGATGGCGAAAAAGCGGGCCCAGAGCGGCTTCCCGTCGAAGTCTCCGGGCCCCGGACGCGCTTCGCTCCGCGCCGTCTCGTACGACGCGCCCGCGCCGCCGCCCTCGAGCGTCGACGTCACCTCCTCGTCCGCCATCCCCGCCATCTTGACGTAGCCGCCGAGCGGGATCCACGAGAGGACATACTCCGTTCCGCCGCGCCGGAACCCCACCATCTTCGGGCCCAGGCCGATCGAAAACCGCGGCACGTCGATCCCGACGCTCTTCGCAGCGGCAAAATGCCCCAGCTCGTGCACGAAGATGAGCACGCCCAGGACAATGAGGGTCACCAGAATCGTTACGATCACTCAGCGTCTCCCGACTTGGACTCTCCATGTGGGTCGCGGGCGATGGCGCGCGCCCGCGTGTCGACGCGCCGCGCATCCTCGACCGATTCGATGGCGCGCGACGAGAACCGTTCAAGTGTACGAAGCACGACGTCGGCGAGTTCCCTGAAGCCGACGTCCCCGGAGAGGAACCGCTCGACCGCCACCTCGTTGGCCGCGTTGAAGGCCACCGGAAACTCGCCTCCCGCCCCTCCCGCCGCGACCCCCGCGCGGAAGAGGGGAAAATCGTCCTCCCGCACGGGCTCGAACTCCAGCGGACCATCCCGCACGGGGTCGAACCCCGCCTCCTGCCGCGCGTCGTCCAGCCGGTCGGGGTAGCCGAGAGCCCACAGGATCGGGATCTCCATCGATGGCCGACCCAGCTGCGCCAGCGAAGAACCGTCCCTGAATTCGACGAGGGAATGGATGATCGATGTGGGGTGTACGACGACCTCGATACGCTCGTACGGGAGGTCGAACAGCGTGTGCGCCTCGATGACCTCGAGCGCCTTGTTCGCCAGCGTCGCGGAATCGATCGTGATCTTGGCTCCCATCGACCACGTGGGATGCCGCAGGGCATCGGCCGGCGTGACGGTGGCGAGCCGACCCGCCGGCCACTCGCGGAAGGGACCGCCCGAAGCCGTGAGGGTGACGCGCGCGACCTCCGACACCGGACGCCCGGCAAGACACTGGTGCACCGCGGAGTGTTCGCTGTCCACCGGCAGGAGTTCACCGCCTCCGCGGCGCAGCGCACGCATCACGAGCTCTCCGCCCGCCACGAGCGACTCCTTGTTGGCAAGTGCCAGCCGCTTCCCCGCTCCAAGCGCCGCCAGCGTCGCGTCGAGCCCGGCAAACCCGACGATTGCATTGAGAACGATGTCGATCCCCGGCGATCCGGCGGCCTCCGCGAGCGCATCGGCGCCGAACCGCCACTCTCCGGCCCATTGCGGCGCGAAGTCGTCCGGAGGCGGGGTCCCGAGTACGACGAAATCGGGGTCCCGGTCGAGCGCCAGCGCGTCGAGCGCCTCCCAGCTGCGGTTCGCCGTCAGGACGGCGGCGCGAAACCGCGCCGGGTGGCGGCGGATCACTTCGAGCGTGCCCGCGCCGACGGATCCCGTGGCGCCGAGGACGGCAACGCGCTTCACGCGAAGAGGAAGAGGAAGAGGAACGCGGCCGGGACCGCCCACAGGATGGAATCGAGCCGGTCCAGCATCCCGCCGTGCCCCGGAAGCAGACCCGATGAGTCCTTTACGCCGCACTCGCGCTTGAGGGCGGATTCCGCGAGATCGCCGACGATCGCCAACCCCGTCACGACCAGTCCGAAGGCCAGCGTGGGCGCCAGCTCCAGCGTCCAGAGTTCCGGAAGGAGGAAGCGCGGATAGAGGACGGCGGTGGCGAGGCCCGCCAGCAGCGCACTCACGGCTCCCGCCACCGTCTTGTTGGGGCTTATGCGCGGGGCGAGCGGGCGCTTCCCGAAAGCTCGTCCGCCGAGGTACGCCGCGGTGTCGGCGAGCCACGTGATGACGACCGGAAGGAAGAACAGGAGCGTACCGGCCAGCCGGCCGGCGCTCGCATCGGCGCCGGCCGGCAGCAGGAGTCCGCCTTCGCGCAGGGGGAGCGCCAACGCGAGCAGCCCCCCGACGTAGAACACTCCGAACGTCGTGCAGGCGGCGGCACGGATCGGCCGCTCCGAGAGGTCCGCGAGCGCGAGCGCGAGCACGGGGAAGAGGAGCATCAGGCTCACCGCATAGAATCCACCACCCTCGAGACCGCCCGCGAAGACGGCGAAGGGGAAGAGAAACGCCGCTCCCGTTCCCGGCAGGGCGAGGACTCGCGTCCCGGTGCCGCGCATCATCGCGGCGAATTCCCGGTAACCGAGCGCCGCCGCCACCCCCAGCCCGGTGACGAAAACGCCGCCGCCGGCGTAGGTCACCAGCGCGCAGAGGGGGACTCCGACACCCGCGACCGCGAGTCTCTTGCGGAGGTTGGAACTCATGCCGGACCCGGCCGCCTCACGTCTTCACCAGTCCGAATCTCCGCTCCCGGCACCGGTAGTCGACGAGCGCGGCGAAGAGGTGCTCCCGGGTGAAGTCGGGCCACAGGACGTCCGTCACGAAGAGTTCCGCGTACGCGAGCTGCCACAGGAGGAAGTTGGAGATGCGCTGCTCCCCCGAGGTCCGGATCAGAAGGTCGGGATCCGGCCAGTCCCTCGTCAGGAGTTCGGCCGCGAAGCGTTCGGCGTCGATCTCCTCCGGGGCCAGCTCGCCTTCCAGGCAACGCTGGGCAAGCGTTCGCGCCACGCCCGCGAGCTCCGCCCGCGATCCGTAGCTGATCGCGAGGTGCACTTCCAGGGCCGTTCCGCCCTCCGTCGACGCCTCGAGTTCGGAGATCGCCCGGCGGGCCTCCCCTGGAAGCCGCAGCCGGTCGCCGAACACGGTGACCCGCACTCCGTGTCTGACCAGAGCTTCGCGCTGGCTCCGCACGTACTCCTGGAGGAGGGTCATCAGCGCTTCCACCTCCATTGAAGGCCGGAACCAGTTTTCGTCCGAGAAGGCGTACAGGGTAAGGTGGGCCACGCCGGCCTCCACCGACCCTTCGATGATCTCGCGCACCGCCGTCATGCCCGCGCGGTGCCCCTCCCATCTCGGCAGGCCACGCTGTCTCGCCCAGCGGCCGTTCCCGTCCATGATGACGGCGACATGGGTCGGCACTTCCCCCTGCCGGACGGTTTCCAGGGCCGCCGTCATGCCGTTCTTCTCCCCGCTCATGCGGCCCAAGCTCGCTCCGCACGGGCGGGGGTGTCAAAGCAGGAGGCGATCAGTCGATCTCCGCCCCGCCTCGCGCGACGCGCCGCATGCGGGGCGCCCCACCGAGGAAGGAATAGGCCTCGTATCCCGCGCGCTGCATGACCTCGGCCAGGTAGGCCGTTCGCACACCCTCGGTACAGCAGAGCACGTAGGTCGTGTCGCGATCGAGTTCGCCGAAATCCCGCTCGAGTTGCGGGAGGTCGCGACGGGTCGCCCCCGGCCAGTGCCAGGCCTCGAACGCGTCGCGGGCGCGGGTGTCGAGGATGACCGCGCCGTCGGGCACCTCGGCCACGTACAGGGACGCTCCGACCATGGACTCCGGACGCAGGGCGCGCACATCGTGCACCGTCGCGCCGGCGACCGCCGCGCCCAGTTCCTCGAAGCCCACGGCCGACTCCTGCGCCTCCGCGGCCTCCGGCGACGACGCGGTGACCGGGCGCTGCGGCACGAGGTCGCAGTACTCGCGCACACGGGCGGACAGGTCGTGCGTGCCGATCTCCCGCGCGCGGTCGAGAATCTCCTCCTTGTGGAATCCGAGCAGGGGCCGGAGCACCGGGAGCGAGGAGGCATTCTCGATCGCGCGGAGATTGCGGAGCGTCTGCGAGGAGACCTGTCCGACCGACTCGCCCGTGACGATCGCCTCGGCGCCGATGCGTTCCCCGATCTTCGCGGCGGCCCGGTACATCATCCGCTTGAGGACGACCTGCAGGTATGCGGGTTTGGCGCGGGCCCGCATGGCATCGACGACCGGGCCGAACTCGAGGACGTGCAGCCGGGGCCGGGTGCCGTAGCTCCAGCGGTCGGCCAGCACCTTCGTCACCTCCACCACCATCCGCTCGTACGCGCTTCCGCCGAGGTTGCAGAAGACGTAGTCGAGGCGAATCCCCCGGCGCAGCGCCATCCAGGCGGCCACGGCCGAATCGAAGCCGCCGGAGATGAGGGCGAGCGCATGTCCCTGTACTCCGAGCGGCAGGCCGGACGGTCCCCTAACCCGGTCCTCGTGAAAGAACACCCGGTCATCGCGGACTTCGACGAACACGGTGATGTCCGGATCCCCCAGGTCCACGGTGGCGCCGGGGTTGAGGGCCGCCCCGAGACGCTGCTGGATATCCGAGGACGAGAAGCCGTGTGAACCGGAGCGGCGCGCCCGCACCGCATAGCTCCGGCCCCGCACGGACTCTGCGAAGAGGGCCGTGCCCGTGGCGACGATCGTGTCGAGGTCCGCTTCGCAGTCGCCGGCCAGCAGGGAACAACTGGACACCCCGAAGGTGCGCAACAGGGGGTCGAGAAAGGCCGGGTTCGGGCCTTCGATATGGAAACGGCTCCAGCCGGGCTCGAGGACCGCGTCGACCCCTTCGGCCTCGAACGCGTCGCGCAGGTTGGTTGCGAGCCGGTTCTGGAAGCGCGACCGCGTCCGGCGCGCCTTGGTCGAGAGCTCGCCGGAGAATCGTACGAGGGCCCGAACGGGCCCGGCTCCGAGTTCGTGTTGCACCACCATAACGAGTGGCAGGGGGGGGATTTGAACCCCCGACCCAGGGCTTATGAGTCCCTTGCTCTACCAGGCTGAGCTACCCTGCCGGGCCGGCAGCCCGTGGCAAAAGCCCCGCTGCATTCGAGCGGCGCTGACGCGGGGTTTTGCCACGGGCTGCTTGTGGGTCCGCAATCCTACACGTCGTGGCGCTTGGGGCAAGCCGCCGGCCCCGGGTGCGTCCGGGCGCGGGTCTTGCCGCATATCAGGGTACGTTCACCTGCGGGGGCGTCGCGGAGGCAGCCTCCCCCCGGTCTCCCAGGTCGACGAACCGCACCAGGATCTCCCGGGGCCGGACGAAACCATACCGTTCCCGAGCGACGCGCTCGATCGCCCAGGAGTTCGACACGAGACTGTCGGCCCAGGCCCGGATCGAGGCGAGTTCATCGTTGCGGGCCGTCATCTCCGTTTTCCTCGATTCGATTTCCCCTTCCAGTCGGACCAGATCGGCTCTCGTATATTCTCCGCCCACCATCCAGTAGTAGCCCGCTCCGATGAGGGCGATGAAGGTGATGGCCCGCGTGAGCCGACGGTTGGCCGCCTCCGCCATCACCGGCCTCCGTACACGGCGGCCCCCGCATAGGTCGCCCTCGAGCCGAGCTGTTCCTCGATCCGCAGCAGCTGGTTGTACTTCGCGACGCGTTCCGACCGGCACGCGCTTCCCGTCTTGATCTGTCCGGCGTTCGTCGCCACCGCGAGGTCCGCGATGAACGTGTCGGCGGTCTCCCCGGAACGGTGCGAAATGACGATGCCGAAGTTCGCCTCCGCGGCCAGCCGGATCGCATCCAGCGTCTCGCTCACGGTCCCGATCTGATTGAGCTTGATGAGGATCGCGTTCCCGATTCCCGCCTCGATACCGCGCGCCAGACGATCGACGTTGGTCACGAAGAGGTCGTCCCCGACGAGCTGAACGCGATCTCCGACGCGGGATGTGAGGGTTGCCCAGCCCTCCCAGTCGTCTTCGTGGAGCCCGTCTTCGATCGAGACGATGGGGTATGCGTCCAGCCAGTCCTCGTAGAGCGACACGAGGTCCCGCGCGTCGAGTTCTCCGGCTTCACCGGCGCTCTCGAGCCGGTACGTTCCGGCCTGCGCGTCGTAGAACTCCGATGCGGCACAGTCGAGCGAGAGCGCGACCTCGGCGCCGGGCTCGTAACCCGCGTCGACGATCGCGGCCATGATGAGGTCCAGGGCCTCACGGTTCGAAGACAGGTCGGGAGCCACCCCGCCCTCATCCCCTACGGCGGTCGCATACCCTGCGTCCGACAGTCGACGCTTCAGCGTGTGGAACACCTCCACGCCGACCCGAAGACCGTCGGAGAAACTCTGCGCGCCGAGCGGCAGAATCATGAACTCCTGTATGTCGACCGTGTTGTTCGCGTGCGCGCCGCCATTGAGGATATTCAGCATCGGGACCGGGAGGACGTGCGGATCACCGGCGCCGAACTGACGGAACAGGGGCGTCCCCGCCGAGGCGGCGGCCGCGCGCGCCGCCGCCATGGAGACGGCAAGGATGGCATTCGCCCCGAGGCGGCCCTTGTTCGGCGTGCCGTCGAGCCCGATGAGCGCGGAGTCGAGCCCGCGCTGGTCCGAGGCGTCGCGTCCCAGCACCGCCGACGCGATCTCCCCGCTGACGTGCGCGACCGCACGGCGCACGCCTTTGCCGTTGTAGCGCGCGGGGTCACGGTCGCGCAGTTCGACCGATTCGTGCTCTCCCGTCGATGCGCCGCTGGGAACGGCGGCGCGGCCGACCGCACCGTCTTCCAGATGCACGTCGGCCTCGACCGTGGGGTTGCCCCGCGAATCGACGATCTCGCGGCCGACGACCCTGACGATGGCCGTCACCGGACGCTCCGGCTTCGGTGATGTCTGGGGCGGTTCATGCAGGCGAGTCCCCTCCCCCCGGCGATCCGGACGATCGCGTCTTCCTCCACCCGTGCCGGAAGATAGGGTCCCGCAGCCCCGGAACAAGTCGCGCGCGGACCCACCCGCAGGCTATCGGGACGCACCGCCGCTCGATCCTCCCTCCGGGAGCATCGCCTCGATGGCGGCGCGGGTCCTGCGCAGCAACGTCTTCCGGTCGGCCGGCTCCGCGCCTTCCGGCTGAATCGCCGGCCCCAGCCGCACGGTGATGGAGCCGGGCCTCACCCGCTTCGCGCCGGGCGGATAGACGCGCTGGCCTCCATCGAGCGCCGCGGGAACCAGGGGCGCCGGCGTCGCCAGGGCGAGGGCGAAGGAACCTCGCCGGAAACGCCCCAGTTGGCCGTCACGCGACCGGGTCCCCTCCGGAAACAGCACGAGAGTCAGCTGCTCGGCCTGCATCCGGTCGCCTGCCTCCCGAAGCGTTTCCCTCGCGCTGCGGGCTCGGTCGCGGTCGATGAGCACGTGCCCCGCGGAACGCATCCCCACCGAGAGCATCGGAATGTTCGCCAACTCCTGCTTCGCGATGAAGCGCACGGACGCGGGGAGACCCGCGATGAGCGCCCAGATGTCGAAGTACGACTGGTGGTTCGCGGCAATGATCTGGATCCCGGAGGGATGGAGATGCTCGAGGCCGTGCACCGTCACGCGCACACCTGCCCCCGCCAGCGCGGAGCGAGCCCAGCCGCGATTCGCACGATCCATCCAGACCCGGCCGCCCCCGACGAGGGCAACGACCGCCGCCATGGCTCCGAAGAAGATCGTTGCAAGCACAAGCGTGACGTAGAAGATCGCCGTCCTGATCAACGCTCGGCCTCGAAATGATCGAACCCCGCGGGAAGCGTCGGATTCAACCGCCCGCTCACGGTCAGCCCCTCCCCGTCGCGTGCCCTCCCGACCCGTGTGAGCGGGAGGTCGAAGGCGGCGGCGAACGCCCGCTCCGTACCCTGCATGGCGCCGGCCGGCACGGCGAAGAGCAGTTCGTAGTCCTCGCCGCCGGCAAGGAGGAGGTGTTCCGCGGCCGGCGCCTGACGAAATCCGTCGAGGGCCGGGGCGGCCGGGAGGCGATCCGCCTCGACTTCCAGGGCGACTCCGGAAGCCGCCGCGAGGTTGCGCGCATCCCGCATCACACCGTCCGAAAGATCGATCGCCGCGTGGATCCGGACCCGGTCCCGCAGCCACCGCATTTCCTCGATCCTGGGGCGCGGGCGGTCGAAGGCTCGGCGGGCCCGCGGGTCCGGCTCCAGCCCCCGCGCCAGATCGCGCAGGGCGGCCGCGGCCGCCCCGAGTTCGCCGGTCACCCACAACTCGTCGCCTGGGCGGACGCCGCGCCGCGTCGTCGGTGCCGCCGCGCAGCCGAGGACGGTGACGTCGAGAAAGGCGGGACCCGGCGACGCGACGAGGTCGCCGCCGAGAACCTCCGCGCCGACCCGCCCGGCGATCTCTCCCACGCCCCGTCCGAGCGCCGCGGCGATCTCGATATCCAGCTCGGGGGGCAGCGCCGCCGCCACGACGAGGCCGACGGGGGTCGCGGCCATGGCCGCGAGATCACTCAGCGCCGACGCAGCCGCACGGTACCCGATCGTCTCCCACGTCATCCATTCGCGGCGAAAGTGGATCCCCTCCACGCTCGCGTCGCAGCTCACCACGACCTGCGTATCGTCCGGAGGACGGAAGGCCGCGGCGTCATCCCCCACCGGCAACGTGATGGTGACGGCCGGGTCCCCCCGGGGGGCGTGCGCGCCCGCTCCGTCCAGGAAGGCCTGAATGCGCGCGGTTTCGGGTCCCTCCGCGAGCGCCGGACCGGTGACGTTCATCCGATCTGCTTCCCGGTCGCGGCCCCGGGCAACGCGGGGAGGGCGAGGTTGACCCCCGGCCAGGCTCCGGATCGCAATCTTCCCAGCGCCCGCCGCGCCTCCGGCAGCGCATCCGGCACGTCCGCCGCGGATCCGCCGATCTCGTCCACGTCGCGCAGAATGGCGAGCGCCGTGAGCGTCAGGGCGGCGGACGCCGCGTCGGCGGGGTCGAGGCCGGACGCGAGGCAGGCGCCGCAGACGCCGGTCAGCACGTCCCCCGTACCGCCGCTCGCGAACGCCGGACTCACAAGCGTCGTCGCGCGCAGTTCACCCCCGGGCCGCGCCACCCAGGTGGGTGCCCCCTTGAGCAGCACGGTCGCCTGCGTCGCGTCGGCCAGCCGGCGGGCCGCGGCCGGGGCATCCCCGCGCACTTCGCCGACGGATGCTCCGAGCAACCGGGCCATCTCGCCGGGATGCGGCGTCAGGAGGACGGATCGCCGCGGAGCCGGCGGACCGAACGGCGCCCCTCCCTCCGCCGCCTTCGCCGAGAGCACGTTCAGGGCGTCCGCATCGATGACCAGCGGGACGGACCCATCCTCCAGCACGCGCTGCATCAACGCTGCTCGCTCCGGCCCCGTTCCCAGACCCGGTCCGACCGCGACCGCGCCGGCCCAGCTCAGCGCCGACCGCACCGCTTCGGACGTGGACCAGTCCACGAATACGGCCTCCGGCACGCTGGTCTGCACGACCTCCCGGTTCTCCGGGGCGCTCACGACGCGCACGATGCCGACCCCCGCCCGGATCGCCGCGCGCGCCGCAAGCACCACGGCCCCGGCCATGCCCCGCTCCCCGCCGACGATCGCGAGATAGCCCGCGTTGCCCTTGTGGCCGTCCGCGGGCCGCACCCCGAGCAAGCCGGCCACCCACGCCGCCGTCACCGCCCGCGCCGATGGCGGCGCAGCCGGTGGCGGAAAGCCGATTTCAACGGAGACCAGGTCGCCGATGCGTTCGCGAGCCGGGAACCTCAGAAGGCCCATCTTCGGCCAGCCGAAGGTGACGGTCAGGTCGGCCCGAATCGCGGCACCCGGCACGCGGCCCGTCGTAAAGTTCACGCCGCTGGGACCATCCGCGGAGACCACGGCGGCCCGGGCGGCGTTCACGCGCTCGATGATCCTCGCCTGGGGCGGACGCGGCGCCGACGTCAGGCCCGTCCCCAGGATGCCGTCGATGACGATGTCCGCCGCTGCGAGTTCCCGATCCAGCGCTTCCGACGGCTCGAGCGTCAGTTCCCAGCCCGCGAGGACATCCGGATCCGGAGCACGGCTCCCGCACTGGACGAACCCGACGGTTCGCCCCCAGGCGGAAAGGGTCCGTCCGGCCACGAGGGCGTCCGCGCCGTTGTGGCCGCTTCCCGCAAGCACCGTGACGGGACCGGCCGGGAACCGTTCGTGCACGTGCCGCGCCAGGGCGCGTCCGGCGTTTTCGATCAGCGCGCGTTCGGGTATCGCCCCCGATTCGACGGCGATGCGATCGATCTCCGCCATCTCGGCCGCGGTGGGTAGCCACACCTCCCGCGCGGCACAGCGCCACCAGTCCGCTGACGAGTAGGCAGGAGCCCGGCTGGCGGGACTCCGCGCGGTATCGACGGAGTCTCCGCCGGGGAGGTTACTTGTAGGACTGCTGGACGTTGCGTCCGAAGCTGATCTCACCGTTGTCGATCCGGATGTTGAACCCGCAGTCGGGGTTCGAGCAGACCCATGCCTTGTACCGGATCGGCGCCCCGTCGCGTCCGTAGTCCGAAAGCGGGAGCAGGACCCCCTTCGTGCAACTCAAGCACTCCGTGAACGGCCCCGAATCGGCCACGCGCTCACCCCCTCCCCTTCCAGTTCCTCCCCTACGCGCTCCAGGGGTAGCTGTCCTCAAAAGCTTCGTCGAAGCTGAAGAGCCCCTCGAAGTCCTCTCGCGAATCGTCGGGTTGTTTGATCAGCACTCCACATTCAACCAGCGCGAAGACGATCTCGCCGATGTCCGTCGTGCCGTGCACGCCCCAATGTTCGAGTACGGTCCGCGCCAGAGGGCCGAACCGCTCCAGCGCGAGTTCCCGGACCGCGTCTGCGACCTCGGCGCCGCTGATGTGACGAGGCAGTTCGAGGCTGGACAGCCGGCGCTGGAGGGCAGAGAGCAGAAACAGGTATGCGGCTTCCGTATACCTGGGGTTGCCCTTCCTGATGCCCGTCAGAACCCCCGCTGTGTCCACCTTTTCTCACCTCGTCCCGGGCCCCTTTTTCCGGCCTTTGCGTGCACTGCCCACAAGGACATGAAGGGCAAAGTTAGACAGGGGAAAAAGTTGGCGTCAAGCTACGCTCTCGCCGCGAACGTCGTCGTTCTACGGATAAAGCGGGTAATCCGCGCACAACGCCCGGACCTCGGAGTCCACCGCCGAGAGCGTCGCATCATCGCCTTCGGAGCGCAGCACACGGTGCATGAGGTCGGCGATTCTCTCCATTTCGTTCTCGCCCATGGAGCGGGTCGACACCGCCGCCGTCCCGATCCTTATGCCGGAGGCCACGAAGGGCGAACGGGTCTCGAACGGCACGGTGTTCTTGTTGACGGTGATGCCCGCCCGACCCAGGAGAGCCTCCGCATCCCGGCCCGTGAGATCCGTCGTCCGGAGGTCCACGAGGAGGAGGTGCGTGTCCGTTCCTCCCGCCACGAGGTCGTAGCCGTGTTCGGCGAGCCGCCGTCCCAGAGCGCGGGCGTTGCGCACGACGAGGTCCGAGTATTCGCCGAACTCGGGGCGCAGGGCCTCCCCGAGCGCGACCGCCTTTGCGGCGATCACATGCATCAGGGGACCGCCCTGGAGTCCGGGGAACACGGCCTTGTCGACCGCCTTCGCGTGCTCCTCGCGGCACAGGATGAGCCCGCCCCGCGGCCCGCGCAGCGTCTTGTGCGTCGTCGTCGTCACGACATCCGCGTGCGGCACCGGGGACGGATGGTGTCCCGTCGCCACGAGACCCGCGATGTGCGCCATGTCCACGAGGACGCGGGCGCCGCATTCCTCGGCGATCTCCGCGAAACGTCCGAAATCGATCCGTCGCGGGTAGGCGCTGGCACCCGCGATGATGACGGAAGGACGCACGTCCAGCGCGGTCGCCCGGAGGGCGTCGTAGTCGATCGTCCGATCCGAGGCTCGCACTCCATAGGGGACGACGCGGTACCAGAGACCCGAGAAGTTGACGTGCGATCCGTGCGTCAGGTGCCCCCCGTGCGAGAGATCCATCCCGAGGAGCGTCGCCCCGGGTTCGGTGAGCGCCTGAAGCGCGGTCATGTTCGCACCGGAGCCGCTGTGCGTCTGGACGTTGCTGTGGTCCGCCCCGAACAGCCGGTGCGCGCGCTCGCGGGCGAGATTCTCGACCTCGTCCACGAACTCGCAGCCGCCGTAGTAGCGGCGCCCGGGATAGCCCTCCGCGTACTTGTTCGTCAGCACGCAGCCGGTCGCCTCGAGCACCCCCCGGGACACGAAGTTCTCGCTCGCGATCAACTCGAGACCCGTGCGCTGTCTCTCGAGCTCCCGGTCGATCGAAGCCGCCACCGCGGGATCCGTCTCGCGGAGCGGGCGTGGGTCCAGGGCGCCGATGGCTCTGCGTTCGGCCGTCGCACTCACACGTATCCCCTCTCTCTGTAGAGTTGCCGCGCGATCAGGCTGCGGTGCATTTCGTTGGCTCCCTCGTAGATCTCGGTGACCTTCGCGTCCCGGAAGAGACGTTCCACGGGGTATTCCCGCGAGTATCCGTAGCCCCCGAACACCTGGACGGCGTCGCGGGCGTTCGTCATCGCGGTCTCGCTCGCGAACAATTTGGCCACGCTGGAGAGGCGGCGCGCCCGCGGGTCGCCCAATGTGTGCGCGGCGGCCGCACGCTCGAGGAGCCCCCGCGCGGCCTCGAGCCGGGTCACCATGTCGCCGAGCTTGAATTCCATCCCCTGAAAGTCCCGAAGTGAGCGCCCGAACTGGCGTCGAGTCTCCGCGTATTCGAACGCCGCGTCCACCGCGGCCGAGGCGATCCCGAGCGCCTGCGCCGCGATCCCGAGCCGTCCCGCCTCGAGGCCTTCGAGCGCGTAGCTGAAGCCCCGGTTCACCTCTCCGACCATAAGTTCTTGCGGCAAAAAGACATCCTTCATAGACAAAGCGACCGTCTCCGAACCTCGCTGTCCCATCTTCCGCTCTTTCCTGCCGACCGACAATCCGTCCGTCCCGGCCGGCAGGAGAAAGGCGCTGATGCCGCGCGATCCACGCCGGTCATCCACCGTATCCGTCCGGGCGAAAATCAACACGACATCCGCGGACGCGCCGTTCGTCACCCACATCTTCTCCCCGTTGAGAATCCAGCCGCCGTCCGCGGGTGTGGCCTGCGTCCGAAGCGCCGCGGCATCCGTTCCGGAACCGGCTTCGGAGAGAGAGAAGGCGCCGAGCACCTGCCCGCTGGCCATCCTGGGGAGCCACTCCTCTCGCTGTGTCTCGCTTCCCCGGCGCAGGAGAATCGCAGCGGCGAGCGAATTGTGAATGCTGACGGAGACCGCGACCCCGGCATCGCCCCACGCGAGTTCCTCCAGCACGTAGAGGTAGGTGACGAGATCGAGCCCGAGACCGTCGTACCGCTCCGGCACCCGCATGGCGAGGAAGCCGAGCTCGCCCAGTTCCCGGTGGATCTCGGCATCGAAGCGGTCCTCGTTCGCGTCCCGGGCTTCCGCCGTCGGCTGTAGCCGCTCTTCGGCGAACTGGCGGGCGAGCGTGAGAATCTGCTCCGCCTCGGAGGAGAGTTCGAGGGCAGACCAGGAGCGGCGGCCGGTCATCATGCCGCGGTGTAGTCGTAGAAGCCGCGACCGGACTTCCGGCCCAGCCGTCCGGCGGCGACGTACTTCGCGAGCAGCGGACAGGGGCGGTACTTGGAGTCGCCGAATTCCGCGTGCAGGACGCGCATGATCGCGAGGCACGTGTCCAGTCCGATGAGGTCGGCGAGCGCAAGCGGTCCCATGGGGTGGTTCATGCCGAGCTTCATCACGGTGTCCACCGCCTCGACCTCCGCCACGCCCTCCATGAGACAGTACACGGCTTCGTTGATCATCGGCATCAGGATCCGGTTGGCGACGAAGCCGGGATAGTCGTTCGCCAGGACCGCCGTCTTCGAAAGCCGCGCGCAGAGGCCGAGGGTCAGGTCGGCCGTATCGTCGGAGGTCTCGAGCCCCCGAATGACCTCGACGAGACGCATGACCGGCACGGGGTTCATGAAGTGCATCCCGATCACGCGCCCCGGATCGGCGGCGTGCGAGGCGATGAGCGTGATCGAGATCGAACTCGTGTTCGACGCAAGCAGCGTTTCCGGATTCACGACGGCGGACAACTCCTCGAAGAGCCTGAACTTGAGCGTCGGGTCCTCGCTGGCGGCCTCAACGACGACGTCCGCGTCCTCGAGCGCCGCCAGCGACCGCTCCGCCGTGATCCGGTCGAGCGCCGCCCCGGCCTCGTCCGTGGAGATCAGCTCCCGTCGGGCTTGGCGCGCGAGGTTTCGTTCGATGGAAGCCCGCGCCCGGCCGAGCGCTTCCGGCGCCACGTCCACGAGGCGGACCTCGATGCCGGCGAGCGCTAAGACGTGGGCAATGCCGCTTCCCATCGTCCCCGCGCCGACGACGCCGACCCGCGACACCTCACCCGCTCGCATCGAGACTCCCACCATTGTCGTCAGGGCCTCCCGTCGTCGTCGACAACCGGGCACCGGATCGGCTTCGCGACCCCGCGACCCGCCACAGCCACGCGGTCCCGAGTACGGTCACGAAGGTGATCATCAGCGCCCCCTCCGGCCCGAAGGCACCGCCCGTCCACAGTACCGGGCCCGTGACGGCGGCTTCGAGGCCGGAGACCGACACGTCGAGCCCGCTCACGGGCAGACCGCTCGCCGCCATCACCCAGTTCCAGCCGAAGTGGAGCCCCGTGACGAACCACAGGCTGCCCGAACGCCAGTACGCCACGCCGAGCAACACGCCGGCAAGCGTCAGGTTGACGAGCGCGAGCGGCGTCACGCCCGGGTTGGCGCCGTGCACCAAGCCGAACGCCACCGAGGTCGCGACCACGGCGGGAACGGGCCCGAACCGGAGGTGGAGGACGCGGAAGGGATACCCGCGAAACAGGAGTTCCTCCGTGAACGCAGCCACCAGCAGGAGGGCCGAGACATTCAATCCCCCGAGGACCGGCGCGGCTGACACCGTCCACGAGACCCAGCCGGGTGCGGCCAGGGCGAGAATGGCGGCGCCGATGATCGCAAGTCCCGCCAGCACGCCGGAACCGAGTTCCACGAGGCCCGGCGGTCCGGGCCTCAACCCGAGCGCGGACAGCGGACGCCTGTCGATGCCGACCGCCAGCAGCCAGGTGGCCGCACACGCGGCGAGGAGCACGGGCGCGACGGTCCGCCAGTCGATGGACTCCGCCGCCTCGGCGCCCGGAAGGCCGGCGATGACCGCGGTCGCGAACCCGAACACAAGTCCGAAGGCGATGAAGAGACCGGCGAATGCCGCCAGCCGCCCGGCCCAGGCGAAGCCTTCGGGCTTCACGTTCATCGCCGCTCCACGCTCAGCGCGACGGCGTTGCCTCCGCCAAGACACAGGGTGGCCATCCCCTGCTCGACGTCACGGTCCCGCATGGCATGGAGGAGCGTGGTGAGGATCTTCGCGCCCGAAGCCCCGATCGGGTGACCGAGGGCGATCGCCCCGCCGCGGACGTTCACGCGATCGAGATCCAGCCCCAGTTCGCGGGCGTCCGCGAGACACTGCACGGCGAACGCCTCGTTCATCTCCACGAGTCCGTAGTCGGCGACAACCGTCCCATCGAGCGTCATGAGCTTCCGCACGGCGTCGACCGGCGCGAAGAAGAGGTCGCGGGGCGCCATCGCGCCCACGGAATACGCCCGGATCCGCCCGAGGACCGGAAGGCCGTGCGCCGCGGCGTACGCTTCGGACGTGACGAGCGTGGCCGCCCCTCCATCGTTGAGGCCGGGCGCGTTTCCGGCCGTGACGCTGGGCTCGGTGACCTCCGGCGGAGCATCGCCCGTGAAGGCGGGCTTCAGCTTTGCGAGCGCCTCGAGCGACGTCCCGCGACGCGGAGGCTCGTCGGCCTCGATCGTCACGGTCCCCTTGCGCGTCTCGATGTGGACGGGGACGACTTCTTCGGCGAATTCCCCCCCATCGATCGCGCGGATCGCCTTCTCGTGGCTACCGAGCGCGAAGGCGTCCTGGTCCTCGCGGCTCACGCCCGCCCTGTGGGCCGTGTACTCGGCGTGGCCGCCCATGTGACAGGTACCGAAGGCGCACCACAGACCGTCGTGTATGAGACCGTCGACGAGCGACCGGTCTCCGAACTTCACTCCCTCCCGGTGTCCCCGGAGGAGATACGGGGCGTTCGACATCGACTCCATCCCGCCGGCCACGACCGCCCGGGCGTCGCCGGCCTTTATCGCCTGCGCCGCCAGCATAACCGCTTTCAGGCCGGAACCGCAGACCTTGTTCACGGTCACCGCCGGGACCGTCACGGGCACCCCGCCCCGGATCGCCGCCTGGCGGGCGGGCGCCTGTCCGACCCCCGCCTGCACGACATTCCCCATGATCACGTCGTCGATCTCCTCCGGGTCGACGCCGGCCCGGTCGACCGCCGCCGAGATCGCGAGACCGCCGAGATCCGGGGCCGCGAACGAGGAGAGTCCGCCCATGAAGCGACCCGTGGGGAGCCGCGCGGCGGAGACGATGACCGGGGTTCTTTCGCTATCGCTCATGTTCCATCACTCATGCCGTCGTTCGTGTTTTTCAACCCGTTCGGAAGGCCGATCCCGCCGTTTGTCGCGCTCGCGTCGCGGAACCGGCCCGAGAGCCTTTCGGAGCGCGGGCCACGTCGTCCAGCCCCGTCGTTCCGCGTCCTCGAGCATGCGGACGAGGATCCGGGCCGTAGCGACCGCGTCGCCCCGCGCGCGGTGCCGTTCGCGGATCTCGATCCCGTAGTAGTCGGCGACCGAGTCCAGGCCTCGACGCTCGAGTCCCGGCAGCAGCCGGCGCGCCATGTGAACCGTGCACAGCCGAGGTCCGCGCGGCAGGCCGGCCCCTGCCCGCCGCATCTCGGCCCGCACGAAACCCCAATCGTACGCCGCGTTATGTGCAACGAAAACCCGGCCGCGCAGGTGCTCGCGCACCGGATCGCAGATCTGGGAGAACCTCGGTGCCCCGTGCGTCATCTCCGTGCGGATGCCGGTGAGGCGCGTGATCCACGGCGGAATCGCCACGCCGGCATCCACGAGCGTCGAATAGCATCCGCCGATGGCGCCACGATCCACGTCCACGATCGCGATCTCCACGACCCGGCCGTTCCCCCCCGCGACACCGCCGTTGGTCTCGACGTCCACGACCGCGTATCGGAGGTCGCGCAGCCCCCTGGCCGCCGCCCTGCGGGTCCGCCGGCTTCCCCCGGCCAGCCGCCAGGCATCGCCGTCCTCCCCGTCGCGGGCGACCTCGGGAATCCCCTCGAGCAACTGTGCGACGAGCCGCCCGGCCATCGTCGGCGGACACCCGTGCATTCCGAGCACCTCGGCGGCGAGTTCCACGGACGAGCGGGGACCATCCTCGAGGCGGCGCAGCGCCTTGCGCACCAGCACCCCGTCGGGCGCGAAGTGCATGCCCGTCACGCATCGCTCCCGGTACGCCGACCCGCCTCGGACATCAGGTAGCTCAGGCCTTCCAGTTCGAGCACGATGTCCACGGTCCGGATCGGCACGCCGTTAACCTCGGAGAGTTCGATCGGCGCGAAGTTGAGGATCGCGCCCACCCCCGCACGCTCGAGTTCCGCAGCGACCTCGGCGGCCACCTCCGTGGGGGTCGCGACGACGCCGATCTCCGCTCCGCGCTCCGCGATGACCGGCCGGAGTTCCCTCATGGGACGAATCCTGAGCCCGTGCGCCCGTGTCCCGATCTTCGCCTCGTCGACATCGAAGGCCGCGACGACATCGAAGCCGCGCGCCGCAAGCCCGCCGTACCCAAGCAGCGCGGACCCGATCTTGCCGACACCCACCAGCGCGAGCCGCCAACTACGCGAGAGCCCGAGGATTTCCTCCAGCGCCCGGACGAGCCCGTCGACCGAGTATCCGCGCCCGCGTTTCCCGAACGAGCCGAAGTGGCTCAGATCTTTCCGGACCTGGGCCGCGGTGGCCCCTGAAGGTTCGGCAAGCTGCGAACTGGAGACGAACTCGACGCCGGCTCGCTCGAGGTCGCGCAACATGCGGAGATACAGGGAGAGGCGCCGAACCGTCGAATCGGAAATTCTGCCGCTCATGCCCGCCCTTGTGAAAGGTTTCACAAACCAAGATAGGGCCGGCCCGTGCTCAACTCAACGCGACGCGCCCCCTTCCTTTCCGGCCCGAAGCGCCGCCGCCAGGCGCACGAAGGTCGGAGGATCCAGCATCTCGGGTCGCACTGCGGGATCGATCGAGAGTCGCCCCAATACCGCGTCCACATCTCCGGCGAAACTAAGCTCCGGAGCCGTGCGCAGCGTCTTCTGCAGTTGCTTCCGGCGGCGGTTGAAACACGCGCGCGTCAGCGTCCTGAGGGCCACGCGGTCCACGTCGGCGGCGTCCGGCCGCGGTTCCAGGCGAACCACCGCCGAATCGACCGCGGGGACGGGACGGAACGCCTGGCGGCCCACCCGGAAGGCAAGCGAGGCGACGGCGATGGCCTGTACCCCCACGGAGAGCGCGCCGTACGCCTTGATGCCCGGCGGCGCGACGATGCGTTCCGCCACCTCTCTCTGCACCGTGAGCACGATACAGCCGGCCGGCGGCTCGAGTTCGAGAAAGGTGAAGACGAGAGGCGACGTGATGTTGTAGGGGACATTCGACACCACGCGAACTGCGGCGGCATCCCGCACGAACTCCGAGAGTCCGATGCGAAGCGCGTCGCCTTCCACGACGTCCACGTCCGGCCGGTCCCCCCAGCGGGCGCGGAGCCCCCGGGCAAGGTCGCGATCCTTCTCGACGAGGATGAGGCGACGGCAACGGCCGACCAGGTATTGGCTGAGCTCTCCGTGCCCCGGTCCAACCTCGAGCACGACATCCGCGGACCGCGGGTCGAGCTCCCGCACGATCTTGCGCTGGATGTTCGGGTCGACCAGGAAGTTCTGGCCGAGCGCGCGCTTCGGCCGGGTGCCTTCGGCCTTCCCGGCGCTCACAGGGAAGCCGCGACGGCCGTCCGATCGTCCAGCCTCATCTCGTCATCGCTGTCCGCGAAGAGGGCCGCCACGAGGAGCTCGGGATCGAAGTCTCCGCGGTCGATACACCTCCGCACCCGGGCATCCGGCGTCTCGAGAGGATCGCTGAGCTCGGCGAGGCCATCGGTGAACGCCAGCAGCGTTTCCCCGGCCGACGGAACCCGTGCCTGCCGGTACGACCGGACCGTGGCCACGCCGACCGGGGGATCCAGCGCGGCGAGACGGCGTGTCCCGTCCGATCCGAGCAGGTACGCATACGGGTGGCCCGCGTTCGCGTAGCGCAGTTCTCCACGCTCGGGATCGATGACTCCGTAGACGAGCGTCATGTACATCTCGGTCGCGTCGAGCGCCGCCCGGAGCTGCCCGTGCATGGCGTCCAGGACGGCCGCGGGCTCGGTCTCCACGCCCGTCGCCAGGACCACGGCACTCAGCGTGCGGGCCATGATGAGCGCGGCGGAGGGACCGTGTGAACTCACGTCGCCGAGCATGACTCCCAGACAACCGTCCGCGAGCCGGACGAGGTAGTAGAAATCGCCGCCCAGGGAGAGCGCGGGATCGCAGCGGGCCGCTATCCGTCCAAGATCGCGAAAATCCTCGGGGGGCGGCAGAAGTTTCAGTTGCAGATCCCGTGCGATTTCCAGTTCGGCCAGCACGCGCTCCCGGCGCAACCGTCGTGCGAGGAGCCGCTCCCGCGAATGTTCGCCCTCGGCCACGGCGCCGATCCAGCCCGCGAGCAGTGTGGCGGCGGCATCGCCGCTGCTCGCCGGCTCGTGGACGAGCCGCAGCCGTCCCGCATCACCCAGCGGCCACGTCTCCCGAACCTCCCGCGGGCCGTTCGACTCCTCGTCATTCTCCCAGCTGTCGAACAGCACCTGCGAGCCATCCTCGAACCGCCGGTCGAGGCGAAATCTGAGACCGGTGACCTCGGCGAAACGCCTCAGGAGAGGTTCGATCCTCACAAGGGGATCCGGCGCGCCCCGGAACGAGAGCGTGACCCTGTTGCCGGTCTCGTTGAACGTCACGCCATCGGCGAGCTGCCTCAGAAGAAAGAGGCCGCGCCCCCGCGGCCGCCCGATGCCCTCCTCCGATACGGGATCCGGCACGGCATCGGGATCGAAACCGCTCCCCTCGTCCGAGACCTTCACGCGCAGCCCTTCCGTGTGTGCTTTCGCGGTAACCCGCACGACGGCGCCGGGACGGTCGCCGCCCCCCCAGAGGATCGCGTTCGCCACGGCCTCGCCGAGCGCGACCCGGAGTCGGAACGCCGTCTCGCCATCCAGATCGGCGAGGTGTCGGCATGCCACGACGACCCGCTCCACCACCGCGCGCTGGTAGCGCACGTTCGAGGGAAACACGACGCGTATGCGCCCCGACTCATCGACGTCCAGGTTCAGCTCGGGCGCTTCCGCGGGCGAGGTGTGTTTCTGCCACACGAGCCCGAGTTCGGCCGCGTTGAGTGGATAGAAGAGGTAGTCGGTCCAGTCTTCGGCCAGCGCCGAACCCAGACGGTCGACCCATGCACCATCGACGAGCGCCACGAGAGCCGAGGCAGCGCCGAAGCGCCGGTGCAGGTAAGGCATCGTCGCGCGCGGCTCGGCGATGTCGACCAGGATGAGATCCGTCGGGAGCACCGTCAGAGGGCGCCCGAAGAGCCCTCTCACTTCGGGAGGCGGATCGATCTCGGCGGCGGCGTCCGCGACGGCCCGGAGGATGTCCGGCCGGCTGGAGAGGACCAGGATGCGGGCCGAGTCTCCGTCCTTCATTCCGGAGCTGCGGCTCCGATCAGGACTCGCCGAGCGCCGCTGCCCGGGATTCGGCGATCTCGAACAGCGAGTCCAGCCTGGTCAGGGCGAAGAGCCGCTGAAGATCCTCGTTCAGCCCCGCCAGCGTCAGGCGGCCGCCCGTGTCTCGGATGTG
The DNA here is from genome assembly GCF_965261555.1 of Candidatus Palauibacter sp. Classification (GTDB taxonomy): domain Bacteria; phylum Gemmatimonadota; class Gemmatimonadetes; order Palauibacterales; family Palauibacteraceae; genus Palauibacter. Next base: position 3,101,353 of record NZ_OZ253465.1, read on the forward strand.
CTTGGAGAGACTGACGAGTACCCCGAGCCCGGAGGAGTCGATGTAGTCGGCCTCGGTGAAATCGATGACGAAGTCGGCGTCCCCATCCGCCAGGCGCGCAAGCACGCGCTCCTTGAATTCGCCGCGGTTGTTGATCGTGAGCTGTCCGCCCACGGCGACGAGGGTAATGGCTCCCGCCGTTTCGATCGAAAACGTCATCCTTCGCTCCCGGGTGACATGAGGGCCGTGATGCAAGCGACATCCACGATATCGGAGACCGAGGCGCCGCGGGAGAGGTCGTTCAGCGGTCGCCGCAGGCCCTGGAGGATCGGCCCCAGCGCGCGTGCCCCGGCGAGTCGCTCGAGCAGCTTGTACGCGATGTTCGCGGCGTCGAGGCCGGGAAAGACGAGCAGGTTCGCGCGCCCGGCCACCGGAGATCCGGGAGCCTTCAGCGCCGCGACGTCCGGCACGAGCGCCGCATCGGCCTGCAGTTCACCGTCGGCCGCGACTTCGGGGCGAAGGCGGCGGAAGATGTCCAGCGCCTCCCGCACATGTTCGACCGCCGGCCCCGCAGCCGAGCCGAGGGTCGAATACGAGAGAAACGCAACGACCGGTTCTTCTCCCGCCACGGCTCGGTGCGCGTGGCAGGCCGCCGAAGCACTTTCCGCCATCTGGGCCGGGGTCGGCGCCGGGACGACCGCGGCGTCCGTAAGCGTGAGCACCCGCTCGCCGGGAGCGGGAAAAACCATGTGGAAGGCGGCCGAAACCGTCTCCACGCCATCGGCGAGACCGACGACCCGCAGACCGGCCCGGATGACGTCCGCCGTCGCGTGCGCGGCCCCCGCCACAACTCCGTCCAGTTCCCCCGCCGCGAGCCGCTGCGCGGCGTTCGCGAGGCCATCCCCGCCGGCGCGGATCTCGACGGGGCGTACCCACTCTTCCTCCCGCAACCGGCGAATCGCCCGCGCGGTGCGGGCTTCGTCCGCCTCCGGAAAGCCGATCCGCCGCTCGAGGGCGGCGGCCCGTGTCCTCAGCCGGCCGATGAAGCCGGGTCGGGTCGCGTGAGACGTCACCTAGCCGTCGAACGCGCGGTCCATGCGGGCCTTCACGATCGGGCTCACGAAGTCCGTCACATCTCCGCCGAGACGTCCGACTTCGCGCACAAGCGACGAACTCAGGAAGGTGTGACGCGTGGCGGGCGCCATGAAGAGGACCTCGACTTCGGGCCAGAGCGAGCGGTTCATGAGCGCCATCTGAAACTCGTACTCGAAGTCGCTCACGGCACGCAGCCCGCGGACGATGATGCGGGCCTCGCGGGAGCGGGCGAAGTCCACGAGCAGGCCGGAGAACGACGTCGCCTCGACCCTCGGTTCGTCCGCAAACACTTCGCGGATCAGATCGACGCGATCCTCGATCCCGAACAGCCCTGATTTTGCCTGCGTGGCCGTCTCCGCCACGGCGACGATCAGCCGGTCCACGATCCCCAGGCTCCTGCGTACGATGTCCTCGTGTCCGACCGTCAACGGGTCGAAGGACCCGGGGTACACGGCGACGGTGTTGTTCATCGAGTTCCCCGTCAGAGTGTTCGGGTTGACGCGTCGGCCGGAGCCCGGAACCGGCTGACGCAGGTCTCACCGTATTCCCTCGTCCAGTCGGCCGCCGTTGCCCACTCGGCGTCCGGGTGGTGCTCGACCCACAGTTGTGACGCGAACGGACGGGCCCGGAAGCGCTCGACGAGCTGCGCGCCGGCGGCGGACGCGTACGGTGGATCCGCGAAGACCAGATCGAGGGGCGCGCCCGAACCGGCCACGTCATCCGGTTCGTTCAGACCGTCGACCCAGGCGATGGCATCGTCGCGCACCACCCGCGATCGGTCCTCGAGATCGAGCATTGCGACGTTGCGGCGCAGCAGCGCAACCGCCCGACGATCCGACTCGACAAAATGGACGTGCGCCGCACCTCGCGACAGCGCTTCGATGCCCAGCGCTCCGGAACCGGCGTAGAGATCGGCGACCCTGGCGCCGTCGACATCCCCCGCGAGCGCGGAAAACCAGGCCTCCCGCACCCGCTCCGCCGTCGGACGGGTGCGCCGTCCACGGGGGGCCTCGATGAAGCGGCCGCCCAGCTCCCCCGCGATGATGCGAAGCCTCCGCGTCAGGCGAGAGACCCCGGGTAGAGGATGATCCCGCAACCCTCGCAGATGGCCAGATGCCGCCGCGCCCGGATTTCAGTCTGTTGCTGCTTCGGTATCGCCGTATAGCAGCGGCCGCATACCCCATCGACGGTGAGTTCGGCGAGCGCGGTCTGGCGCCCACCTCCGCCCGCCGTGCGGTACAACTGCAGCGCCCGGCGGTCCAGCCGGCTCTCCTGCGTCCTCCGATTCACGCCGCAGTGCTGGAGATCCCCCTCGAGCGTCGCCCGCAGCCCTTCCACGGCGGTGCTCCGCTCCGCCAGCTGTGCCGTCGCCTCCCTCAGCTCTGCTTCCGCGGCCTTCAACGCCCCGCGCGCGGTCTCCACATCCTGCATCGCGTCGAGCTGGTCATCTTCCGCCGCACGCAGGTTGCGCCGCGCCGTGTCCGTTTCGCTCCGAACCGCGAGATGCTGCTGCATGTTCGCAACTGCGACGGAGCGCGCCTCCAGACGTTTGAGCGTCGCTCTGCCCGCTTCCACGGCCCGATGGAACTGCCTCACGCGCCCTTCCGCCTCCTCCACCTCCGCCCGGATCCGCGTGACCTGAGCCTCCAGCGTCTCCACGGTTTCCTGGAGTCCGGCCACCTCCCCGCCGAGACTCTCGAGTTCATCTTCTATCTTCAGGATCCTGTGATCGATTTCCTGAAGGGTGAGTAACTCCTCGACGATATCGCTCCCTTGCATACTCTCCCCGGCTGTCATCGCTGCGTGGCCGTAGTCCGCCCCGCTTCGGCGGCCGGCATGAACGCTCCCGACTCGCCCGCGGCACGAAGTTCGCGCACGAGTTCCTGTTTCTCATCCAACAATCGACGTTGCTGCTCCGGCTCCGCAAGCTCGATCGCGCGGCCGATCTCCTCGATCCGTTCACGATGCCGCCGGTAGAGGAGGCGACGCACCACGGCGTCGAAGACCCGGGCGGCGTCCGGGAGCTCCCGATCGGACTCTCGCAGCCCCTTCGCCAGCTCCCCGGCGGCGGCGGAGGCGGACGCCCAGTCCGGAGAATCGACCCCCTCGTCCGATGCCGCCGCCAGGATCTCGAACAGCTCGCGCGACCCCGGGTCGGACATGTGATCGGGTGCGAGCCCGACGCGCACGGCCTGCCGCGTGAGCGTCGGGTCACGAACGAGCAGGAGAAGAAAATCGTGCTCCGTGCGCGAGGCGGGAGATGGTCTACGAGGGGCGCGTCCCGGTTCGGCGGACGGGGAACGGCGTCGAGGTCGGGAACTCTCGAGGCGCGCGATCTCGTCCACGAGCGTCTCGCGCCGTATCCCCAGTCCTTCCACCGCCCGGTCCACGTAGATGTCGCGGAGCGCCGGATCGGAGACCGCCCTCAGGGTGCTGAGCAGGCCGTCCACCGCGCGGCGCCGCCCCTCCACCCGATCCAGGTATCCCTCGCGGCGAAGGATCTGGAGCTTGCGCTCGAGAAGATCCACGGCATCGTCCAGGAGCTGCCGGATGGCGGACGGACCGTCCCGGCGGATGAGGGAGTCGGGATCTTCCCCGGACGGGAGCGACACGACCATCGGGTGGACCCCGGCGGCCAACAGGATGTCCCCGGTCCTGAACGTCGCGCGCAGCCCGGCGAGATCGCTGTCGTAGAGCAGGTAGGCCCGTTTCGTGTATCGGCCGATGCGGCGCGCCTGGTCCGCCGTGAAGGATGTCCCCAGCCCGGCGACCGCAAAGCCGAGGCCGGCCCGGTGCAGCGCGATGACGTCGGTAAACCCTTCCGCGATCGCGGCGTGGCCCTCGCGTCGCATGGCGTGCCGCGCCCGGTTGAGTCCGTACAGCTCTTTCCCCTTGTGGAAAACGGGCGATTCGGGCGAGTTGATGTATTTGGGCGCATCGGAGGCGGCATCGAGGATGCGGCCACCGAAGCCGATCGGGCGGTCGCGCAGATCATGGATCGTGAACATGAGACGCCCGCGAAAACGGTCGTACGGCTCTTCTGCCCTCTCGCTCGTCGCCAGAAGCCCGAGCTCGAGCAGCGCCCGCTCCTCGATCCCGTGCCGGGCCGCGGCGGTGCGGAGCGCACGCCATTCGTCGTCTGCGTAGCCCAGCCCGAAGTCGAGCGCCTCCTCCAGCGAAAGTCCGCGCCCCTGGAGATAGTCGCGTGCGCCGGCGCCGGCCGGTTCGCGCAGCCGGTCCCGGAACCACTCGGCCGCGAAGGCGAGCACTCCGCGAAGCGGCGCATACGGATCCTCGCGTCGCTCCTCCCGGTCGGGAACCTCTATCCCGACTCTCGCGCCCACGTAGCGCACCGCCTCCGGAAAGTCGAACCCGAGGTGCTTCATGATGAAGCCGAAGACGTCCCCGCCCTCCCCGCAGACGAAGCACTTGAAGATCTGGCGCTGCGGGTCGACGGCGAAGTTCGGACCGTCTCCGCCGTGCAGCGGGCAGGGTCCGCGATAGCTCTTCCCCGATCGTCGAAGCTGGACGTACTCTCCCACGATCTCGAGGATGTCCGCCCGTGCACGGATGTCCTCTACGAGGCTGTCGCTCACCACGATCCCACCCCGAAGCCTGGATCCGCGTGGCCCATCATCCCGCGCACCGCCCGCAAGTCACGCTCACTCGAATTCCACGACTGTGACGCCTGTTCCCCCTTCGTTCGATTCGCCGGCCCTGAGGACCCGGATCCGCGGATCCCCGGCGAGCAGTTGCCCCACCCGCTCCCTCAGCGCGCCCGTTCCCTTTCCATGAATGATTTTTAGCCACGGGAGGTCGCCGACCACCGCCGCATCGACGGCCGGGTTGAGCATTCCCTCGACCTCGTCGACGCGCAGGCCCCTCAGGTCGACCTCCGTGGCGACTTTGAAATCCGGTTGGCGCTGCGCGGGTCCGGCGGCTTCGAGGACCCCGGCCTGTCCGGACGAACGCGGCTCCGCTGCAGAATGGGGAGTCAGGTCCCGCAGCGGTACCGTCAGCCGCAGTTCGCCGACCTCGATGACGCCGCGATCCTGCCGGATTTCGACGAGGCGCGCCGGCCGGTCGGACGCGTTCCACCGCACGGAATCGCCGACGCGCACCGCTCGCGCCACCGATGAAGGCGCGGACTCGCCCAGGGCACGAAGAGCGCGGGAAGATGTCCGGAGCGCCCGCTCCACCTTCCCCCGCGCGGCCCGCTTCGCCTCCCGGCGGCGCGCCTCATCCCCCGTGTCGAATTCGGACTCGAGGCGTGAGATCGCGGCCTCCACCTGTTTTCGCGCCTCGCGCAACACCGAAAGCCGCTCTGCCTCCCGTCTGCGAGCGGCGGCGCGCTCCGAATCGGCCAGGGCGGTCTCCCGGGACGCGAGATCGCGTTCGCGGTCGGCCGTCTCTCCGGCCCGGCGCTCAAGTCGGGTCCGAAGGTCCTCGACCTCGCTGCGTTCGGTCTCGAGCCGGGCGAGGAGCGTGTCCAGCGACACGTGCTCGGGTCCGAGCCGGTCGCGCGCATCGGCGAGCACGTCGTCGGGGACGCCCAGCCGCGCCGCGATCACGAGCGCGTAACTGCGGCCGGGCCGGTCCCTTACGAGACGATACGTCGGCTCGAGCCGTGTTCCATCGAATTCCAGCGAGGCGTTCACGGCAGCGGCCTTCTCGTCGCCGAGGCGCTTGAGGTCGCCGAGGTGCGTCGTGGCGACCGTGAGACGTGCCTGTCGAGCCAGCCGCCGCAACGATGCCGCCGCAAGCGCGCCCCCCTCGGCCGGGTCCGTGGCGCTGCCGATCTCGTCGAAGAGGACGATGTCCCGGTCGCCGGCCTCGTGCAGGATCTCGGCCAGGTTGCGCGCCTGCGCACCGAAGGTGGAGAGCGAAGCCTCGATCGACTGTTCGTCTCCGATGACCGCGAAGAAGCGACGGAAGAACGGAATCCGGCTCTCGTCGCCGAGCGGCGGCAGGATCCCGCTCTGCGAGAGCGCCGACAGCAGGCCGAGCGTCTTGAGAAACACCGTCTTCCCCCCCGCGTTCGGACCCGAAACGAGGAGGACGCGCTCTCCCGCCGAGAGATCGAGGTCGAACGGGACCGCTCCGCCGGCATCGAGCACGAGGAGAGGATGACGCGCGCCGCGGATGCGGATCCCCTCCGAAGCCCTCTCGCTGAAGGCCGGGGGCAATGCGTCCATCTCGCCCGCAAAGAGCGCGCGGGCGCGAAGCGAATCCAGTTCCACGAGGGCGGTGTACGAGACGGCGAGTTCCGACGCGCGGGCGCGCACGGCAGAGGAAAGGTCGCGCAGGATCCGGTCCACCTCGCGGGCCTCGCGGAGTTCCAGCTCACGGATCTCGTTCATCGCCTCGATCGCGCGGGATGGCTCGACGAACAGGGTCCGGCGGCTGGCGGAAGCGTCGTGCACGAGACCGCCCGCGACTCCCTTCCCCTCGCGGCGTACCGGGATGCAGTAGCGGCCGTTTCGGACGGTGACCGAGGCGTCGGGCACGCGAACGCGTTCCGGCAGCTCGCGGGCGTACCGCGTAAGCTCGTCGACGAGCCGGCCGCGCCGCGTCGCGAGCGCGCGACGGATGCGCCCAAGTTCCGGGGAGGCCCCATCCGCGACCGCGCCCGTCGCATCGAAGGTGCGCGCAATCCGTTTCTCGAGGGCCGCCTCCCCCCATAACCGGCTCACATGCTCCGCCGGGAGGCCATCGGGATCGAGACGCGCGTCCAGTCGCCGCACGGCGCGTGCGACGGCCATGACCTGCGCGCATGCGAGCAATTGAGGCGGCTCCAGCGCTGCGTCTTCGATCGCGAGCCGCCGGAGGGCTCCGTCCAGCGGCGCGATCGTGTCCAGCGCCCAACCATCTCCGCTCTCGATGAGCTCCCGAAGCTCGTGCACCGCCGCGAGCGAGCGGACCGCGGAAGCCGCGTCCGCAAGCGGCCGGAGTCCGTGTACGGCGGCGCGGCCGGCTTCCGACACGGCGCGTTCGCCGATGGCCGCCAGCACACGGTCGAACTCGATGACCCGGAGCGCGTGATCCACGGCGATTACCCCGGCGGCCAACCCATGCGGCGGGCACCCAGCACATGGAAGTGCAGGTGAGGCACGGCCTGGCCGCCGTCTTCGCCGACATTCGTGACGACGCGGTACCCGTCCTCCAGCCCCTCCGAGTCGGCGACGGCTGCGCACGCGAGAAGGAGTTCCGTTCCGAGCGGCCCGTCCGACAGAGCCGAGAGGCTCGACACGTGCGCCCGCGGAATGACGAGCACGTGCACCGGCGCCTGGGGTTCGAGATCCCGGAACGCCATCCAGTCGCTCGTCTCGGCAACCACGTCGGCCGCGATCGCCCCCGAAGCAATGCCGCAGAACACGCAGTCCGTCATGTCGACCTCTCGTCGTCCGCCTCGTTTTCGCCGTCCGCCAGCAGGGCCGCGGCCGCCGCGACGACGACCACCGCCGCCGTTTCGAACCTCAGTGTCGCCGGGCTCAGGGAAACGAGCCTGAAACCCGCTTCCAGGCAGCGACGCCGCTCCGGACCCGTCAGGCCGCCCTCCGGCCCGACCGCGACGGTCAGCGGGCGCCCGGCACGTCCTCCCTCCGGGCCGCGGGCGATGGCGTCACCGAGCCGTTGCCGCCCCTCCGCGTCCGCGAGCCACCCGTCCCCCGCATGGCGCCCCAGGGCCTCCTCCGGTTTCACGGGGCCCTCCAGCCGAGGGAGCCAACCTCGGCCCGATTGCTTCAGCGCGGCCCTGGCGCGGCCCTCCGCCCGCCGCAGAAAGCCCTCGGCGCGACCGGCATCGGCCACGGAGCGCGACCGCTCCCACTCGATCCAGGTGATCGTGGCGGCACCGAGTTCCACAACCTTCTCCACGAGCCACAGGGAGCGATCGCGATTCGCCACGGGAGCCCAGAGGTGAAGCGGGAGTGCGGGTACCGGTGGGCGCGGAGCGAGCAGCCGGCAGCTTGCGCCCCGCCGGTCCAGTGTAACGAGTTCCGCCTCCCAGCGGCGTCCGGCGCCGTCGATGACCTCGAGACGACGGCCGGGGCGGATCCGGGCGGCACGGAGATGGCCCGCCTCGTCGCTCGCGAGCTCGGCCCGCGCGCCGGCTGCCAGGCCCGCAAGACCGTCGGCAAAGAACGTCTGATCGCTCACGAGGGGCAACGTATCCGCCGCTGGCGGGCCATCGCCACCAGCCCTCGCGCGCTTCGCGACGGAGCCTTTTCCGGCGGCGCCTCGAACCCTTATGTTCGCTCCGCCGAAGCGGCCCGCCCAGCACGAGTTGTCTCGCGCGGCCTCCGGCTTCCCGGCGTTGGGCCAGTCAAGGGCGATTCAACTCGCGCGAGGGGGCGATTGAACGAGACAAGGACCGCCGAAGCCATTTTCGGGTCCGCTGCTCCGAGCGCGGATCCTCTCGTAGAATCCCAGTCCATCGACACGATCCGCACGCTCGCCATGGACGCCGTCCAGCGAGCCGGCTCCGGGCATCCCGGCACCGCGATGGCGCTCGCCCCCGTGGCATACGCCCTCTGGATGCGCCACATGCGGTACAGCCCGCGAGACCCCGCCTGGTTCGGCCGGGACCGGTTCGTGCTCTCCGCCGGCCACGCGGCGATCCTCCAGTACGCCGTCCTCCACCTCACCGGGTTCGACCTGCCCCTGCAGGAGATCCGCAATTTCCGGCGAGCGGGGAGCTGCACGGCGGGGCACCCCGAGTACGGCCACGTCGCGGGCGTCGAGACGACGACCGGTCCCCTGGGCCAGGGCGTCGCGAACTCCGTGGGGATGGCGATCGCCGAAGCGCATCTCGCGGCGGTGTTCAATCGGCCGGGCCACTCGATCGTCGATCACCGGACGTACGTCATCTGCAGCGACGGCGACCTCATGGAGGGCGTCTCCTACGAAGCCGCCTCGCTGGCCGGACACCTGGGACTCGGTAAGCTCGCCTGGCTTTACGACGACAACAGGATCACGATCGATGGCGACGTCGACCTCGCCTTTTCCGAGGACGTGCGCGGGCGATTCGAGTCTTTGGGGTGGCACGTGCAGTCCGTCGGGGACGCGAACGACCTGGCGGCGCTCGACGCGGCGCTCGAAGGCGCGCGGAGCGTGGAGGACCGCCCGTCCCTGATCATCGTCCGCTCGCACATCGGCTACGGCGCCCCCAACAAGCAGGACACGGCCGCCGCGCACGGCGCGCCACTGGGCGAGGAGGAGGTCCGGCTCACGAAGGCCGTGTACGGCTGGCCGACCGAGCCGCCGTTCCTCGTGCCGGACCCCGTCCGGAGCCACATGGGTCGGCAGGTCGCACGCGGCGAAGCGCTCGCCTCGGAATGGAGAGAGCGCTTCGAGCGATACCGCGCGGAGCACCCGAAGCTTGCGGCGGAACTCGAACGCCGCATCCGGTCGGAGCTGCCGGCGGCGTGGGATGAGGAGCTGCCGGATTTCGGCCCCGACGACGATCCGATCGCCACGAGGGCCGCCTCCGGCCGGACTCTGGCCGCGCTCGCGCCCCGCCTCCCCGAACTCATCGGCGGAAGCGCCGACCTGTCGGGCTCGAACAACACGTTGATCGACTCGCCGAACTTCTCCAGGGACGCGCCCGAGGGCCGCAACCTCCGGTGGGGCATCCGCGAGCACGCGATGGCTTCCATCGCGAACGGACTTGTCCTCCACGGCGGCATCCGACCGTACATCGCCACCTTCTTCACGTTCACGGATTACGCCCGGCCGTCGATGCGGCTCGCCGCCCTGATGGGACTGCCCAACATCTACGTGATGACGCACGACTCCATCGGCCTCGGGGCCGACGGGCCGACGCACCAGCCGATCGAGCACCTCGCCTCCTTCCGGGCGATGCCCGGCGTCGTCGTGCTGCGCCCCGCGGACCCGGCGGAGACCGTTCAGGCGTGGCGCGTGGCGATCGAGCGAGGCTCGGGGCCCACGATTCTCGTGCTCACGCGCCAGAAGGTTCCCCATCTCGCCCGCACCGCCGGCGCCGCCCGCGAGGGGGTGGGGCGCGGCGCCTACGTCCTCAGGCCGGAGCCGGGCCCTCTCCAGGTCGTGCTCCTCGGGACCGGTTCGGAACTGCAGGTGGCGGTCGAAGCGGCGGAAGCCCTCGAGGCCCGCGGCGTATCCGCGCGCGTGGTCTCGTTTCCGAGCTGGGAACTGTTCCGCGCGCAGCCTCCGGCCTACCGGGAAGAGGTCCTTCCCCCCGGTGTCCCGAGGGTCGCGATCGAGGCCGGGGCCACCCTCGGGTGGACGGAATGGGTGGGACGGAACGGCGCCGTCATCGGGATCGACCGCTTCGGACAGTCGGCTTCGGCGGCGGACAACTTCGCCCGCTTCGGCTTCACCGCGGAGGCCCTCGTCGCGCAGGTCCTGGAGGCGCTCGCGGCGGAGCGACCGGCGTGAAGCTCGCGGTCGGGGCGGATCACGCGGGCGTAGGCTACAAGGATATTCTCGCCGCGGAGCTTCGCGATGCGGGCCACGAAGTCGTCGATGTCGGCACGCACGGGACGGACTCCGTCGACTACCCCGACTTCGCCTTCGCCGTCGCCGAGCGGGTGGCTCGCGGCGACGTGGAGCGGGGGATCGTCATCTGCGGATCCGCCGTCGGCGTCTGTATCGCCGCAAACAAGGTGCCGGGGGTACGGGCGGGCGTCTGCCACGACACGTATTCGGCGGCGCAGGGGGTCGATCACGACGACATGAACGTCCTCTGCATGGGAGAGCGCGTGATCGGGATCGCCCTCGCACGCGCGATCGCGGACGCCTTCCTGACCGCGGATTTTTCGGCCGAACCAAGGCATCGACGCCGGCTCGGAAAAGTGCTGGACATCGAAGCCCGACACCTGAAATCGGACACCTGAGACACATGATGGGGAGGGGAGAGAGATGAGCGCGCTGCTTCAGCTTCAGGAGCACGGCCAGAGCTATTGGCTCGACAACCTGACGCGCGGGATGCTGGTCGACGGAGGGCTGGCTCGCCGGGTGGAGACGGAAGGGTTGAGGGGGGTCACCTCGAACCCCGCGATCTTCCACAACGCCATCACCGGCAGCGCGCAGTACGATGAGGACATCGCCCGCTTCACCGCCCGGGGTCTCGGCGTCGAAGATGTCTACGACCGGCTCACGATCGCGGACGTCCAGGGCGCATGCGATGTCCTGCGGGGCGTATGGGAAAGTTCCGGAGGGGTCGACGGGTATGTCTCCCTCGAGGTTTCGCCCCACCTGGCGAACGATACGGAGGGCACGGTGCGGGAGGCCCGCCGCCTTCACGATGAAGTGGCCCGCGAGAATGTCCTCATCAAGATCCCGGGGACGCCCGCCGGAGTCCCGGCGATCCGGCAGGCGCTGTTCGAGGGCGTGAACGTGAACGTGACCCTCCTTTTCTCCATCGCCGCGTACGAGGCGGTCGCGGACGCGCACACGGAGGCGCTGGAGCAGCGGATCGAAGCGGGACGTCCCGTCGACGACGTCGCCTCGGTGGCCAGCTTCTTCGTGAGCCGGATCGATGCGCTGACCGACCGGAAGCTCGACGCGCTGGCCGATGCCGCGGAGGGCGACTCCGCTCGCGTTGAGGCCTTGCTCGGCAAGGCCGCGATCGCCAACGCGAAACTCGCCTACGTCGGCTTCCAGCAGCGGCTGGCCACGGATCGCTGGGCCCGTCTCGCACGGCTCGGCGCCCGTCCGCAACGCATGCTGTGGGCCAGCACGAGCACGAAGAACCCTGCGTATTCCGACGTGATGTATGTCGAGCCGCTCATCGGCAACCTGACCGTCAACACGCTGCCGGAGAAGACGATCGACGCCTTCAGGGATCACGGACGCGCAGCCGGCACGCTGACCGAGGGGGTCGACGAGGCCCGTCGCACGATGGCGGAGTTGGCGGCCGTCGGGATCGAGTTGGACGAGGTCACGGACCAGCTTCTGGCAGAGGGCGTCGAGAAGTTCGCCGTCCCCTTCGATCAGCTCCTCGTGAGCCTCGCGGAGCGGATGGCACGGCAGCCGGCCGCGGCCGTTGCGTCGGGGTCCGCTACGCCGTAAACGCCGCCTTTACTCGCTCCCAGAAGCTCGGATCCTCGCCCCGGCGCGGCTCGGGCGGCGCATCTTCGACCTCGCGCAGCGACTCCAGGATGTCGCGCTGACGCCGGGACAGTTCGCTCGGCGTCCAGGTGTGTACCCGCACCAACTGGTCCCCGTGGCCGGCGGCTCTCAAACGCGGCATCCCCTGGCCACGAAGCCTCAGGACCTGCCCCGCCTGGATTCCGGCGGGCACCTTCAAGCGGGCCTGCCCGAGGATCGTCGGCACGTCGAGTTCGTCGCCCAGCGCCGCCTGCGAGAAGGTGACGGGCAGGTCGAGGACGAGGTCGTCGCCCCTGCGCTCGAAGCGGTCGTGCGGCTCGACCTCCACCTGCACGATGAGGTCCCCCGGCGGTCCGCCGCGCGGCCCCGCATTGCCGCGCCCGCGCAGCTTCAGGTAGTCGTCGGACGAAATACCCGCGGGAATCTCGATGTCGACGGACCGGTCGACCCGCACGCGCCCGGTCCGCCCGCAGTCGCGGCACTCATCCTCGATCCAGGTGCCCTCGCCACCGCACGTGGAGCAGGGACGCACCGAGACGAATTGTCCCAGCATCGAGCGCTGGACCATGCGAATCTCGCCCGTGCCCTGGCACGTCCCGCACGTGGAAGCCGTGCTCCCCGGTTCGGCGCCCGTCGCATCGCACCGCTCGCACCGATCCAGGGCGGAGACGCGGAGGGAGCGCCGGGCCCCCTCGGCCGCCTCTTCCAGCGTGATCGTGACGGCGACCTTGAGGGTGGAGCCGCGGCGCGGCTGGTTCGGGGACCGCGCATCTGCGAAGAGGTCGCCGAAGCCGCCTCCCCCGAAGCCGGCCCCGCCGAACTCCCGCATGAACACGTCGAACGCGTCCGAGAAGTTGTTGAACCCCGAGAACGGCGCCTCGCCGCCGCCGCCGCGCCTTACGCCGGCCTCGCCGTATTGGTCGTACAGCTCCCGCTTCCCCGGGTCGCGGAGCACTTCCCACGCCTCCGTGACCTCCTTGAACCGCTCCTCCGCGTCGGACGCGGAATTGCGGTCCGGATGGTATTCCATCGCGAGGCGGCGGTACGCCCTCTTCAGTTCGTCCGCATCCGCATCGCGGGAGACCCCGAGCAGATCGTAGTAGTCGCGGCTCACGGCGTCAGCCGCGTGAGAAGATCCGAAGTCCAGTCGACGATGGAGACGACCTTGTCGTACGGCATGCGCGTCGGCCCGATCACGCCGACCGTGCCCTGCAGACTGCCGACGGCATAGTTGGCCGTGACGATGGTCAGATCGTCGAGTTCGGGCTGGCCGTGCTCGGCGCCGATCGTGACATGAGGTCCGTCCGAGCCGCCGCGATCCCCCAGCACCGAGGCGAGCAATTCGCGGCGCTCCGTGAGGAGCAGGAGCTCGCGCAGGCGCTGGCTCGTCGTGAACTCCGGCTGCTCCGTCAGCGCCGCGGCGCTCCCGAGGTGGATCTCGCGCTCCCGGCGGGCCCACTCGAAGATGTCCGGACCGCTGTGCACGAAGATGTTCATCAGTTCCTGCGCGCCGCGGTTGTGGAAGCTCAGGTCGCCGAGTCGCTCGCGCAGCGTCGCCTGGATCTCGGAGATCGCGCTGCCCGCCAACCGCTCGTTCAGCGCCTGCGACACGGCCTGGAGCGTCGCCCGCGGCACCCGCGTCGTCACGTCCACGTACACGGTGCGAACCACGCCGGACTCGATCGTGAACACGAGGAGTACCTTCTCGCTCGACAGCGGCACGAGTTCGAGACGCTCGAGCGTGGCCGTGGCGAGCGTCGGACCCACCGCGAGGCCGAGTTCCCCCGTCAGGAGGCTGAGGACGCGTGCCGCCTTGCCCATGAGGTCCTCGACGCCGCCGGCGTCGGCGTCCCCCAACTCGCGTTCGATCTTCGCCCGGTCCCGCTTCCGGATGCTGCCCCATCGCATGAGCGCATCGACGTAATACCGGTAGGCGAGGTCCGTGGGAAGCCGCCCGGCGGAGGTGTAGGGGTGGGTGAGCAGACCCTTGCTCTCGAGGTCCGCCATCGTGTTTCGGATCGTCGCGGGCGACACGCCGAGCGCGTACTCCTTCCCGATCCTTCGCGAGCCGGCCGGGGCGGCCGTGCGGACGAAGGAGTCGATGACCGCGGCGAGGACGGCCCGTTCGCGCTCTGTCAGTGTTGGCAGGGTCATGCTCTTTCAGCCCCGGCGAGTTCGGCGGCGATCGCATCCAGGCGGAGCCAGCCTTCGATCGTTGCCATCCAGCGTCCGTTCCGCTCCTCCAGCCACCCGGCCTCGGCCCAATCGTCCAGGCGGAGTCCGTCCGATGAGACCTTCCGCACGAAATCGGGCGTCAATCCGCGATTCGTACGGAGGCCCAGCCAGATCCGTTCCAGTTCCTCCTCTTCCGGCCCCACGCGTTCCCAACCTTCGAGCGGGCCCCGGCCCGCCTGTAGCGCGCGTTCATACCGGTCCCAGCGAAAGACGTTCCAACTGCGGATCGGTGGAAGAAATCCATGCGCGGACGGGCCGAGGGCAAGATACGATGTTCGGTTCCAGTACGACCAGTTGTGGCGGCACTGCGCTCCCGGCCGGGCGAAGTTGGACACCTCGTACTGCTCATACCCGGCCGCGCGCAGGTCGCGCGACAGGAGTCGGTACTCGTCGGCGTAGCGCTCCTCATCCGGCGCTCCCACCCGGCCCATGCGGATCCACTCGGCCAGCGGCGTGCGAGGTTCCACGGTCAGGCCGTAGAGACTCAGGTGAGACACTTCGAGCGCGGCCGCCGCCTCCACCTCCGCCCCGAGGTCCCGCCTCACTTCCGGGGGCAGGCCGAAGATCAGGTCAACGCTCACACGTTCGAATCCGGCGTCCATCGCCGCCGCGACGGCCTCCGTGGCCCGGCGCCGGTCGTGAAGCCGGCCCAGCCAGGTCAGGACGGCATCGTCCAGGGCCTGCACGCCGAGACTCAGCCGGTTTACGCCCGTCGCCCGCCAGCTTGAGCCGAGATGCGCATCGAAGGACGCCGGGTTCGCCTCGGCCGTCCATTCCGTGTGCGCGGGGTCGATTCGGAACCAGGCGGAGATTCGCGAGGCGAGCCCTTCCATCCCGGCGGACCCCATGAGTGAAGGCGTCCCGCCTCCCACGAAGATCGTGTCGAGCGTGTCTCCCGGATCCCATCCGTTGCGCTCGAACCACCAGGCGAGTTCGACCTCGATCGCAGCAAGCCAGCGGGAGACCGGCGGGTCCGACGCCCGCTGGACGGAGAAATCGCAGTAGTGGCAGCGATGCGCGCAGAACGGAAAGTGCACATACAGGGAGCGTGGCGGGCGCTCGGCGGACATCAGCGGCCGCCCCGCCGCCGGACGGCGGCGAAGTTCCCTCCCGGCCGACGCTCGACCCACCCTTCAAGTTCCAGCCGCCCCAGCCCGCCAAGCACCTTCGTGACGGGCATCTCGAGACCCACGGCCAGTTCATCCGGCGAGCGGGGTCCCCGCGAGAGCGCTCCGAGCAGACGCCTGTCGCCGGAGGATCCGTCGACCTCCGGGGCGGATCCTTCTTCCGATGGGGGCGCCTGCGGCTCGAGGCACAGCCAGCCCAGGGCATCGAAGACGTCCTGTACGCCGGCCACGAGCCCGGCGCCCTGACGCAGGAGGCGAAGGCACCCGGCCGCGCCCGGATCATCGATCCGCCCGGGCACCGCGAGGACTTCGCGCCCCAGGTCCAGGGCATGGTCCGCCGTGTTCAGGGCGCCGCTCCGTCCGCCCGCCTCCACGACGATGACGCCACGCGCGAGGGCGGCGATGACCCGGTTGCGGCGCGGGAACGCCGAACGCGTCGGCGGCGCCCCCGGCTCGAACTCGCTCAGCAGGATGCCGTGCGAACGCATCCTCCGGTACAGGTCCCGGTTGTCCGCGGGGTATTCGCGATCGTGTCCGGTTCCGAGAACCCCGATGGTCCGCCCGCCGACATCGAGGGCGCCGGCGTGGGCCGCCGCATCGATGCCGCGGGCCATGCCGCTCACCACCGTCCATCCCCAGCGTCCGAGTTCCCTTCCCAGCGTGTATGCCGTGCGCAGCCCGTAAGACGAAGCGGCCCGCGTGCCCACGACGGCGATCGTCCGCTCGGAGTCCAGCGCCCCGTCGCCGCGTTTGAAGAGAATGGGGGGCGGATCGGGAAGATCGTGCAGCCCCTCGGGATATGCGGCCTCTCCACAGTCCGTGTACGCCGCCACGCAGAGCCCCTTCGCGCCCGCTTCGCGCAGCAATGACCGCGCCGCTCTCTCGCCGTCGGCGCCGAGGGCCCGGACCGTCCTCGCGCCCGGAATCCGCCGGCCCCGGCCGAGCGCGCGCAGTTCGTCCGGCGCGGCGCGTCGCGCCACCGCGAGCGCCGCCGACGCCGCGCCATGGCGGTCGACCAGACGCCGGACGCCGCGCGGCCCGATGCCGGGGGCGCGGGCCAGCACGACGAGCGCCACCAGTTCCCTCTCCATCGCTCGCCCCGCCGCGGAACGTCTTCCGGTCACGGCCGCCACGCTTCGCTGCTCCCGAACGGGTCCGCTTCGACCTCCTCCGCCGCCGCCGCCTTCTCCCTCTGCACACGCGTCCAGAGACCTTCGAGCGCGCGGTCGAGGCCGGCCCCGGTCACGGCCGAGATCGTGAACTGGCCCCAGCTCCCGGGGGCATCGACCGACACCGCCGGTTCCGCCGCGGCGGGATTCAAATCGGCCTTTGTCAGAAGAACGCAGTGTGATATGCCGGCCAGCGCCGCGTTGTGCGCACGCAGCTCCTCGCGCAGCAGGTCGTACGTCGCCTGCGGATCTTCGTCATCCAGCGGCACGAGGAGCGCGAGGGTGCGCGTCCGTTCGATGTGCCGAAGGAACTGCGTGCCCAGGCCGCGCCCCTCGTGCGCTCCTTCGATGATGCCCGGGATGTCCGCCATCACGAACGAGCGATTCCCGCTCAACCCCACGACGCCCAGGTTGGGCGTCAGCGTAGAGAAGGGGTAGTCCGCGATCCGCGGCTTCGCCGCCGTCACCCGGGCGAGGAGCGTCGATTTTCCCGCGTTGGGCTCCCCCACCAGACCCACGTCGGCGATGAGCTTGAGCTCGAGTTCGATGTGCCGCTCCTCCCCCCACTCCCCGGGTTCCCATTCGCGCGGCGTCTGGCGCGTGGGCGAGGCGAAGCTCGCGTTGCCCCTCCCCCCGCGACCGCCCCGGGCGACGACGAGTTCATCGTCCTCCTCGAGCAGTTCGCCGATCCGCTCACCCGTCTCGACATCGCGCACGAGCGTCCCGAGAGGTACCGGCAGCCGCAGGTCCTCTCCCGAGGCGCCGTCCCGCTTCTTCCCCTCCCCGTGTCCGGCGCGGCCGGCCTTGTAGTGCGCGCGGTACGAGTAGTCGAGCAACGTGTCGAGTCGCGGGTCCGCAACGAGGATCACGCCGCCGCCGTTTCCGCCCCGACCGCCGGCAGGCCCTCCGCGGGGCACCCCCTTCTCCCGCCGGAAGGCGACGGCGCCCGCGCCGCCCGCCCCTCCGGTTACGTGTATTCTGGCTACATCGACGAACAAGATTCCTCCTCCACGTTCCGCCCCCGGTCGCGTCCCGCCCGATCCACGACCTTCCCCCAGATCGCGAGCAGCCTCGCGGGGTCTGCCCCCGCGGAACGCTCCGAGCCGGCAGGCGCCCGCGCGGCCGCGCGGATTCCGACGCGCAGCGCCGCCTCCACTCGCCCCGGCGGGGTGCCGACGTTCAGCGCGCCATGCAGGTGAGCGCGGAGCTGCCGCTCGTGCCCGGCCGCGGCCAGCAACCCCACGATGCACAGCTCGCGCGTCTCCACGGCGAGCCCGGAGCGCGACAGCGTGCGCCCATACCCGTGCTCCACCATCCAGGCGTCCAGCTCCGGATGCAGTCGGCGAACGTGGTCGCGAAGCCGGTCGTACACACCGCCATACACGGCCCGGCAGAGCGCCTCCCCAGCTCCGGGCCGATCCGCCGGCGCCACGGCCCCGATGGTCTCGCCGCCCGCGATTCCCCTCCACGCGATGAAGGCATCGAGCACCGTGGGGAACCCCACGAAGAGGTGCGCCTGCAGGAGCGCCTCCTCGATCTCGGCGCGAGCTGCGTGTGCGGCGGCCGCCTCGAGCGCCGACCGCCATCCCTCCACGTCCGGCCGCGCGAGGGCCGCCGAAAGCTCGACGAGCGCCCCTGTCCGTGCATCGAGTCCCACCTCAGCCCCCCTGAGCTTCCACCGACAGCACACCGACCTCGTTCCCGCACGTGTTCCGGACCACGGGATGCGCGAAGCCCTCCAGCTGCCCAATCTCCGCGGGCGCGAGCAACGACAGCGTCGCAAGCGCGTGCACGACCGCCGGCCCCAGCGGCCGCGTGGCCCCATCCAGCACCTTGAAGGCCGCACCCCACCCCCCCTCGGCGCTCGCGAGACAGAAGACTCCTTCCGCCCCTTCCTTTGCGAGAATCCGACCCGAACTCGCCTGCATCAGGTTCGCGGAGAGCGCCGTGGGACCCGACACCAAGGTCGGGTGCGTCGTCATCGCGGTCACAACCGATCGCACGGCCGCCTCCGGAGAGGCACCGAACGCCGCGAACACCCGCGCCATATCCCGCAGAGAAAGGGCCGGGGTCGGCAGGCCGCAGCCATCCGTCCCCCACGGGAGACGCTCGCAGTCTTCGCCCAGCCATGCCGAGAGTTCGCGGCGGATCGTCCGCTGCAGCGGGTGCTCCGGTTCGTGGTAGCCCGCCACGGGCCAGCCGCGAGCGACACAGAGCGACAGCAGCGCCGCGTGCTGACCTGAGCAGTTGTTGTGGATACGTCCCGGGAGGCGCCCCTCCCGATCCATCCCTCGGGCCGCCCCGTCGTCGAACGGCCGGTGCGGCCCGCATGCGAACATCTCCGGCGTCAGTTTCACCGCGTCGATCACCGACTGCACGACCTCCAGGTGTCGCGGGGTGCCGTGATGGGAAGCGCACGCCAGCGCAAGCGCCTCCGCCCCGAGCCCGAGGCGTCCGAGCACGCGGTCCCGGACGACCGGAAGGATCTGGAGCGGTTTCATCGAGGAACGCCAGAAGGCCGTCAGTTGAGGATCGCCAAAGGCGTGACGCCGACCCGAGGAACCGGATTCGTGGACGACGCCGTACACGAGATGTGACGACTCCGGGGTGCCGGCCCGATCCAACATGACGCGGATCGGTTCCATCACCCCTCCGGTGCCGCGGTCGGCAGCGCGAGCCGGGCCCAGGCGCCGGCAGTCGCGCTCCCTTCGGTCAGATCGCCGGCCATGCGCGCCAGGTCGGCCGGACGGTCCACATCGTACCAGGGCGGCAGTTCTGCACAATCGAGCCGCAGCGACGCGGCGCGCGCGCGCGTCCAGGCGAACAGCCCCGACGTCGACCAGGGGGCTCCGGCGAAGAGGCCGCGGGCTTGCGGCCACGCCGACCCGCGCAGTCCGACCGCGTAGTATCCGCCGTCCAGGCTCGGGCCAAGGGCCACCGGGCTACCTGCCAGCGCGTCGAAAGCCCGCACGACGAAGTCGAGCGGGAGGGTCGGATGGTCGCTTCCGACCGCAACCGCGCAATCCACGCCCTCGTCGAAGGCGCGGGCAAACGCCATATCGAGCCGGTCGCCGAGCAAACCTTCGGGTTGCAGCCGGATTCGAGCCGCGGGGTATCGCGAGCCCAGCCGCTCCATCGCTCCAGGGCGATCGGGTACCCACAACTCCGCGGCGATCCCGTCCGGCGCGAGCTTCATGGCGTCGTCGAGGAACGCCTCGTACAGGACGGCGCTCTCCTCCCTCGTCAGCTCGGGATGGAGGCGCGTCTTGACGTAGCCCGGCTCGGGCAGGCGGCCGAAGACGAGGAGTCTTCGATACGAACGTTCCCGGTTCAAGGCAGGGGGTTCAGGCGCACCGACCCGTCGTCCAGCAGCCCGTGGCAAAAGCCCCGCTGCTAGCGGGTGTTGACCTCGATCACTCCGCCCTCGGCGCCGGGCCGGCGGTAGCGGGACGGGATCATGCTTTGGCGGTAGAGGCGGATCGTCACGATCTCGTCGGCGGGAATTCGGCGGAGCGTGGTGACCGCGTCGTTCTGGTTGAAGTCACCGTTCACAACGAGAAGCGGGACGTGATACGACTGCGACATTCGGGGGCGCGGCTGGGTCCTGCCGTTCGCATCCCGCACCCACGGGTCGTCGTTTCCGCCCCTGAAGCCGATTTCGCCCTCGAACACGATCAATTCGCGGTGATGGGTGAGCGCCTCGTAGGCCGACCGATACCCGGCGTCGCGGATCTCGCTGCCGGTGATGATGAGCCGCGTGTACGTTCCGGGGCGAGGGTTGCTGGCGCACGCCGTCGCCGCCATCAGAGCCATCGTGGTTGCAATCACGGCCGATCGTCGCGTACGCTCTCTCATCACTCGTCTCCTCGCCTCTTGAATCGCCCTGCGGCGTCCTGCCTTACCGGTGTTGTGTCGCCACCAGCAGCCCGCTAGTGATCCCCATCGGACTGCCCGCTCTCCGCGCCGTCCGCCCCCCGCTCCTCGGCGACACGCGCCGCGACAGTGAGCAGCGCTTCCGGCGAATCGGCCTCCATCAGAAGGTCCATTGCGACCTGTATCTGAGCGTCACGCACGGCCCGGCTGCGGAGCTGTGGCACTTCCCCGAACTCCGCGCCCGCCAGTTCATCCGCGATGAGCCAGTCGACGTAGGTCCGCGACTGGTCGAAGAGTTCCTTCTCGACCTCGGCTCCCGCGTCCACGAGCGCCGCCCAGACCTCGTCCCGCATCCCCTGCGTGACGGAGAAGCCTTCGTTGAAATCGTGCTCGTTCGAATACTCGACCGCCCACCGGAAGACGACGTTCCGCGGAATCGCCCCCGAGCGCGTCGCAAGACGCCGCAGTTCCTGTTCTTCGGTGGAGAGCGTGTCGCGTAGACAATCAGGTCCGGCGTAATCCCGCCGCCCCCATACACCGTCCGGCCGCCCGTCGTCGTGAACTCCTCCCGGTCTTCCGGCTCCGACCGCGACGCAATGGGTTCGCCGGAGATCGCCACGGCGCTCGCGGCCAAGTCGCGAAGCGCGCTCGCCCGGTCGAAGTCCTTCGTGATGGAGCGCCCCGCCGGAGTGTACCAGCGGGCCGTCGTGACCTTCATGCTGTTGTCCCCGGAGAGCCGATACAGCGTCTGCACGGAACCCTTGCCGAACGTCGTCGTGCCCACCACGACCGCGCGGTCGTGGTCCTGCAGCGCACCGGCAACGATCTCCGACGCGCTCGCGCTGAGGCCGTCGACGACGACGACGACGGGAATATCGGCGTAGCGATCCTCGGTGGAGGCGCGGAACAGGTAATTCTGCTCGTCGAGCCGGGAACGCGTTTCCACCACGGACTGGCCACGCTCCAGGAAGAGATCCGTGACATCGATTCCCGCCGGCAGCAGGCCGCCGGGATTCCGCCGCAGATCCAGGATCAGTCCGCCCGCCCCTTCATCGACGAGGCGGTCCAGCGTCGCGACGAGTTCCTCCTTCGCCTCGCGGCTGAACCCGCGCAGCGTCACATAGCCGATATCGCCGTCCAGGACGAAGCCCTGCGCCTGCGCCACCTGAATGACGTCGCGCACGATACGAATCGCGAGCGGCCGGTCCACGCCTACCCTCGCGATCGTGATGTCGACCGGTGCTCCCTTCTCGCCCCGCAGCGTGTCCACGGCCTTGTCCACCGACCAGCCCTCGGCCGATTCGCCCTCGACCTCGATGATGCGGTCGCCGACCTCGAGTCCCTCGCGGAGCGCCGGTGAGTTCGGGAGCACCTGAACGACCGTGATCCAGTCATCCTTCACGTCGATCCGGACGCCGAGTCCACCGTAGTTGCCCGTGGTGGTGAGACGAAGGTCCTCGGAATCCCGGGGCTCCAGGAACGTCGTGTACGGGTCGCCCAGATTCTCGAGCATCCCGTCGATCGCCATGCGGTACAACTCCTCCGGCGGGATCTCGTCGACGAAGCGGGCGGAGATCAGGCGGTGGATTTCCTCCAGCAGCCGACGGCTTTCTCCGCCGCTCGCGGCTCCGCCCTGATTTATCAGCCAGCCGCCGGTCGCAAGGGCGATGGCGCCGACCAGCACTCCGGTCGTCCAGGATCGCTCCAGTCTCATGCATCCTCCGTGGTGGCAGCCCCGCATCGCGCGGGCCGCGTTCGAGCGGCACCCCGCCGCTACCGTCAATGTCACACGACACCGTCAACGAGGAAAGTTCGCCCCCGGGAAACGATCCGGGAATCTCTCCTCCAGCAACCCCAGAATCCGGCCTTCCACCTCATCCGGCGTCCCCGAGCCATCGACGACCACGATCCCGTCTTCTTCTGCCGCGAACTCCCGATACCCTTCCCGCACGCGCTCGCGGAACGATCGCTTCTCGAGCTCGATTCGATCGGGAGCGGGCCCGAAGAAGGCCAGCTGGCCCGGGTCTTCCTCATCCTGCCATTGGCGACCCAGTCCCACCTTCACCGGTACGTCGAGCACGAGGTAGAGATCCGGAAGGAGACCGCCCGTGGCGGCGCGGGTGACCTGTTCGATCGTCTGCGCGGCGACTCCGCGCGCCCGCCCCTGGTAGACCCGCGTGGAAAGCTCGAAGCGGTCACAGAGGACGACCTCGCCGCGCTCCAGCGCGGGCCGGATCACCTCCTCGACGTGGACACGGCGGGACGCCGAAAAGAGCAGGAGTTCGGCGATCCCGTCGAGCCGGAGTTCCGGCCGGTCGAGGAGCACGCTCCGAATCGCTTCCGCCGCCGCCGTGCCTCCGGGTTCCCGCGTCACCAGGTGGGGCACGCCGGCCGCGGACAGCCGTTCGGTCAGCCGGCCGATCTGGAGCGACTTTCCCGCCCCCTCGGGCCCCTCGAAAACGAGGAAGCGCCCCTTCATTCAGTCGTAATACTCCACGCCGAGGTGGGTGATCTGTTCCTCCCCCCTCAGCCAGCGCAACGTGTTCTTGAGCTTCCAGTGCTGGATGAAAATGTCGTGTTCCGGATACAGGTCCGGAGCCGTCTGCGGCGCCTTGAAGTAGAAGGACAGCCATTCCTGGACTCCCGACAGTCCGGAGCGCGCCGCGAGGTCGAGAAAGAGCGCCAGATCGAGAACGATGGGCGCCGCCAGAATGGAGTCGCGGCACAGGAAGTCGATCTTGATCTGCATGCCGTACCCCATCCAGCCGAATATGTCGAGATTGTCCCACCCCTCCTTGTTGTCGCCGCGCGGCGGATAGTAGTTGATACGGACCTTGTGATACATTTCTCCATAGAGGTCCGGGTACATGTCCGGCTGCAGGATATATTCGAGGGCCCCGAGCTTCGATTCCTCCTTCGTCTTGAAACTCTCCGGGTCGTCGAGCACCTCGCCGTCCCGGTTCCCGAGGATATTCGTCGAGAACCAGCCGTTGAGGCCGAGCATGCGCGCCTTGAGACCCGGAGCCAGAATCGTCTTCATCAGCGTCTGGCCGGTCTTGAAGTCCTTCCCCGCGATCGCGACGCCCCGCTCGGCGGCAAGCGCGAGAAGCGCGGGGATGTCACAGGTCAGATTCGGCGCCCCGTTCGCGAACGGCACCCCCTCCATGAGCGCGGCCCACGCATAGAGCATCGAGGGGGCGATGTCGGGGTGGTTCTCCTCCATCGCGCGCTCGAAGGAGGCCGGGCTGTCGTGGACCGGGCTCGCACGCATGAAGATCTCGGTCGAAGCCGCCCACACCATCACGAGGCGGTCGCAGCCGTGCTCCGCCTTGAACCGGCGAATGTCCTCGCGGAGCTGCTCGGCGAGTTCCCGCTTGTTCGCGCCCGTCTTCACGTTCGAACCGTCGAGCTTCTTCACGTACGCGCGGTCGAAGGCGGCCGGCATCGGTTCGATCCCCCGCATGAAGTCCGCGAGCGGATCGATGTCCTCCGGCCGGAGGACGCCGCACACCTTGGCGGACTCGTAGGCGTTGTCCGGAATCGGATCCCAGGCGCCGAAAACGAGATCGTCCAGTTCCGCCAGCGGCACGAAGTCGCGGATGAACGGGGTGCGGTTCTCCGTCCGCTTCCCGAGCCGGATCGTGTTCATCTGCGTGAGCGATCCGATAGGCCGGTTCCGTCCCCGGCGCGCCGCTTCCACGCCCGCGATGAAGGTGGTCGAGACCGCTCCGAGCCCTACGAGGAGAACGCCGAGCGTCCCTTCGGCGGGGGCAATGGTTGAAGGTGATCTATCCGAGTCCACGATGCTGGTTCACTCCGTGTCTGGTTCAGTTCGATTCCCGGGGCGGCTCGCCATCGGGCCGCGTATTCCGGTACACCCACCAGATCCGCTGGAAGGCGGTCAGGTTGGTGAGAATCGCGAGGACGATGATCACGACCCTGAGTACGAGGCCCTGGTGGCCGAACATGGTCGTCTCGCCGAAGATGAGCGCGGCGAAGCCGATCAGGATGACCCGTTCGGGGCGCTGCATGAGTCCGACGTAGCAGGCGATGCCGAGCGCCTCGGCCCGGGCGCGGGTGTAGCTGATCATCAGCGAGCCGGCGAGCGCGAGCACGATCCAGTAGATCATCCCCACGTCGCCCAGTTCGAGACGGTAGTCGTTGTAGAGGGAGAGGAGACCCAGATACACGACGATCTCGGACAGCCGGTCGAGCGTCGAGTCGTAGAAGGCGCCGAAGGACGAGGCCAGTCCCGTGCGGCGCGCGACCGTGCCATCGAACAGGTCGAACACGCCGCCGAGGAGGACGAGGAAGCCGGCCGTGCTCACATGATGCTGATGAAAGAAATAGCCGGAACTGCAGGTGATGACGAAACCGAGCGTGCTGATGACGTTGGGGTGGACGCGGCGTCTCGTGAGCCACGCCATGGCCGGCTCGAAGATCGCGCGCAGCGCGCGTTCCCCCAGATCGCGAGCCGCCTTCATGTCGGGAGGATGATCCGGCTCTCCTCGCCCTTCCGGACCCCCTCCCCGATCGCCCGATCCACCCGCTCCATGAGCTTCTCGAAGTTCGCCTGGGAGGAGATGAGCGCCTGGTAGCGGGCGTTCGTCTGGACCTTCTCCTGCAGTTCGGCGAACTCCCGTTCCTGCTCCTCGGTCGGCTGCTCGCCGCGGCCCACGGCCTCCATGAGCGTGCTCTGCAGGTCGCGCAGACGGTTGAGCAGTTCCGTCGCGTCGCGGTCCTCGTCGATCTCGCGGCGGGCCGCGCGCAGGTAGGCGTATTCGGGCAACTGGGAGATGATGCGCCCGACCTCCTGCGCCTTCTCCAGCATGCGGTCTCGCTCGTCCATGTCTCCGGCTCGAAACGGAATCAGGAAGCACCCCGGGGCCGACACGTCCGGTCGGCAGCGGGCGGAGGCGCGAATCGTCCGTGCCCTCCCCGCTCGCCATCCACGGGCCCGGGCCGACGATTCGACGCCCGAGTATAACCCGGCCCCGACCCCCACGCGACTTGAACGACCGGCATGGGCTGCTAGCGGGAGTCGGCCTTCCGTGCGCTTGCAAAACGGGGCCGGCCGGCGAGGTCTGTCCCGATTCGGACATCGGAGAGCAGCGCTTCAGCCTTCAGGAGCCGGAGGACGGCGGAGCCCTGCGACATCCCGATCTCGAGGAAGAGCGCGCCGCCTTCGCGGAGCCGGGGCGGGGCGCCGGCCACGACGGTTCGAATGACCTCCAGTCCGTCTTCCCCGGCGTCCAGTGCGACGCGAGGCTCGTGATCCCGGACCTCGGGGTCGAGGTCGGTCCATTCCGAGCTTGTGACGTAGGGTGGGTTGGAGATGATGAGGTCGAAGCGCTCTTCCGGGACGAGGGCGGACCAGATGTCGGGAGGACAGGCGCGCAGTTCGAGGTTCTCGACGTTTGCGCGGCGGGCGTTTTCGCGGGCGAGTTCGAGCGCGTCCTCGGACACGTCGAGTCCGATAACGCGGTCGGCGATCCCCTCGTCCAGGAGCGCGATCGCGATGGCGCCCGACCCGACGCCGATGTCGAGTGCCTCGACGGGTCCGCTCCGGTCGCGGCGCCAGGCGGCGACGAGGTCGAGCAGTTGCTCGGTCTCCGGTCGCGGAATGAGGGCGCGGCCATCCGATACGAGGCGGACGCGCCGGAAATCGACCGTGCCCTCGATGTGCTGGAGCGGCTGCCCCTCGAGACGGCGGGAGACCGTGCGCGCGACCGACGCCGCACCGGCCGGATCGACCCGCTCTCCGCCGGAGACGCCAAGTTCGCCCCGCGACAGGCCGAGCGCCGCGGCCACGAGCCGCTCGGCTTCGAGCCGCGGGGCCTCCAGCCCGGCCAGCTCGAGCTCGCGCCGCACGCCCTCCACGATCTCGCGGCGCGTCGGGCCCGCCGGACGGCGCCCCGCCCCGCCCGGGCGCGGTTCCGTCACCCGCCCGCCGCCGCCATCCGCTCCTCCGTTCCGGCGAGCCGCAGCGCCTCGACGACTTCGTCCAGGTCGCCGGCGAGGATCGCCTCCAGCCGGTGGCTCGTGAAGTGGATGCGGTGATCCGTTACGCGGTTCTGCGGGAAGTTGTACGTCCGGATCTTCATCGAGCGGTCACCGGTCCCCACCTGCGTGCGCCGCTCGCGGGCCCGCTCCGCCTCCTGTTCGGCGACGAGCCGGTCGAGCAGCCGGCTCCGCAGCACCTTGAGCGCGCGCGCCTTGTTTTTATGCTGCGACTTCTCGTCCTGGCAGGACACCACGAGCCCGGTCGGCCGGTGCGTGATCCGAACCGCGGAGTCGGTCGTGTTCACGGACTGTCCACCGGGTCCGGAGGAGCGGAAGACGTCGATCTTGAGGTCGGCGGGATCGATCTCGATGTCCACCTCCTCCGCCTCCGGGAGGACGGCGACCGTCGCCGCCGACGTATGTACCCGGCCCTGGCTCTCCGTTTCCGGCACGCGCTGGACGCGGTGGACGCCGGACTCGTAGCGAAGACGGCCGTAGGCATCGGATCCGCGCACGACGAATACGATCTCCTTGAGCCCCCCGAGCGTGCCCTCGCTGGTGCTGATGAGTTCCACGTCCCAGCCGGACTCCGCGGCGAAGCGGGCATACATCCGGTACAGGTCCGCCGCGAAGAGTGCGGCTTCGTCCCCGCCCGTCCCCGCGCGGATCTCCACCACGGCGGGCCGGTCGTCCAGCGGGTCCTTCGGCACCAGGAGCCGGCGGAGTTCTTCCCGCGCCTCCCCGCGCTCGGCCTGCAGTTCGGCCGCCTCGGCCGCGGCCATTTCGGCCAGCTCGCCGTCGGACTCCGCCGCGACCTCCCGCGCCTGCCGCAGATCGTCGAGAAGCTTGAAGTGGCGCTCCGCCGCGCGCGCCACCGGCTCCAGCGCCGAGTGTTCGCGCGCGACGTCGCGCAGGAGGGCCATATCCGACAGCACCTCGGGCTCCGCCATCCGGCGCGCCAGCGCCTCGTACCGCTCGGCGGCGTCGCGCAGACGCTCCTCGAGGGTGTCCCGATCCGACATCATCGTTTCCTGCCCGTTCTCTACTCGTTCCCTACATGAAAACGGGGTCCGCGAGGAACCCCGTCATTTGGAAGGCAGGTTCGAGCGCCAGGCGCTTCCGGCTCAGGCATCGACCGCCGCGGCCTCCTCTTCCACGGCCTCCGCCGCCGCTGCCTGCTCCTCCGTCTCCGCCTTCGCGCCGCCGCGGGCCTTCCCGTCGCCGTACTTGGCGATGAACCGCTCCACCCGTCCCGCGGTGTCGACGAGCTTCTGCCGCCCCGTGAAGAAGGGGTGGCAATGCGAACAGATCTCGACGTGGATCTCGCCCACGGTCGAGGCGGCCTCCGTCTCCCGGCCGCACGCACAGGTGATCTTCGCGGGTGCGTACTCCGGATGTATGCCTGCCTTCATGTCTTCCCCACGCGCTGGGTTGTCTGCCTCCGGCGGAGGCGTCTGCGGAACAGCCACGTAATCTAGCCGGAGCGGGGCAGCCCCGGCAAACACCGGCTCCCGGCACGTTTCGCCGACCCGGGATCACGTCCGCGGGACCGTGCATCGGAGTCGAGCCTCAGGTAGACTCCGGACCATGACCTGCGACGCCTTGCTGTCACTTCTCGATTTTCACTACCGGGCCCGTGACGGAACGCTGGACGCCGTCGAGCAGATCGCGCCCGAGGATTTCCGCCGAGACCTGGGGAGCAGCTTCGGCTCCATCCGCGACACGCTCGCCCACGTCGTGTCCGCCGAATGGGTCTGGTGCTCGCGCTGGGAAGGACACTTCCCGACGGAGCATCTGCCCGCCGACGACTTCGAGACGGTGGGCGACATTCGTGCGCGCTGGCTGAAGGAAGAGACCCGCGTGCGGCGCTTCGTCGCCGGACTCGCCCCGGAGGACATCCACCGCGTGATGGAGTACCGGTTCTTCGATGGCGAAACGATGCGCGTCACCTTCCGGCATATGCTGCAGCACGTCGTCAACCACGCGACCTACCACCGCGGACAGGTGACGACGATGCTCCGCCAGCTCGGCGCCGATCCGCCCCGGAACCAAGGCCTCATCGGCTTCTATCTGGAGCAGGCCTAGCGCAGCGGAGCCTCGGCGCGCTTCGACCGGGATCTCATCGTCGATGACACAGTGACACGGACAGTGGGTGCATCTCTCCTCCGATATTATTGCTCGTCGAACGAGATGCGGTATTTAACCACGCGCCCCACGTCCAAGGGAGTCGGATCGCTAAGCCATACATACGCTTCCACAACAGCCATTGGACGCTGGTGCACCGGCAATTCGATGCGCGCCAGCGGGCCTTCTGCCTCTGTCGCGATGATCCAACCTACCTGACCACCCGCCGAAGCTTCGCGACCGATCCATATGATGCCATCAACACCTTGCACCAGATCCCAAAGCGGCGGGCGATAATCGGGAACGTACATGGCACTCCGAATTTGTTCCGCGGTCTCGCGAGTCGGTCGTGTCGGAGGCTCCGGGGCCCCAGGTCTCCAGGAGAGGGTACGGCCCGTCTCGTGGACGACGCTGTCCACCATCGCGGACGTGATGCGTGTCGCCCGATAACCCACCACCACGGCGGTATCGCTCGCGCCATCGAAGTGTAACCGCTCCACGACTATGGTACCTTGATCTCCGTCCCTCGTCGCGGACGCTGCAATCGCGTACGGTTCCCCTCCCGTGTACGAGATTGGCGTCCGCTCACCGAATGGCTGTGAAACGGATCGGATAACCCCGCCCTCCCCGCGCACCATCATCATCTCGTGAGTGATCGAACCCACAGCCAGCGTGTTGATGGCTTGATCGTCCGATTTCCACCGGTTCCAAACCACTCGACGACTACCGCCAAGGTCCCCGGCGAGACTCATGCCCTCAGGTGGACCCATGATGATGGATCGATCCGGGCCGAGGAAAAGGGGACGAAAGTTCTCCGCTCCAGACATACGGGGCGACACGGTCTCCAGGAGTGATCCGTCCAACAGGAAACGGGACACCCGCCGTAACCCGGCGTCTCCTACCCATAGTGTATCCCCGTGTATCCCCAATGTGGATATGAACGAGAATTCGCCGGGACCTGCTCCCTGGCGGCCGATCGAGCCTCGGTATGCGCCCGTCGCGTCAAAGGTCAATACTTCCGATGGTCCTGCCACAAACACGTCGCCTTGAGCTGTTTCAGCAAGAACAAACGCGGGCATTTGCATCGGAGCGTCGAGAGTCTCGAGGGTTCTGACCGCAACCAAGGTGGCCGTTGGCAACTCGTGCTCCGATGGCACCTCCTGGGCCGACGCAGAGGCGAAACCGATGAGGAGGGTCACGCACGTGGCGATTGCAACCTCTCCACAGGCCCGCTCGATCGTTACTCGGCGCAGTTGACCCATCACCTCACGTACCCGGCGCGTACCACCGCCACGGCACACCTCCTCGTTGTAACCGACGCCTTCGCGCACGGCCCTGTCTGGAGACGCCGCGGCCACATCTACCGAAGCGCGGGCGTTAGCATCAGGCGATCCGCGACGGCCGCCTCGACTTTCTCCCGTGAGTAGTAGAGCGGGAAGAAGCGGTCCTTCGCCCAGCCCTCGAACAGGTTCCGGTACATGGGATCATCGGGGTCTCCCCCCTGCCCCGGCGTGTTCGTGAACACGGCCGTGTCCCAGTCGCCCGCCTCCGCGATGATCCGGAAGGAGGGGCCCGAGGTCTGGTTGTCCCCGCCTCCCGTCTGGTTCACGGTGAAGCCGTTGCCTCCGCGCGGGAGCGGACCCACCTCGAGGCGCGCGCGCATCTCGGCGTTCACGATCCCGGACAGCGGGTGCCGGAACCGGGCGTGCTTGAAGCGCACGTCGCCGTAGCGCCACGGGTCGCCGCCGAAGCGATCCTCCAGCCCCTCCAGGGCATCGGCCAGCGTGCGGGCGAGGAGTGCGTCGCGACCCGCCACGGGATCCCCGTCTCCGAGCGGCGCGAACCACGCGGGCGGCGAGCCGAGCCAGTCGATGATCTTCTTCATCGAGAGGCGCCCGAGCGACGCGCGGACCTCCGCCGGGACGACGAGCGGCACCATCTGTCGCTGGAGCTCGCGCTCCCACGACACGTAGATCGCGGCCTCGCGGGACTCCGGGGCGAGCGCGAAGTCCCAGTCGAGCAGCTCGCCTCGCGCCGCTTCCGCCGCCCCCGGGGGCAGGTCAACGCCGCGCAGCATCGGCACCAGCGAGCGGGCCGGGAGCGACACGTAGTCCGTCGCGAGCTGCATCATCTCCGCCATCGTGAAGCGCTTCCCCGAAGCGAGGACTTCGTCGATGCGCGCGCTCCGGAACGGATCGCTCCAACTCCAGCCGACGGCGTCGCGGTGCTCGTAGCCGGGCGGAACGAGATTCTGGTTCGCCGTCGACCAGAAGCCCTTCTCGGGGTTGAACACGTGCGGCTTGTGCCGGATCTCGAGGTAGCCGTCCCACTCGTAGCGGCCGTCCCCCGGCACCGGGACGAGACCTGACCAGTTCCGGCGGATGGGCGCGATCCCCACGGACTGCCAGCCGATGTTCCCGTCCACATCGGCCCACACCATGTTCTCGCCCGGGATGTTCGAGTAGTTGCAGGCGTCCCGGAACTCCTCCCATGTCTTCGCCTGGTTCATGCGCAGACTCGCGAGGTATGGCGCGCCGCCGATCTCCATCCACCCCGCCCGCACCGCGTAGGCCAGCTCGTTGTCCCGATCCTCGTACACGACGGGTCCGTGCCGCGTGTACCGGTGCCGGACCCGCTCGGCGCCGCGCCCTTCGACCGGGATCTCATCGTCGATGACCCGCATCTCCTCCCAGTCGCCGCGGTACCAGTAGCGATCCGGGTCGTCCGGGTGGGTTCGGTAGACGTAGAGATCCTCGGCGTCCGTCTGGAAGACGGTGAGTCCCCACGCACCGTGCCCATTGTGTCCGATCGAGATGCCCGGGAGGACCGGCTCGCCCCCGCCGATCACGTTCCAGCCCGGTCCGACGAGGTGGACGAGATAGCGCAGCGACGGGGCCGCCTGCACCCGGTGCGGGTCGTTCGCCATCAGTGCGTGGCCGCTCAGCGTGCGGCTCCCCGCCACGACCCAGTTGTTGCTCCCTGTCCCCATCCGCTCCGCCTCGAGGCGTCCCGCTTCGTGGGCTGCCGCCTCCCGGGCTTCCGCTTCGAGCGTCTGCAGGGCGAAGGCCTCCGCGTCGGAGGCGGTGGCGCGGAAGCGGGGCTCGATGTCCTCGGGCTGGAACCGGATGGACCCGCGGAAGGCCCGGTACACG
Source organism: Candidatus Palauibacter sp. (assembly GCF_965261555.1). Taxonomy (GTDB): domain Bacteria; phylum Gemmatimonadota; class Gemmatimonadetes; order Palauibacterales; family Palauibacteraceae; genus Palauibacter. The sequence continues at coordinate 3,133,201 of NZ_OZ253465.1, forward strand.
TCGAGGATTTCCCGCCGGAGGAGCGAGCCGTCGATCGCGGGATCGAGATCGATGTCCGGTTCTCCCGGGTGGAAATAGGAGACCTCTTTCACCCTGTCCGCACCCACGCCCGCGACGGCGATCCCCAGATCCAGCTCCTGCCCGATGTTCATGAGGAGGCCCTGGTGACGGGAGATGACGACGTCCGGCGTCCACGGCTGCGGACGGATCCCCAGCATCTCGAACTCGACCGGAAGGAGACCGGGGTCCCGTTCCGTCTCGGCGATATACGCGTTGATCCCGTCCGTGAAGGCCCGGATGATCTCGGCGCCGCGCGGGTGGTAGTGATTCAGTTCCGCTTCAAGATCGCCGCGGAACCGGAACAGCCGCGCGCCGCGGTCGCGTTCCAGTTCACGGGGACCGAGGATTTCGGAAACCGTGCCCGTGGCCTGGCGGCGCCAGAGTTCGAACTGGAAGAGGCGGTCGCGCGCGGCGCTGTACCCCTGCGCGAAGAAGAGATCGTGCTCCGTCTCCGCGTAGATGTGGCTGACGCCCCAAAGGTCCTTGAGGATCTCGACCGCGGCCTCGAGCCCCGGGACCCGCAGGGTCTCCGAGTCGACCGGATCGACGGCGGCGACCCGATCCGGGAGTCCGCCTCGAAGGTCGTCGACGGTCGGCGCGGCGGGCAGGTGTCCGCCGGAGCCCCGCAGGACCGGCAGCAGGAGGATGAACGCGAACAGCGTGACGGATCGAACCCGCATCGGATTTCTCCCTGGGTGGTCTTCTCTCGTGAGTCCGGCTACGACCCCGCGGCTTTCTTCTTCTCCGGCTCGTTCCCGGCCTCGTCTTCGGCTTCGGCTTCCGTCCCGCCGGACCCCGAGACGCTCGCCTTGAGCGCGGCCATGAGGTCGATGACCTTGGCCGTCGTTTCCTCTTCGACCGGCGCGGTGATCTCCGTCCCGTCGGCCACCTTGCGCTCGATCGCCGCGAGCATGCGCTGTCCGACCTCATCCTCGTACTTCGACGGATCGAAGTCCTCCGAGGCGATCTGCTCGATCAGCTGTACGGCGAGGCCGAGCTCCGCATCGGCGACCTCCCCCTCTCCCGACGGCACGTCGGCGATGTCCCGCACCTCGTGCGCGTAGTGCAGTTGTTCGAGAACGAGGTGATCCCCGACCGGCCGTACGAGGACGAGATACTGCTTGCCGCGCGCCGCGTACTTCGCGAGGGCGGCCCATCCCGTCTTCTTCATGGCGGCGCCGAGGAGCCGGTAGGCCTTGTCCCCTCCGCGCGCAGGTCCGAGGTAGTACGTCTTCCCGATGTAGGCCCGTTCGACCTGGTCCAGCGGCACGAACTCGACGATCTCGACCGCCTGCGTCGCCTCCGCCTCGAGCGCCTTCAGTTCCTCCGGCTTGAAGGTCACGTACTGATCCTTCGCGAACTGGTATCCCTTGATGAGATCGCTGCGCAGGACCGGCTCCCCCGTCTTCGCATCCACGTACTGCTGCTTCACGCGGGTCCCGTCGGGGGAGAGGAAGTTGAAGCGGACCTTCTGCGAGTTTTCGGCGGACGAGTAGAGCTGGCACGGGATCGAAACGAGCCCGAACGAGACCGTCGCCGTTGCGATGGGTCGAGGTGACATCCTGCGCCTCTCCGTGTTCGCGCCGGACCGCCCGGCGTGGTGTCAGCCCCGGCCTGATGCCGGACCGGGGGGCCGAATTATAGTTTCCGGGCCGGATTGTGCATACCGCTCCGGCCGTACACCGCCCGGAGGGTCGAAAGCAGCGTCGAAGGACAGGGCCGCGAGCATGCCCCGAGGAAAACTCGAGGAATACCGGGACAAACGCGCTTCCGAGCGCACGCCGGAGCCCTTCGGCGGCGCGCCCGGGACGGGGGTCGGCGTGTTCGTCGTCCAGTTGCACGCGGCAACGCGCCGGCACTACGACCTCCGCCTGGAAATCGGGGGCGTCCTCGTTTCGTGGGCCGTCCCCAAGGGCATCTCCCCCGACCCGGCGGACAAGAAGCTCGCGATGCACGTCGAGGACCACCCGATCGAGTACATCGAGTTCGAGGGCGTGATTCCGAAGGGTGAGTATGGGGGCGGCGAGATGATCGTGTGGGACATCGGCCGCTGCATCATGCTCGAGGATCCGGAGGAGGGACTCGAGACGGGCAAGCTCCTGTTCGAGCTTCGGGGCCACAAGCTCAGGGGCGTATGGACGCTCGTGCGGCTGGCGAAGGGGGAGACCGGGAAGGAATGGCTCCTCATCCGCGAGCGGCGCGGCGGGCACCCGATCCTCGAGGACGGATCGCTCCCCGAGACGTCCATCCTGTCGGGCCTCACGGTCGAGCAGATGGCCGAGCGCGAGCGCGGCTGGTATCCCGGGGAGGATCTGGCCGCGGCCCTCGAGCGGGCCGGCGCGCCCGAGGGGCCGGTCGATCCCGCCGACGTGGGGTTCATGCTTGCCCAGCCCCGGGAGGAGGCGTTCGACGATCCCGCCTGGCACTTCGAGCTGAAACTCGACGGCTACCGCATGCTGGCCTCGGCCGTCGACGGCGCGGCCAGCCTCCTGACCCGGAACGGGCACGACGCGCTCCCCACCTTCCCGGACATCGCCCGCGCCCTCCGCAAGCTCCCCTTCCGGCGCGTGGTGCTGGACGGAGAGGTCGTCGTTCACGACGCCGCGGGCTACCCCAGCTTCCGGCGTCTGCAGAAGCGCGCCCGGCTCTCGCGCCCACTGGATGTGCGGCACGCCTCGTTCGAGGCGCCGGCCAGCTTTTACGCCTTCGACCTGCTCGCCTTCGACGACCGCGATCTGCGCGATCTCCCGCTCTCCGAGCGGCGCACCCTGCTGCGCGGCGTGGTGCCCGAGGCGGGCCCGATCCGGCTCAGCGAACACTTCGAGGAGTGCGGGAAGGCCCTCTTCCGGCAGGTGCAGGAGATGGGACTCGAGGGGATCATGGCCAAGCGCGCCGACTCCCGGTACACCGGCGGCCGGTCTCCCGACTGGCGGAAGATCCACGCCGCGCGCGAGGCCCGTTTCGTCATCGTCGGCTTCACGAATCCCGCCGGCTCGCGGACGGGCTTCGGCGCGCTCCACCTCGGCGCGTACGGCCCCGCCGGAGACGCATCCCCCGCCAACCCCGCATCGGGGACCGCCGCGGGCGACGACGGCCTCGCCCTCCATTACGTCGGTCGCGTGGGAACGGGGTTCGACGACGAGACGCTGACGAAACTCCGGACCCGGCTCGACGCGCTGGAGGCGGCCGGGCCCGCATTCGCGACGCCGGCACCCGCCGGAGACGATCACAACTGGGTCGAACCCGAACTCGTGACGGAGGTCCGTTACAAGGAAATCACCGAGGGGGGCCTGCTCCGGCATGCCGTCTTCCTCGGCGTCCTGCCGACCCCGGAGGAGGAATCCGGGGAGGAAGAATCCGGGGACGAGGATCGCGAATACGTGGTTCCCACCGATTGCCGGCTGCCCCGGGATCCGCGCGCGGCGCTGGCCGATCCCGTGCGCGTGGATACGTCGCCCCCGCCCGTCGAGGAGTTGCCGCTCTCGAACCTCGACAAGGTCTTCTGGCCGGAGGAGGGGTACACGAAGGGCGACCTGATCGCGTACTACCGGGATATCGCCCCGTGGCTGCTGAAGTTCCTCGAGGACCGGCCCCTGGTGCTCACCCGGTATCCGGACGGGATCGACGGGAAGTCGTTTTTTCAGAAGAACGCGCCGGGGTTCCAGCCCGAGTGGGTGCGCACGGAGGCGATCTGGAGCCGCGGCTCCGAGCGCGACATCCACTATTTCATCGCCGACGACCCGGCGGTGCTCGTGTACATCGCAAACCTCGGCGCGATTCCGCTCCACGTATGGGCGAGTTGCGTCGGGAGCCTGGACCGCCCCGACTGGTGCCTCCTCGACCTCGACCCCAAGCACAAGCGTGACGGCGAGGAGGTGTACGCCCCGTTCCGGGACGTGATCGAGGTGGCGCGCGCGATCGGTGCGCTGTGCGACGAGATGGGGCTTCCCTGCTATCCGAAGACGAGCGGATCGTCCGGGATCCACGTGATGATTCCGCTCGGCGGACAGCTCGACTACGAACAGTCGCGCACCCTCGCGCAACTGCTCGCGACGGCGGTGGTGGCGGAGACCCCCGACCTGGCCACGATCGTCCGGAACCCCTCGCGACGGGACGGCAGGGTCTACATCGACTACGTGCAAAACGGGCGCGGGCGGCTCGTCGTGGCGCCGTATTCCGTGCGGTCGCGCGCGGGGGCCACCGTGTCCGCGCCGCTGCGCTGGGCGGAGGTGAAGGAGGGACTCTCGATGGAAGACTTCACGATCCGGACGATGCCGGAGCGCGCCCGGTCGCTGGACCCCGACCCGCTTCTCCGCGTGCTGTCGGAGGAGCCCGATCTCATGGCCGCGCTCGACGCGCTGCAGCGGAGGATCGGCGGATGAGCGGGTCGGAGGGCCAAGGCCGCGCCTCGCCCGGGCGGCTCGCCGGGATTCCGGGGTTCGACATCGACGGCGTGGCGCGGGCGGCGGAGCGCGATCCCGGCATCCTCCGGCTCGAGAACCTGGACACCGACCTGAGGCCCCCCGAGGCGGCCGTGGCCGCCACCCGCGCAGCGCTCGAATCGCCGGCCGCCAACAGCTACCTGCCGTTCACGGGCCGGGCCGGCCTTCGCGCGGCGGCCGCGCGGCACGTCGGCCTGCTCTCCGGGCGGAGCTACGATCCGGACCGGGAGTGCGTGATCACCGCGGGCGGCACGGAGGGTCTGTTCAACGCCCTGCTCGCCACGGTGGACCCGGGCGACGAGGTGATCCTCACCGACCCCACGTACGCCGGCATGCTCCAGCGCGTGCGGCTGGCCGGCGCCGTCCCGCGGCTCGCGCCCTGGCGGTTCGATTCGTCGGCGGGCTGGCATCTCGACCTCGACGCCCTCGCCTCCCGCATCGGCAACCGAACCCGGGCGCTCTTCCTTATGAACCCGTCCGTGCCGTCCGGCGGCGTGCTCGACCCCGACGACTGGCGGGCGGTCGCGGAGCTGTGCGAGCGCCATGACCTGTGTCTCCTCTACAACGCGGCGATGGAGCGCATCCTCTACGATGGCCGCCCGTACCTGCACCCGGCATCGCTCCCCGGAATGCGCAAGCGGACGCTCACGGTCGGTTCGGTGTCGAAGGAGTACCGCATGATCGGGTGGCGGGTGGGCTGGATCGTGGGTCCCGCCGAGGTTCTCGCGGACGTCGCCAAAGTCGGCATTTACAACGTCGTGACCGGCGTCGGGATCGGGCAGCCCGGCGCGCTGGCGGCGCTGACGGCTTCGGACGAGGCCGGGGACGTGGCCGCGAGCGTGGCGCGCTGGGAACGCCGGCGCGACGCGGTACTCGAGGCGCTTGAGGGCTACCCGGTCCGGCCCGCCGCGGGCGGCTGGTCGCTCCTCGTCGACACCCGGCCGCTGGGTCTCACGGCCCGCGAGCTTTCCGGCCGGCTGCTGGCCCGGGCGGGCGTCGCGGCCACTCCAATGGACGCCTGGGGCGGCCCCGACGCCGAGTACCAACTCCGCCTCGTGTTCAGCAACGAACCCATCGCCCGGCTCCAAACCCTCGACAACCGCTTCGGCGACGCCCTTTAGCTGCCTCTCAGGCGGTCTCGTAGCGTCTGACGTGGATCTCTCCAGCGCGTGCCCGCAACCGCGCGGCGTCGTAACAGGCCTGCATGCGCAGCAGCATGTCCGTGCTCACCGCAAGAGCCTTCTCGAGGCGCAAAGCCATCTTCGGCGAAAGCGAGGCGCGGCCGTTGAGGATCGAGTTGTCCCGCACCTCAACTCCCGGCGGTCGACCGGTCCAGCGGCCACAGCTGGATGTACTCCACATCGTAGTCATCCCAGGTCCAGCCGAGGATGTAGTCTTCGCCGATCTCCCGTATGCCGAGGTCCCGGGGCGTCTCGACGAAGCCCAGCATCCGCCCCTCCGGGTCGAACACGGACCAGAGCACGGCCGGTCTCTCCTCCCGTGGGTACTCGTATTCCCGAACCCAGAGGTGACCCGCAGCGTCCGCCACGAACGACGAGAAGGCCGGGAACGTTTCGGCGAGCGGCGTGGATTCCAGGGAACGCCGGACTTCCGGCAACAACTCCGATGGATACGGGCTCTGCGCGAACATCGACATCTGCCGCTCGACGAAGGGCTCCAGATCGGCCTGTATCGGCACGCGCGGTGCATCATCTCGCCGGACGATCCGGGCCAGCGACCCATCGCCCCGGAACGCCTTGATCTCATAGCGGCTGGTGTGACCGATGGCCACAAGCTCGCCCCATGGCGCCACGTCCAGATGCGGCCCGTAGGCAGGCATGGACAGCTCTCTGTTGCCGCGCTCGTCCGTCTCCACGAAGACGATCCGGTTCGGATGCGCGCCCAGCGACGCGCTCAGCGCGCCATCCCCATCCCAGATCTCGACCACGGCGGTGTCCTCACCCTCCGGATCGTTCAGCGACAGGATGGTCCCGTCCGCGCGCGCGGCCAGGGGCCGGGGGCGTTGCCAGGACTCGGTCTCGGCGCTCTGCAGCGAGAAGGAGCGCCCGAAGTTGCCTGCGGCGTCGAACACCGAGATCGACATTCCGTGGGAGTACCACGCCACCAGCGAGTCGCCGGGCCAGGGCGCTACCCCGGACAGGAACGAGAACTCGCCGGGCCCCTCTCCTTCCCCGCCCCACGTAGCGAGGTGGCCGCCGGACCGGTCGAAGACCCGCACCTCGTTCGAGCCGGCGTTCATCACCGAGATCCGGCCATCCGGCAACATCCTCGCGGTGGCCCGGTGCAGCAGATAGGGTGCCTCGCCCTCGAGCGCCCCGATGGAAAGCTCGGGCTCGGGACCGATCCGCCACCCCAGGCGGGAAGTCTCGGCGGGCCGGCGGTTCTCGACGATCCGGATACCCGCGCTGTCTCGAACCTCCACGAATGGGCGGTCGGGGTCGATCTCCGGACGGCAGGCGAGCATGAAGCCGCAGGACAGCGCGAGGAAGATCTTCGTGGCCATGCTCCCCTATTCCTCGATCCGGAGGGCCAGGAGCTTCGGCCACAGCTTTCCGGTGACGAGGAAGACGCCGGTCTCGGGGACGTAGGCGATGCCGTTGAGGACTGCCTCGGGATCGCCGGGACGGCGGGCGCTCAGGGGTACGCTCGACAGGTCGATCTCGCCGAGGACTTCGCCGGTGCCCTTGTCGATCCGGACGATGATGTCCGTCTGGTAGACGTTGGCGTAGATCCGGTCGCCGACGCACTCCAGTTCGTTCAGCCGACGCTGCGGCGACCCGTCGCGCGTGACCTCGACGGTCTCCGTGACCGCGAACGTCTGCGGGTCCCGACGCTCGAGCGCGCTCGACCCGTCGGACATCCAGAGTGCCTCGCCGTCGTAGCAGAGCCCCCATCCTTCGCCCTCGTAGGCGAACTCCCGGAGGACCTCGAAGGTCTCCGCGTCGTAGACGAAGGCCCGGCCGGCCTTCCACGTCAGTTGAACGAGTTCGGAATCCACGCGCGCGAGACCTTCCCCGAACAGGGCGGAGTCCACGGCCACTCGGGCCTGGATCTCTCCCGTGGGCACGTCCACGCGCCTCACGCCGGACTCCCCGTAGCGGCCGGTACTCTCGAGGAGGTGTCCGTCGTGGAAGAGGAGTCCCTGGGTGTACGCGGCCGGATCGTGCGGGAACGTACCGAGGATCTCGTACTCGATGGCCGGCACCGCCGAGGACGTGCAGCCGGTCAGCACGCAAAGGGCCAGCGTCCACAGGCCGAGGGAACCGGCTCGCCGCGTCGGCCACGTCGTCACTTGTTGCATCTTCGCGGCATCAGATCAGATCGAGGACCGTTTCCACGGCGCGGCGACCCTCCGCGGACGCGCCGGTCCAGTTCTGGTGCCCCCGCAGCTCGGAATGCCCGATGGCGACGCGTCCGAAGGGCTCGCGAATCACATCGGGAGGGGCCGGGGCCCCGTCGCGTCCGAAGAAGAAGCCGGGTCCGGGCGCCACGTAGGCGTGCCCCCACCGGTTGAGCACGAGGCCGGCGATATCCTCCGCCGGATCGAAGCCGCCCTCGGCGAAGAGTTCGACCATCTGCGCCCGCAGCCGTCGTTCGTAATCCGCGAAGGACGCGCTCAGCATCTCCGTGCGACCCGCCATCCCCTGGTCCGCCGGCGAAGCTCCGGGCGACTCGAAGGTGATGTAGAAGGTCAGCATCGTCGGGTGATCCGGAGCGTGGACCGGGCGGTAGTCTCCCGCGTACATGGGCCTCCGGATGTTGCACGAGAAGCCGAGATCGCCCTCGTAGAAGCCGCCGGCGATCCCCAGGCGGTCGAGGAAGCGCCAGTTCCGGAGCGCCACGTTCGCGACGAGGATCGGCCCGTGGCGGAAGCTCTCGTAGGCCGCGCGATGTCCGTCCGGCAGGTCGGCGGCAATGTAGCGGTTCATCCAGCCCCCGCTCGCGAGCACGACCGCGTCCGCCTCGGCGGACCAGGCGCGGCCCTCGTGAACGTACGTCACGCGCACGCGGCCATCGCCGGCCCCGGCGTGGCGCACGTCGATCGCGGTGCACCCCAGCCGCAGCCGCACGGGCTGGTCCGGCCGGTCCAGTGCGCCGAAGTCGATCGCCCCGTTGAGCACGTCCCCGAGCGTGCGTTCGCCCGCGATCCCGTCCGGCACGACGTCCTTCACGAAGTAGCGGGCGATCCCCGCGTTCCCACCCGGGAAGGAGTGGAAGGTCATGCCGTCGTAGCGGGAGGGGAGCCCGAAACCGGGGAGGTCGAAGTGCATCCCCCACCAGGCCGAGATCGCGTCGCACCCGAGTCCGATGATGCTGGCGAGGATCGGGTCGACGTACGCCGTCACCTCGGGCGGCAGGCCGAGCACGTCCTCGTAGTAGGCCTTGAGCGTCATGCCGTCGAGCCACGGACCGGGATTGTCCGGCCCCCCGGGCGCGTTCGAGGGCACGTGGTCCGTGACGCGCGCGTTCCGCCAGCGTTCGAAACCCTCCCGCAGTTCCGGCGTCCACGGTGCGCGGGACATGTCCCCGAAGAGACCGTTGACCCAGCCGCCCGAACCGCCGGACCAGCCGGGACGCCCGCCGCCGCGCGTCCCGCCGAAATAGTGCCCGATGGAGAACTGGTCCTGCACCCAGTGCATGAAACCGTAGTTCTCGAGCGGCGCCTTGACCTGGCCCGCGTCCGGTGCGTACTCGAACTCGCGCGGGATGCCCAGCGTCGTGAAGTAGTCGTCCGGCTCTCCGGTGGGCGGGCGTATGCCGAAGTCGTTGGATCCCTGCGGCCCGGCCAGGCGCACGCCGTCGACCATCATGTCGTTTCGTTTCGCCTCGCCGCCGAACACGGGGTGGTTCTCGATGACGAGACAGCGTCCGGACGGCCGATGCCGCTTGAAATGGTGCGCGGCGGAGAGGCCCGCGAGGCCGCCGCCCACGATCACGACGTCGAAGCGTTCCCCGGTGTCCGTGACCTCCCCGCCCGGAACACGCCCATCGCGGACCCAGTGCGCGTCACGGACGACCTCCGGCGTATTCCCGTGGGAGGCCGCATAGTCCCCCACGCCGCCGGGCCCGTACCAGTCCGGCCCGAGCGCGTCGGACCACGGATCCGAAGCCATCCCCGGGACCGCGCCGGCGCTCGCGCCCTCGGAGCCGCCCGGCCCGCACCCGAGGAGCGCGGAACCGGCGATCCCCGCCCCCGCCAGCTGGACGAAGTCGCGGCGCGTGATCTCCCGGTCGAGTCCGAGTTCCGTGTCCGACCTGCGGATCCTGCCGCTGCTCATCGCGTCCTCACTGCGTCGTCGTCCCGCTCGTCCGGTAGCGCTCGAACCAGGCCAGGATGTGCTGCACCTTGCTGATGAGGCCGCTCGGACGCGCGCCGATGCTGTGGTTCGCCTCGGGGATCCGCACGAGCACCGACGGCACCTTCCGGATCCGCAGCGCCTGGTAGAACTGCTCCGACTCCGACATCGGCGTCCGCCAGTCGACCTCGCCCGTGATGAGCATCGTCGGCGTCGTCACGTTCGCGATATGGTGGACCGGCGAGCGCTCCATGTAGTGCTCGAGGTTGTCCCAGGGCGCGCCGGGGAACCAGTAGTTCAGGCCGCCGCTGCCGCCCATGTCCGCCGTCAGCACCCAGCTGTACCAGTTGATGACGGGCTTCTGCGACGCGGCGGCGGCGAAGCGGTCCGTGTGGGTCACGATCCAGGCCGTCAGCACCCCGCCACCGGATCCTCCGGTGACGAAGAGCTGCTCTTCATCGATGTATCCGCGCGAAATCACCTCGTCGACGCCCGACATCAGATCGTCGAAGTCGTAGCTCGGATAGGCGTGGTGGATCTCGTTCCCGAAGTCCTCTCCGTAGCTCGTGCTCCCTCGCGGGTTCGTGTAGAGAACGACGTACCCCGCCGAGGCGAACAACTGGACCTCGGCGCTGAAGCGGTCCCCGTAGTTGGCGAACGGACCGCCGTGGATCTCGAGCAGGAGCGGATACTTGCGGCTCGGATCGAAGTCCGGCGGCTTCACGATCCAGCCCTGGATGTCGAGCCCGTCATGCGAGGACTTGTACCAGACCTCCTCCGTCTCCCCGATCGCCTTCTGCGCGAAGAGATCCTCGTTCAGCTGCGTGAGCCGCTGCCAGTCGCCGTTCCGGTTCGTGACCGCGAGGTCCGCGGGGTGGTCCGGCGTCCCGTAGGTGAAAGCGAAACGGTCGTTCCCCGAGGTGGAGAAGGTGCCGCCTCCGTAGGGACGGCCGATCGACAGGCCCTGAACGCTGGAGACGATATCCGTCACGGTCCCGTCGAGGTCGACGTGCGCGAGTCGCGTGTTCCCCTCGGTGTCGTACTGGAAGAACAGCCCCTCTCCGTCGCTTGCCCAGTGCAGGTTCCCGATCGAGCGGTCGAGGTCATCGGCGATGAGGCGCGAGCCGGACCCGTCCCGGCTCATCACGTAGAGCTTCGACACCTGGTGCCCGAGAAAACGGTCGTCGTAGCCGGTGTAGGCGATCATGCCGCCGTCGGGCGACACCGCCGGGCTCGAGTCGGGTCCGCGCCGGTCGGTCAGTTGCCGCACCGCGCCATCGGCCACGGAGAACTCGAAGATCTCGGAGTCCCGCACGTACTCCCAGTCGTCGCGCCGCGTGGCCGCGATCAGCAGGTGCTGCGAATCGGGCGTCCACTCGGGCGCCCCGCCGTGGTTGTAGGGGCCGTGCGTGACCTGGCGCGGCGTCCCCCCTTCCGCGGGAAGGACGAAGACGTGGGAGTATCCGACCGGCAGGAAACCCTGGCTGTCCGACCGGTAATAGAGACGCTCGTACGTCGTGGCGGGGGGCGCCCACGTCGCGCCTTCCGGCTTCGCGGGCATCTGCGCGAAGGGCGGCGGCGTGTCCGGGACGAACATGCTGAAGGCGATCGTGCTCCCGTCGGGCGACCAGGAAAGCCCGCCCGGGCCTCGCTCCAGCTGCGTGAGCAGGGCCGTCTGTCCGGTGTCCATCCAGCGCAGGTAGAGCTGCGATTTCCCGTGTTCGTCGCTCGCGACGTAGAGGAGCCGCGTGCCGTCCGGCGACCAGCGCGGAGACGAGAAGTTCCTCTGTCCCGTGAGGAGCGGACGGTGGTTCGAACCGTCGTAATCGACGATCCACAGGTTGCTCCGCTGACGGTCCGTCATGATGTCCATCGAGGACCGCACGTAGACGATCCGGGAACCATCGGGCGAGATCCGGGGATCGCCGGCGACTTCGAGTTCGAAGACATCCGCCGGGCCGAAGTGGTCCGGATCCCGCTCCTGTCCGGCAAGCGGCTGGGCGGCGGCGAGGATGGCGAGCGCGAGCGCGGCGGTTGACGACCTCATGATTCCTCCTGGACTGCATTCGATCTATGCGGGACGTCCCGTGGCCGTTCAAGGTAGCGCCTTTCCCGCCGCCGGATAGGTTGCGCGGCATGAACGATCGCGAGCTGTCGGTTCCGGAAACGATCCGCTGGGCCCCCGGGGGCCGAAGCGCGCTCATCCTCGACCAGACGCTCCTTCCCGGCGTCCACGAGGAGACGGAACTTTCGACCCTCGAAGACTTCATCGAGGCGATCCGGAGCCTGCGCGTGCGGGGCGCGCCGCTCATCGGGATCACGGCCGCGATCGGTCTCGCCGCTCTGGCGCGGCAGTCCGCCGCCGAAGGGGTTCCGGCCGAGGAACTTCGGGCCCGGTTCGCCGACTGGGCCGAGCGGCTCGCGAACGCGCGGCCGACGGCGGTCAACCTCGCATGGGCGGTCCGTCGCCTGCGAGCCTGCCTCGATGCCGCGGCCGGGGCTGCGGGAGAGCTGGCGGCGGCGCTGGCGGCGGAGGCCGACGCCATCCACGAGGAGGATCGCCGCATGTGCCGCGCGATCGGCGAGCACGCGTCGGCGCTGCTTGCGGGCGGCGAAGCCGTGATCACGCACTGCAACGCGGGGTCCCTCGCCACGGGCGGCATCGGGACGGCCCTCGCTCCGGTCTACGTCGCGGCCGAGGCCGGTCGCCGGGTCCGCGTCTTCGCCGACGAGACCCGCCCACTCCTCCAGGGGAGCCGTCTCACGGCATGGGAGCTTTCCCGCGCCGGGATCGAGGTCACCGTGCTGGCCGACAACATGGCCGGATCACTCTTCGCCACGGATCCGCCGGATATCGCCTTCGTGGGCTCCGACCGCATCGCGGCCAACGGCGACGTGGCGAACAAGATCGGCACCTACCCCCTGGCCGTGCTCGCCCACCGCCACGGGGTTCCGTTCTACGTTCTCGCACCGACCTCCACCGTCGACCTCGGCACGCCCACCGGCGGGGACATCCCGATCGAGCACCGGGACCCCGATGAGGTCCGCCGCGGTTTCGGTCCCCTCCTCGCCCCGGAGGCCGCCGGCGTCTACAGCCCGGCGTTCGACATCACGCCGGCAGAACTCGTGACCGGCATCGTCACCGAGCGCGGTATCCATCGCCCGCCCTACACGGAGTCCCTCGCCGCGGCCGTCCGCGCGGCCGAGGCGGAGCGACGGCGCCCGAACATCTAGGCGGCCGTTCACGCCGGAGTCCGCCGCTAGCGGCGCGAACCCGCTGCCGGTAGCGGCGCGAGCCTGCCGCCGCTACCCGTCGTGGCCCAGAATGGGGAGATAGGCCTTCCAGGGCCCGACCTCGTCCTCGAACCGGTGCGCGACGACGCGCACGATCTGGGCGATATGGTTGAGGTCGTGTACGGCCCAGGTGGTGAGCAGTTGCCGGAGCGTGACCTCGCCCAACTCCGGGTGAAGTCCGTCCGCGTCCAGATCGACGTCGCCTTCCACCACCTCCCGCAGCGCCGCGAGTCCGGTCTGGCGCAGGGTCTCGAACTCGGTGAGCAGTTCATCGAGCGAGCGGCCCCGGGTTCGCTCGACGTGCGCGAAGCGGTCGAAGGGCGGAAACGCCCGCTCGCGGCCGTGTTCGAGAATCCACCGCGCCCGCGGAATCCAGTCGTCGATCTCGCCCTGAATGAGATGTCCCAGCACGCTGAAGGGGCTGAACGTCCCCTCCCCCTCATCCGCGTGCAGGAGACCGGCCGGCAGGTCCTCGAGCAGCACGCGCACCGTCCCCGGGGTACGCGAGAGGAGAGTGAGGATCTCCTCCGCCAATTGCTCGTCGCTCACGAGAACGTCTTTCGTCACGCGGTTTCTCCGCCAAGTGTCGCCGCAGTGCCACACGGGGCCGGCCCGCGTTGCCGTCACCCGCGGGACCCCGCCCGAAACGGAACGCGGCCGCCGCCGCTTTGCAACGGGGCTCGGGATGCGCATCCTCTCCCGGTCCGTGAACCGATCCGAAGCTGGAACCACCTGCGCGCAAGGCAGGATCTTCCGTCGTGAACGAACCGCCAGTCGATCCGGAAACGCCGTCGGGGAGCCGCTTCGTCCAGCGATTGCGGGGACACGAGCCGACGATGACGGTCGAACTGCGGCCGCCTCGAAGCGGGCTAAGCCGCGGCGGCGCGATGGACATGTGGATCGACCTCTCCCATGCCATTCGGGGTCTCGCGGCGCGCGACGCGTTTCTCATGCTCACGGACGGCGCCGTGGGCGAGGAGGAGGAGGAAAATCTCCAGCACCTGACGGCCAACCTCGCGAACGAGGTCGAACCGTGGCGGGTCGTTCCGTTCCTGACGTGTCTCCACCCGCTCGACTACTGCCTGCGCTACGGCGACCGGGCGCGGGCGCGCGGCGTCGAGAGTCTCACCGTGACGGGGGGCGACCGAGTGCGCGGAGCCGACCGGTGCGTGCCCCACGGCTACATGCTTCGACACCGGCTTCGGGAACGGGCGAAGGGGCTGTCGCTCGGCGGCTGGGTCAACCTCCACCGCCCGGTCGCCGAGCAGATCGGTTTCGCGACGGCCCCGGAGTTCGAGGCGGACTACTACCTCACGCAGGTCGTTTCGCACCACGATCTGGCGCGGGCGGAGCGCTGGCTGGAAGGCGCGGAGCGCGAGGGTCTCGAGATGCCGGGCTCGTTCGGCGTCTTCTACTACCGGAACGGCCGCCGGAAGGTATTGGAACGGCTATCCCGCTTTTTCCCGGTACCGGTTGAAGCGGTGGCTTCGGCCTTCGAAGCGGGAGTCACGCCGGAGCGGCACTGTGCGGAGACGATCGTCGCCCTCCGGCGCCTGGGGGCGGCGCACGCCTACCTGTGCAACCTCGCCCCGAATACCGCCGCCACCCGGTTCGACCGCATCATGGCCGAGGTCGCCGCCATCGAAACCGGGGAGGGTTGACCTCTCCCGAGATACGAGATTCCTCTGCCAGGGCCCTACTCCGAGGCGTCGATCCGGTTCAGCTTGCCGGGCCACTCGAGGATCTGCGAGTCCGCCGTCAACAGTTGGTGTCCTTCGAGAGCCGTCGCGACGATCAGCCGATCGGCCGGATCGCCGCGCAGGCCGGGAAGCAGCCCTGCCCGCACGCCGATGAGACCGTTCACCGGGAGTTCGACGAGTCCCTGGGCGAGAAGGTCGCGACGCCACGCCTCCGGGTCCGCAAAAAGATCGAACCGCCCCCCGTGGAGGCGCATGGCAACCTCCCAGAAGGAGATGGCCGAGACTGCGGCGTGTCTCCGCGGTAACGCACGCTCGATCGTACGCCGCGCCCGCCGCCCGAGACGACGATCTCCACTTCTGAGCCATAGGAGGACGTGCGTGTCGAGCAGGATCAAAAGAGGTCGTCCCCGTCGTCCCCGTCGTCCCACCACTCCCGGGGCATCGGCCCCACGATATCGCCCCGGATCCGGATGATGTCGCGATCTCGCCCGAACCAGGACTCCGGTGTCTCGTCGCAGGGGACGAGCTTCGAGACGGGGCGGCCGTGCTTCGTGATCACGATCTCTTCGCCGGTCTCGGCGACTTCATCCATGAGCTTCAGACACTTCGCTTTGAACTCCGATGCCTTGATGGTCCGCGGGACGCCCGCGGGCCCCTCGTGATCTGCTTCCATCCGTCCGCTCCGAAGCTGTCCGACGCCTTCAACGCGCCTTCAATAGAACCATGGTCATGACCATGGTCAAATCGTTCGTCAAGCCGGCGCCCGGAGCCGGCACAGCGGTTGGGCGGCGTGAAGTGTTACCCGACCGTCGACGCTGTTTATGGGCACGCTTGATGCCTCGGCCACAACCCCAGCACGAGGAAGATCCGAAGATGTTCACTCGACGCGACTGGATCCGCTCCACGGCCGCCGCGGGCGCGGCCCTCTCCCTGAACCCCCGCATCCTGCGCGCGTTCGCGAGCCAGGAGATGATCACGCGACCCGTCCCCTCCACCGGCGAGGAGTTGCCGATCGTCGGCCTGGGCAGTTCCGCGACCTTCCAGCGCGTGGCCCGCGGCGACGACGTGACGCAGCTCGAAGAAGTCATGCAGGCGCTGGTCGACGGCGGCGGGTCGGTTTTCGACACGGCTCCCAGCTACGGCTCCTCCGAGGAGGTCGCAGGCGACATCTGCCAGAGACTCGGGATCTCCGATCGCGTCTTCTGGGCGACGAAGGTCAACGTGGCCCGGCGCGGTGGCGGATCCGCGGATCCGGAGGCGGCGCGGGCCCAGATCGAACGCTCGTTCGAGTACTTCGGCGTCCCCGTCATCGACTGCATCCAGGTCCATAATCTGGGCGATCCGCCGGTACAGGTGGGGATCCTCGAGGAGCTGAAGGCGGCCGGACGCGTCCGCTACATTGGCATCACCTCCACGAGCAAGCGGCAGTACCCTGCGCTCATTCAGGCCATGCAGGACTATCCCCTCGACTTCATCGGCATCGACTACGCGGTCGACAACGTGAGCGCGGCCGAGGAAATCCTGCCGCTCGCGGCGGAGCGGAGGATCGGCGTGCTGGTTTACGTGCCGTTCGGACGCTCCCGGCTCTGGTCGCGCGTGGGAGACCGCGAGGTGCCGGAGTGGGCGAGCGAGTTCGACGCCCACTCGTGGGCCCAGTTCTTCATCAAGTTCGCGGCCGCGCACCCCGCCGTGACCGTGGTGACGCCCGCGACGAGCCGGGCGGAACACATGGTGGACAACCTCGGCGGCGGGATGGGCCGACTCCCCGACGACGATCAGCAGCAACGCATGGTCGAGTTCGTGAACCAGCTCCCGGAAGCCGGCTGAACGACCGGCCCCGGAAGGCTTGAACGGAGGCCCGGGAGGACGTTCCACGCCGGAACGTGACCCCCGGGCCTTCCGCCGTTCAGGAGACGAGTTCGACCGACTCGTCCGCCGGGTCCACCGGCGCCAGCCCCAGCCGCTCGAGTTCGCGGTTCACCGCCGCCAGCTCCACCCGCCAGACCTCCTCGAGGCGGGTCGTGTAGCCCTCTAGTTCGGCCACCATGATCTCGAACACCTCGTACATCCCGCTCCCGGGCCGGCCATCCCCGCGCTCCGACATCGAGAGCAGGTTCGCGAGCCGGTTGTTCACCCGGATCGGGAAGTTCAGCGGATCCTGGTTGCTGCGGTTCCGCACCTGGTAGATGTCGCCCTCCACCGCGGAAGCGGCCGTCCGCAGCGCGTCCGAGGCTTCCGCGAGCGCGGCGTCGTCCGACGCTTCGAGTCGGTCGTCCAGCTGCGACTTCACGCGCCGGATGGCGATCACGGCCGAGTTGGCCTCGTGCACCCGCGCCCGGATCCGCATCCCGAACTCGAACTGCTCCTCCAGGTCCTCGTCCGTCACATCTTCGATCCAGGGATGCCGGGCGACCGCGACCTCCGTCGTTCGCACCTCGCCATCCGCGGTCAGCCGCACCGTGTACGTCCCCGGCGGCACGGCGGGCGACATCGTGCGCACGCCCCACAGGATCATGCCGGGGAAGGTCGCGGCGGGCGCGGTTCGAAGATCCCACTGCAGCATGTTGAGCCCCGCTTCGGCCGGCATCGCGGGTCCGGCCCAGCGGTCGCGGGCCGGGGGTGCCGCCTCCTCGCCCTCCTCCGCCGCCGCGTCCTCCGTCGCCGGATCCGGGGGCGGGGCCGGTTCATAGGTCCGCAAGACGGTGCCCGACGCGTCGAGAATCTCGAGCTGGGCCTCCTGCGGCGCCTCCCGGAACCACCACGAGAGCGTCACGCCGTTGGCAGAGCGGTACGCGGTGGCCGGATCGAAGAGCGCGACCGCCTCCTCCGTCAGCCCGGGGCGAGCCTGCCGCAGCGGCGCCAGGTTGTCGAGCACCCAGAACCCGCGGCCGTGGCTCGCGATCGCCAGTTCGTTGTGCTCCACGATCACGTCCGAGACCGGCAGGTCCGGGAACCCGGGGTTCAACCCCTGCCAGTTCGCCCCGTCGTCGTACGACACGTACATGCCGTGCTGCGTCCCGGCGTACAGCAACCCTTCCCGGTTCGGGTCCTCGCGGACGGCGTGCACGTAGGCGTCGTCGCGGATCCCGTCCACGATCTTCGTCCACGTGGCCCCGTAGTCGTCCGTCTTCCAGATGTAGGGCGAGAAGTCGTTCAGGAGCGGCTTCCGGACGGAGATATACGCGCGGCCCGCCTCGAACGCCGACGCGTCGATCTGGCTCACGCGGCCGAAGTCCGGCATGTCCGGCGGCGTCACGTCCGTCCACGTCTCGCCGCCGTCTCGCGTCACGTGCACGAGGCCGTCGTCCGACCCCGTCCAGATCACGCCGATGTCCACCTTGCCCGGTCCGACCGAGAAGATCGTGGCGTAGACTTCGGGCCCGTTCATGTCGCCGGTGATCGGTCCGCCGGAATGGCCCAGCGTCATCGGGTCGGCGCGCGTGAGGTCGCCGCTGATCGCCTCCCAGTCGTCACCCCCGTTCGTCGTCTTCCAGAGCCGGTTCGACGACGCGTAGAGGACGTTCGGGTCGAGGGAGGAGAAGATGATGGGGAACGTCCACTGCCAGCGTTCCACCATCTCGCTCGCCGGTTCGCCCGAGTAGAACCAGGGATAGGGATTCACCTCGCGCGACGTGCCGAGGCGCCGGTTGAAGCGGTCGATGTACCGCCCGTTGTTCGTCCCCGAGAAGAAGACGTCGAGATCCTTCGGGTCCGGCGCGATGTAGCCGGGTTCCCCGCCGCCTGCCCGGTACGCGACGTTCATCGATCCTTCGGTGACGCTGCGGGGCTCCCCGCCGCCGAAGCCCGGCGCCTCGCCGAAGCCGAAGC
Organism: Candidatus Palauibacter sp.; assembly: GCF_965261555.1. Classification (GTDB taxonomy): domain Bacteria; phylum Gemmatimonadota; class Gemmatimonadetes; order Palauibacterales; family Palauibacteraceae; genus Palauibacter. Next base: position 3,151,843 of record NZ_OZ253465.1, read on the forward strand.
GGTTCGCGTTCCAGGCGGATGGCAGGCAGAGCGTCGAGTTGTCCTGCTGCGAACCGCAGACGTGGAAGGGCACGTGGGCCGTCGTCACGCCGTGATAGAACTGGGCCGTCGAAAACTCCTGGTCCGTCCAGCGCTGGCCCGTCTCGAAGCTGACCGCCCCGCCCCCGTCGTTCGCCACGACGAGGTGCGCGGGGTCCTCCGGGCTGATCCAGAGGTCGTGGAAGTCCCCGTGCGTGCCGTTGTTGATGACCTCGTACGTATTGCCGCCATCCGTCGAGCGGAAGAACGACGTGTTCTGCACGTACACGACGTCGGGATCGTGGTGGTCGGCGAACACGTGCGTGTAGTAGAAGGCCCGCTGCCGGATGCGGCGCTCGTCGTTGACCAGTTCCCATGTGTCGCCGCCGTCGTCGCTACGGAACAGCCCTCCGTCCGCGTGCTCGAACAGGGCGTACACGCGCCCCGAATTCGCGCTCGAGACCGCCAGCCCGATCTTCCCCACGACTCCGGACTCCGGCATGCCGGGGTTCCGGGTGATCTCCGTCCACGTGTCGCCCCCATCGGTGCTCTTGAACATCCCGCTTCCGGGGCCGCCGGAGGACATCGTGTATTCCTTGCGGAAGGCCTCCCACAGCGCCACGTAGATCACGTCGGGGTTGTTCCGGTCGATCGCGATGTCGACCGCACCCGTGCGCTCATCGCGAAAGAGGATGCGCTCCCAGGTGTCGCCGCCATCGGTGCTCCGGAAGAGGCCGCGCTCTTCACTCGGCACGCTGTATTTTCCGAACGACGCGACGTAGACGATGTTCGGATCCGTGGGATGGATCCGGATGTTTGCGATGGCGTCGGATTCGGAGAACCCGACGTGTTCCCACGTCTCACCCGCGTCCCGGCTCCGGTACACGCCGTCGCCCGGCATGATGTTGCCGCGGATGCAGGTCTCCCCCGTGCCGATGAAGATGAGATCCGGCTCGGTCTCGGAGACGGCGACCGCCCCGATCGAAGCCGATGAGATCTTGAAATCGGTGACCGGGAACCAGTTCTCGCCCCCGTCGGTCGTCTTCCACAGTCCCCCGCCGGTGGCGCCGAAATACGCCTCCTGCGGCCGCCCGACGACGCCGCTCGTGGCGATGGAACGCCCGCCCCGGTCGGGACCGAGATTCCGCCAGCGGTATCCCGCCAGAAACGCGGAATCGAGCGTGATCGCGCCGGGGGCGACTTCCTGCGCCGCGAGCGGGCTCGAGTGGCCGGGACCGGTGAACGGTACGAACAGCGAAAGTGCCAGCAGCGAAGAGAACAGACGCGCGATGCGGTTCATGGCGTGGCTCCGGGCGTAGTCGACGATGACGGCTGATCGTCCGCCGAAGATACACCGCTGGAGGGACGGCGGAAGGCGGCCCCTCAACCTCCGTCGGAACCGCCGGAGGGTTTCTTCGGGGTCTCGGACGTCTCTTCGGCGGATGTCTCTTCGGCAGACGTCTCTTTGGCGGATGTCTCTTCGGCAGACGTCTCGTCGGCGGGCGTCTCTTCGGTGCCCCCGCACGTCACGATGATTTCCATGGGTGAGTAGATGCCGAGCGTGAGCGTCGAAACGAGCTGGTTCAAGAAGGAGATCCGTGTTTCGACCATCGCCACGCCGCCCTCGCCGCACCTCTCGCCGACCTCCACATGGTCGGGCGCCACGAGTCCGCCCACGTAACTGTCCGCCCACTTGTCTTCGACCTTCCGCAGCCCGGGGTCGATACCGGTCTTCACAACCGCGTGGTGGGTTGCACAGCCGGTGGACAGAGAGACGGCAACGATCGTTGCGATAAGGCGGCTCATCGTGGCGGTGCGGCTCATTTTGCGGTGCCCCTTCCCCTGCGGTTCGAGTCATGCGCCCCTGACGGGACGCACCTTTTCCGTTCCCCTCGTCTCCACATAGACGATCGAAGGGGCGCCGGGGTCACGACAACCCCGCGACCGACGTATCTTGCCGGATGAACGCGATGCGCGGCAGTGCGCGGAAGCTTGCGGAGGCGGCTTGGGGAGTCGGGCGCGGACGGGCGAAGGTCGGCTACCTCGGGCCTCCCGGAACCTTCAGCCAGCAGGCGGCGATGACGTACGATCCGATGGCGCGGCACGTGCCGTTCGGGGACATCGCGAGCGTCGTGCAGGCGGCGGAGGTGGGGGACATCGACGAGGCGATCGTCCCGCTGGAGAACAGTACGGAAGGCCCCGTCACCCTGACGACCGACCTCCTCGTCCACCACACCGACCTCCGGATCCGGCGTGAGGTCGTCCTTCCGATCCACCACTGCCTGCTGACCGAGGGCGGCGTCGATTTCGACAAGATAAGGGTCGTCTACTCCCACCCGCAGGCGCTCGCCCAGTGCCGGGAATATCTGGCGCGCCGGCTTCCGAGGGCGGAAGCCATCGCCTCGCTGAGCACCGTGCGGGCCGTGCAGGACATGCAGATCCACGGGCGGGGGGCGGCGGCCATATCGAGCATGCGGGCGGCCGAGGTTCTCCGCGCCTTCGTGCGCGAAGGCCACATCGAGGACATCCCGGGGAACCGCACCCGGTTCGTCGTGCTGGCGCCCGAGGATCACGAGCCGACGGGGAAGGACAAGACCTCGATCTGCTTCGACTTCGAAGCCGACGGTCCGGGCACGCTCTACCTGTCGCTCGGCGAGCTGGCGGAGCGGCGGATCAACATGTTGAAGATCGAATCGCGCCCCGCGAAGAGCAGCCTCGGACGGTACATCTTCCTCATCGATTTCGAAGGGCACCGTACGGACCGGTTCGTAGCGCAAGCGCTGGACGGAATCAGGGAGCGTGCGTCGTCCTTCAAGATCCTGGGATCCTACCCGAAGGCGGCGACGCCGGAAGCCTGAGAAACCCGGCTCGTTATCGGGCGACCCTCGGCGGCATCCCCAGTCGCGTCAGGTTCGTCCCGAGGACGCGCTCCACGGCGGCGGCCCGAGCGAGGAGTTCGAGATCCGTGCCGGAGGGTCCCATCAGCTGCAGGCCGACGGGCATGCCTTCTCCGTCCAGCCCGGCGGGAAGCGAGATCGCGCACATGTCGAGCATGCTGGCGGGGCACGTGCCGGAGAGCATGGCGCGGTTGGCCTTCCGGTAGGCATCGAGCCGCGCGAGAGTCGCGAGCGGCGGCGGCGAGATCGGGAGCGTGGGCGCGGCGAGGAGATCGATCCGTTCCGCATCGAGCCGGTCGTGAAGGTCGGCCGAGAGCCGGCGGCGGTGCTGGTGAGCGGCGATATACTCGAGCGCCGGCACCCCGCCCGCCGCTTCCAGCCGCGTGCCGATGATCGGATCCAGAAGTGGGATCCAGTCGGGCAACTCGCGTTGGAGGAACTCCACGAACTCGGGTTGGACGATGGGTCCGGTGAGGTAGCGTTCCGCCGCCTCGTCCAGCTCGGGAGCCTCGATGTCGAGCACGTCCGCGCCGGCGGCGCGCAGCTCTTCCAGCGCACCCTCGACCACGGCCGCGATCGCAGAGTCCGCATCCGCCCACAGACGGGAAGCGGGAACCCCGATCCTCAGCCCCGAAACCCCTTCCGGGACCGGGTCGGCCGGCGCGTCGCCGGTGCGCGCGAGCGAGTCGATGGCGCGGAAGGCGTAGCGCAGGTCCTCCACGGTGTGGGCGAGCATCCCCACCGTGTCGAGCGATGGGCTGAGGGGGACGACGCCGGTCGTCGGCCAGCGGCCGGTGGTGGGTCGGAGGCCCACGACCCCGGTCGCCGACGCGGGGATGCGGATCGAGCCCCCCGTGTCCGTGCCGAGGGCGATCCGGGCCGAACCTTCCCACAGACTCACCCCCGCGCCCGCGGACGACCCTCCCGGGGCCCGGTGCTCGACCGGATCCCACGGGTTCACGGGCGTCCCCGTGTTGGGGTTCAGCCCGACACCGCCGAAGGCGAACTCGACGGTGTGCGTCTTGCCGGCGAAGATGGCGCCCAGCCGGCGCAGCGACGCCACGAGGAAACCTTCGGGCCAGGCGGGGAGCGCCCGCTTCGTACCGGCGTACAGCGGGTATCCGTCGAGGGCATACAGATCCTTGACGGACACCGTGACGCCGGCGAGGGGGCCCGGATCATCGCCGCGGCCGGCGGCGGCGTCGATGGCGTCGGCCTGCCGCCGCAGCGCCCCGGCGTCGAACGCGATGTACGCGTTCAGATCGCTGGCCTCGTGGCGACGGATCGCGGCGTCCGCCTCGCCACGCGCCCCCCCGCGACCCCTTCGGACGTCCGCCGCGACGCGCCGGAGGGGCGCGCGATTCACCGCGCTAGAGCCGATATTTCATGTTGGCGCTCACCGCCCAGTATCCCAGGCGAGAGAAGTCCAGCGTGGAGATGAACGGTGAGACCCCATCCGCATGTACCGGGGCGTGGCTGCGGATCGTCGTCCACTGCGCGTCGTCCACGCTCACGTCGGGCGTCTGCATCCAGCGGCCTCTCAGACCGATGGAGACCTGGTCGGAGAGCGCGTAATCGGCGCCGGCCAGAAGCTGGAACCCCAGTCCGATCTCGGACACATCCGTCGCCAGCTCGCTGACCGTTCCCGCCGCGGCGCGCTGCCAGTCGGGCGAGGCGCCGGGATCGGCGCGCGACCCCCCGAAGACCTCCAGATAGCCCTCCGCGATCGACTTGCGGGCAAAGCCGAGGTAATAGCGATAGGCAACCTGGGAGAGTCCGCCGCCCACCCCGACATAGGGCGTCAGGCGGCTCCCCGTCGGCAGCGACCAGGTGAGATTGGCGAAGAACTGCCGCCCCCGGAACTCGGAGATGTCGCCCCACGGCGGCCGCGCCGGGCTCCATTCCGTCTCCTTGCCCGTGATCGCGGCTCCCGCCTGCGTGCCCAGCGTCAGGAGGGTGTTATGGATGACCTGGTGCCGCTGGAGCGCTTCCACCTCGATGTTGAGCGGCCCCAGCGCGTATCCGACGGCGAGGCTGCCGGTCAGTCCCAACTCCGGGTCGTACGAGTACAGGCCGCCCAGTTCGGTGCCCGCGAGGCAGCCCGCATCCCGGGGCGCGTCGGCGAGGCTGGGGTAGAGCAGCCGGTCGCAACGGGTGGGGCTGTTGGGCCCGGACAGCGCCGCCTCGGTACCGGCGCCCTGGGCGAACCCCACGTCCGTCGAAAGGTAGAGCCCGCGCGAATCCTGCGCGGAAAGGGTCGAAGCCCCGGCGAGCATCGCCGCGGCGAGGAAGGTCCCGGCCGCGAAGATCCGCCGCCGGCTTGATCCCGAATATCGCATGATCGTTCCTGCTCTCATATGGAGTTTGTCGCTGCTTCCAGAGGGAGGCAGCGGAAAGGCCCACCTTACGAATAGAAAACATGCGGCATGTGGAAGGAGGGTGCCACATTTCCGAGACACCACACTAGAGTTCCGCGAGCACTGCGGCGGCCCGATCAACCTCGTTTCCAGGCGTGCTGACGAGTGCGCCCGCCACATGGGGCCGGATCGCATCCAGCACCTCGCGAGCCACGTCGACACCTGCGCGCGCGGCCGCCTCGGCCCCGCGATCCCGGGCTCGCGCCATTCGCTCCAGCACCCCGGGCGGCACGTCGACGCCCGGCACCTCGTGCGCCAGGAACTCCGCGTTCTCCAGCGACAGCGGGGGCCAGAGACCCACGAGAAGCGGCACGCCGAAGCCCTCGATCTCGCGTACGAAGGCGAGGAACGTCTCCGGGTCGAAGATGGGCTGCGTGACGGCGAAGTCCGCGCCCGCCTCGGCCTTCCAGGCAAAGCGCCGGATCTCTTCCTCCGGGTCGACGGCGCCGGGATTCACGGCGACCCCCTTCACGAACGAGGTCGGGGCGCCGATCGAACTCCCTCCCGGATCGAGGCCGAGGTTGAGCTGCCGGACGATGTTCGTGAGTCCTATGCTGTCGATGTCGTACACGCCGCCCGTGTCGTAGGGGCCTCCGCGCGGTGGGTCGCCGGTGATGAGAAAGACGTTGCGGAGGCCGGCCGCGGCGGCGCCGAGGAGGTCGCTCAGCATGCCGAGCATGTTGCGGTCGCGGCAGCTGTAGTGCGGGACCGTCTCCATGCCGAGTTCGCGCTCGATGACGATCGCGGCGGGCAGCGAGGCGATGCGGCTCCGGTGGGCGGGGCCGTCGACGACGTGGACGGCGTGCACGCCGGCGTCGCGGAGCCGGGCGGCTCCCGCCACCAGCTCGCGCGGATCCCAGCCGTGCGGCGGCGTCAACTCCACCGCCCCGACGAACTCGCCGCGCGCGAGACGGCGTCCGAGTGCCGAGCGGTCCGCGAGCGGCGGCGGCTCCGCCGCCCCGCGATCCCCCGCCTCGCTCGGCGAGGAGACGGTCACGCGAGCCGGTCCGGGGCCGTCGGTCCCGAGCAGCGTCGCCGTCAGTCGCGTGTGTTCGGGCGACGTGCCGCAGCACCCGCCCACGAAGCGGGCCCCCGTCTCCACCATGCGCCGGGCGTAGCGGGCCATGTATTCCGGACTCGCGAGGTAGATCTTCCGGTCCCCGATGTCGCGTGGCAGCCCCGCGTTGGGCGACGCCGACACCGGCCGCGACGTCGCCGCCACCATCCGCTCCACGCCGAGCAGCATCGAGGACGGGCCGACCGAACAGTTGAGCCCAATGACGTCCGCCCCGGCCCCTTCCAGCGCCGCCGCCGCGGCTTCGATCGTGGCGCCGTACTCCGTGTGGCCCGCGTCTCCGAAGGTCATCTGGGCGAAGACCGGCGCCTCCCCCGCAACCTTCCGCACCGCCCGCACGGCCTGCAGCAGTTCGTCGAGATCGGAGAACGTCTCGAGCATGAAGCCGTCGACGCCGCCTTCCGCGAGCCCGGCGACCTGTCTCCCGAAGAGGTCGGTCGCCTCATCCACCGACGTGGGGCCCCACGGTTCGATGCGGATGCCGAGCGGACCGATCGCCCCGAGCACTTCGGCGCGCTCTCCGGCCGCCCGCCGGGCCAGGCGCGCCGCCGCCACGTTGATCTCGTGCACGGACGGCTCGAGGCCGAACGGTTCGAGTTTGACGGGGTTCGCGCCGAAGGTGTTCGTCTCGATGAGTTGCGCCCCGGCCCGCACGTAGTCGGCGTGGACGCCGAGCACGAGGTCGGGCTCCGAGAGGTTCAGTTCGTCGTAGCACTGGTTCACGAAGACGCCGCTCTCGTAGAGCACCGTCCCCATCGCGCCGTCGATCAGGCGGACCCCGTCTCCCGCGATCCACTCCCGCAGCCGGCCGCTCATGCCGTCGCCTCCGGAACCGGCTCCCGGTCGTACGCGAGGTTCGGCGAAAGGCGGCGCTCCGCCTCGGCGAGCGAGATCCCGCTCCGCGCGGCGTAATCCTCCACCTGGTCGCGCCCGATGCGGCCGAGGCCGAAGTACCGGGCCTCCGGCCGCGCGAAGTACCACCCGGACACCGAGGCGGCGGGGTGCATGGCGTAGTTTTCCGTGAGGGCGATCCCGATTCGGCGCTCCACCTCGAGAAGGTCGAAGAGGAGCGCTTTCTGCGAGTGGTCGGGACACGCCGGATAACCGGGGGCCGGACGGATCCCGACGTAGCGCTCCGCGATCCGCGCCTCGTTGTCGAGCGCTTCGTCCCGGGCGTAGCCCCAGAGTTCCGTCCGCACGATCTCGTGCAGGCGCTCGGCCAGCGCCTCGGCCAGCCGGTCGGCGAGCGACTTCGCGAGGAGGCTCTGGTAATCGTCCGCCGCCGCCTCGAAGCGGGCGCAGAGCGCCTCGAGGCCGATCCCGGCCGTCACGGCGAAGGCGCCGCTCCAGTCGGTGGCGCCGGACATCTCGGGCAGGACGAAATCGGCCAGGCTGACGTTCGCACCCGCCGAGCGGTCCATCTGCTGCCGGAGGTGCGGAACCCGCAGCAGCTCGCGGCGGCCGCCCTCCGGGGAGAAGAGGACGAGGTCGTCCCCCCGCGCGCCGGCCGGATACAGCCCGGCGACCGCCCGCGCCTTCAGGGACTCGTCGGCGACGATCCGGTCGAGCAGCCCGCGGGCATCATCGTACAGCGACCGCGCCGCCGCCCCTCGTTCGGGATGATCGAGCAGCGCGGGGAAGCGTCCCTTCATCTCCCATGTCCGGAAGAAGGGGGTCCAGTCGATGTATTCGACCAGTTCCTCCAGCGGGAACGGATCGTACACGTGTACGCCGGGTTCCCGGGGGAACGGCACCTCCACGGCCGCGTCGACCGAAAGCCGGTTCGCGCGGGCTCGCTCGAGCGTGGCGAGCGGGCGCCTCCCTTCCCGGTACTCGGCCCGCACGCGCCGGTACTCGGCGCGGGTCCGCTCCACGAAGTCCGCGCCGCCGTCGGCGCCCAGGAGCTTGCCCACGACCCCGACGGCCCGCGAGGCGTCGAGCACGTGCACGGTCGCCCCCGAGTACCGTTCCTCGATCTTGACGGCGGTGTGCTTCCGCGAGGTCGTCGCGCCTCCGATGAGGAGGGGCACCGCGAACTCCTGCCGTTCCATCTCGCTCGCCACCCGCACCATCTCGTCCAGCGACGGCGTGATCAGGCCGCTGAGCCCGATCGCGTCCGCGCCGTGGGCTCTCGCCTCCGCAAGAATGCGGTCCGGAGGGACCATGACGCCGAGATCCACGGTGTCGTAGCCGTTACACTGAAGCACGACGCCGACGATATTCTTCCCGATGTCGTGGACGTCCCCCTTCACCGTCGCGAGGAGAATCGTTCCCTTCCCCTTCCGGATCATCCCTTCGGAACCCGAGTTCCCGCCCGCCGCGGAGGTCGCCCGTGCCGCCTTCTCCGCCTCCAGGTGAGGGACGAGGAAGGCGACGGCCCGCTTCATCACGCGCGCCGACTTCACGACCTGCGGCAGGAACATGCGGCCGCTCCCGAACAGGTCGCCGACGCGGTTCATCCCCGCCATGAGCGGCCCCTCGATGACCTCCAGCGCCTTGCCGTACAGGAGACGGGCCTCCTCGGCGTCCTCTTCGATGTGTTCGACGATCCCTTCCACGAGCGCGTGCTCGAGCCGCGCCTCGACGCCCTCCGAACGCCAGGCGTCGTCCACCCGGGTCTCGATCCCCTCGTCCCGGATCCGGCCCGCGAGATCCGTCAGCCGCTCCGTCGCGTCGGGCCGGCGGGCGAGGAGGACATCTTCCACCGCTTCGAGCAGTTCCGGGTCGATGTCGTCGTAGAGCGGAAGCCGTCCCGCGTTCACGATCCCCATGTCGAGTCCGGCCGCGATCGCGTGGTACAGGAAGGCCGTGTGCATCGCCTCGCGCACGGCGTCGTTTCCCCGATAGGAGAAGGAGATGTTGCTGATTCCGCCGCTCGTCATCGCGCCGGGGAGTTCGTTCTTGATCCGGCGGACGGCCTCGATGAAGGCGACCCCGTACCCGTCGTGTTCCGCGATCCCCGTCCCCACGGCGAAGACGTTGGGATCGAAGATGATCTCCCCCGGGCGGAACCCGGCGCCGAGCAGGAGGCGGTAGGCGCGGGCGCAGATCTCCAGCTTGCGGTCCACCGTGTCCGCCTGCCCCTGTTCGTCGAAGGCCATGACGATGACGCCGGCCCCGTAGCGGCGGATGAGGCTCGCCTGCTCGAGAAACGCCTCCTCCCCCTCCTTGAGCGAGATCGAGTTCACGACGGCCCTTCCCTGCGTACACTTCAGCCCCGCCTCGATGACCTCCCAGCGCGAGGAGTCGATGACCGTCGGGATGCGGGCGATGTCGGGTTCCGCCGCGATGAGGTTCAGGAAGCGCGTCATCGCGGCCTCGGAGTCCAGGAGGCCCTCGTCCATGTTCACGTCGAGAAGTTGCGCGCCGTTCAGCACCTGGTCGCGCGCGACCTCGACCGCTTCGTCGAAGTCGTCCTCGCGGATCAGCCGCGCGAAGCGGGCCGAGCCCGTGACGTTCGTGCGCTCGCCGATGTTCACGAACAGCGTGTCGGGCCGGATCGCGAGCGGCTCGAGACCCGAGAAGCGGGGCAGCGGATCGATCACGGGCACGGGTCGCGGCGGCACGCCGTTCACGCGCTCCCCGATCGCCCGGATGTGTTCCAGCTCCGTCCCGCAGCAGCCGCCGACGAGGTTGAGGAGCCCGCGATCCGCGAAATTGCCCAGCAGGTCGGACATATGGGCGGGCGTATCGTCGTAGCCGCCGAACTCGTTCGGGAGGCCCGCGTTGGGGTGGCAGCCCACGGGGACGTCGGCCACGGCGGAGAGTTCCGCGACGTAGGGCTCGAGTTCCTCGGCTCCGAGCGCACAGTTGAGACCGACGAAGAGGGGGTCGGCGTGACGGATCGAGAGCCAGAACGCCTCGACCGTCTGCCCCGAGAGCGTGCGTCCCGACAGGTCCGTGATCGTTCCCGAAACGGCGATGGGGAGCTCTTCGCCAAGCTCCGCGCCGAGTTCGAGGATGCCGCAGATCGCAGCCTTCGCGTTGAGCGTGTCGAACACCGTCTCGACGAGCAGCACGTCGGCGCCGCCTTCCACCAGCCCCTCCGCCTGCAGGCGGTACGCGGCGGCCAGTTCATCGAACGTGACGGCGCGGAAGGCGGGGTCTTCCACGTCCGGAGAGAGGGACGCCGTCCGGTTCGTCGGCCCCAGGCACCCGAGTACGAAGCGGGGTCGGGTCGGGTCTCCGCGCGTGAAGTCGTCGGCGGCCCGGCGTGCTAGCCGCGCGGCCGCCACGTTGAGTTCACGGATCAGGTGCTCGTTGCCGTGTTCGGGCGAGATGCCGTAGTCCGCCTGGGAGATGGCCTGGGCGTTGAAGGTGTTCGTCGTGATGAAATCGGCCCCGGCCTCCAGGTAGCTGCGGTGGAGGGACGCGATGTCGTCGGGACGGGTGAGGCACAGCACGTCGTGGTTCCCGAACAGCGGCTGCGGATGGTCCGCGAGCGGGCCCGCGCGATAGGCCGCCTCGTCGAGGCCCAGCCGCTGGATCATCGTTCCCGTGCCGCCATCCATCAGGAGGATGCGCCGGTCGAGCGCCTCCCGAATCTGTGCGACCCGTTTTCTTCGGCCTTCGGACACGACGTTCACCCCAAAAAAAAGCCCGGTCGCCAAAGAATCGCGCCCGGGGCGTGGCTCTTTAGCGATTGTTTTGCGTGGCTGCAATCCGCCTCAAATCACCACGTCCGGATTCCCCCGGCAGACGCCAAACTAGCGCTCTCGCGGCGCCGACGAAACTTGGATCGGACCCCATTAAACGATGTCGCGGGAAGATGTGTCTGGCCTTACATGCAAAACTGGCGTCTGGCGAGCCGCGCGGTGCTCCTCTCCGCGGCTCTCGCGATAAACGGGGTGGGGTGGGGGCTTCACGGGCAGCAGGAGGGGCTCTCACCGCCCGAAGGACCCGAAGCGACCGTCTTCAGGGGAGGCGTGTATCCGGCGGCCGTGGATGCGGTGCGTCGCGAGGGCGCGCTCTCGATCGACGGCCGACTCGACGATCCGGCGTGGCAACCGGCCCCCATCATCACCGACTTCGTCCAGGGCGTCCCGCTGGAGGGAGCGGAGCCGTCCGAGCCCACCGAGGTCCGGGTCGTGTTCGACGACGGAGCGATCTACGTCGCCGCCCGCATGTACGAGAGCGACCCGCGCGTGATCCGGGCGCGTCTCACCCGTCGGGATGAACGGGGTTCCTTCGATTCCTTCAAGCTCTCCCTCGATCCGAACCGGGACGGGCTGACCGGCTACGAGTTCGAGGTCAGCGCCGCCGGCGCCGAGACGGACCGGTACCTGTTCGGCGATACCCAGGAAGACGTGAACTGGGACGCGATCTGGGACTCCGCGGTGCAGGTCGACGACCGGGGGTGGACGGTGGAGATGCGGATTCCGCTCTCCCAGATCCGCTACGAAGCCCGCCCCGGCATGCAGACGTGGGGCATCAACTTCGAGCGGCGGCGTCTCGAAACCAACGAAACGGACTACTTCGCCCTGCAGTCGCGCACGGCCCGGGGGCGAGTCAGCCAGTTCGGCACGATCGACGGTCTGCAACTCCCCCGCTCGAGCCGGAGGTTCGAGGTTCGGCCCTTCGCCGTGTCCCAGTACCACACCGCCCCCGCGACGCCGGGGAATCCGCTGTTCGACGGCAAGGAGATGGAGCCGCGCGGGGGGCTCGACATGAGCATGGGGATCGGCTCCGCCTTCAGCCTCGATGCGACGGTTTATCCGGACTTCGGCCAGGTGGAGGTGGACCCCGAGGTCATCAACCTCACGGCGTTCGAGACGTTTTTCCCGGAGAAACGCCCCTTCTTCGTGCGCGACGCGCAGATCTTCACCTTCGCCGGCTCGCGCGGCGGCCGCTTCGGCGGCGGGAAGGCGCTCTTCTTCAGCCGGCGGATCGGACGGGAACCGCGGGGATCCGGACCTTACGAAGCGGACTTTCACGACGAGCCCCATGTGACGTCGATCCTGGGGGCGGCGAAGCTTACGGGCAGAACCCGGAGTGGTCTCTCCGTGGGCGCCCTGGCGGCGGTCACCGGACAGGAGATGGGGCAGGCGTTTTTTGCCGAGGACGATTCCCTCGGAAGGTTCGTGGCCGAGCCCCAGGCCGAGCACGCGGTCGTTCGGCTGCAGCAGGATTTCCGCGGCGGCGCGAGCAAGGTCGGCGTCATCGGGACCGGACTCAAACGGGAACTCCCGGGCGACGGATCGTTCGATTTTCTCCCCTCGGAGGCGTTCAGTTTCGGGGTCGATTTCGAACACCAGTGGGGCGGACGCCGCGGACGCGACTACCGTCTCTGGGGTTTTTACTCGGGCAGCCTCGTGCAGGGTTCGAGCGAGGCGCTCCTCCGGCTGCAGCGCAATCCCACCCACTACTACCAGCGGCCCGACGCGACCTATCTGGCGGTCGACTCCACGGCCACGTCCATGTTCGGGAGCGACTGGCGCGTCCAGCTCGAGAAGGAGGGCGAGCACTGGACGTGGGGGGCGTGGGCGGGCCAGCAGACCCCCGGTTTCGAGGTCAACGACTTCGGTTTCCTGACCACCGGGGAGCGGCTCGACGTGGGAGCCCGCATCGGGTATCGGGAGATCAGGCCGGGCGACCTCTTCCGGAATTACAACATCAGCCTCTTCACCTACCACAACTTCCGCCATTCGCTGCTGGAGAAGACGTGGGGTCCGGACCACTTCCGCCGGGCCTACGACACGGGCGCGGCGTGGATGAGCGGAAGGTTCACCTTCCTGAACAACTGGGCCTTCAACCTCAACCTCTCGTATTCGCCCGAATCCCAGTCCGATACGCAGACCCGCGGCGGTCCGCTCATGACCGAACCCGCGGAATTCAACGTGCGGGTGGACGCGAACACGGACCGGAGCCGGTCGTTCCACGTGTCGCCGCGTTTCTCGTACCGCGTGGCGGCGCAGGGACGGGGGCACGACTTCAACACGGGCCTGAACATTTCCTACCGGCCGCTTCCGAACTGGCGGTTTTCGCTGAGCCCGAACTACACGGACAGGCGGGATGCGGCGCAGTACGTGACGCGGACGAGCACCCTCGACTACCTGCCGACATACGGGACGCGATACCTGTTCGGAGACCTCCAGCGGACGGGGTTCTCGATGGAGACCCGGCTGAACGTGTCCTTCACGCCCGACATCAGCCTGCAGCTCTATGCGCAGCCTCTCCTCTCCGCGGGTGACTATCTCGGCTATCGACAGCTGGAGGCCCCCGGATCGTTCGACTTTGTCGAATACGCCGAGGGGCGGGCCTACCGCTTCAACGGCGTCGTCACCGGCTGCACGGACGGGACGACGTGCGCCTTCAACGGCTCGCGCTACTTCGACTTCGACGGCGACGGCACGCTGGACTACTCCACCCGGGACCGCGACTTCAACATCCGTTCGCTGCGTGGCAACGCGGTGTTCCGCTGGGAGTACCGCCCGGGGTCCGAGCTTTTCCTGGTGTGGCAGCACGCGCGCCGCGAGAGCGTCCCGCTCGGCAGTTTCGACCTCAATCGAGACCTCGAGGGGTTGTTCCTCGCGCCGGCCGAGAACGTCTTCATCGTGAAGGTGAGTCACTACCTCTCCATCTGACCCGCCCCGCCGAGCCCGGATTCTGGCGCGAGCCGTGCGGCAACGGCTAACGTCCCGCCAGCCGACCGGGTCTTTCCGCGGCTGGTGGACCCCGACCGTACGGGGCTCCCGTGCCGACGCCGGATCGGGCCCGGAGCGATGAGTTGCGGAGCGACCCACCCCACGGAGACGAACGCCTTGCCGACGAGTCCTCTGTACCTGACGGACGTCACGCTGAGGGAGATCGAACTCCCGCTCCGGGAGCGGTTCATCATCTCGTCCGGATGGGTCGAGAACCGCCGCATCCTTCTCCTTGAACTCCGCGACGAGAGCGGCGCCACGGCCTGGTCGGAGTGCGTGTGCGGGGAGGAGCCGAACTACTCCCCCGAGACCGTGGACACCGCGCGGCTGGCGTTGCGGCGATGGCTGCTGCCGCGGGTGCTGGGGCGGGAACTCGAGGGCCCGGAGGCGGTCAGGCCCCTTCTGGACGAGGGCGTTCAGGGCCACCCCATGGCCAAGGCCGCGATCGAGATGGGCATCTGGGGCCTGAGCGCCGAAGTCCGGAGCGTCTCGCTGTCGGAGCTCGTCGGAGGGACCCGGGACCGGGTGGCGACGGGCATCTCGCTCGGTCTCCAGCCTTCACCCGCCGCGCTGGTCGAGAAGGCGCGGCAGGCGGTCGAGCAGGGCTACGGGAAGGTCAAGCTCAAGATCAGCCCGGAGAAGGACATCGAGTACGTCGCGGCGGTGCGCGAGGCGCTGGGGCCCGACCGTGAACTCGCCGTCGACGCGAACGCCGCCTACACGCTGGACGACGCGGATCGCCTGGCGGAACTCGACGCCTTCGGCCTGATCATGATCGAGCAGCCGCTGGCCGCCGGCGACCTCGTGCGCCATGCCCGGCTCCAGGAACGGCTCGCCACCCCCGTCTGCCTCGACGAATCGATCGTGGACCCCCCGTCATGCGAGGACATGCTGGCGCTCGGCAGCGGGCGGATCGTGAACATCAAGCCGGGCCGCGTCGGCGGGTTCCTGAACTCCCGGGAGATCCACGACATCTCGGCACGGGCCGGGGTTCCGGTCTGGTGCGGGGGGATGCTCGAGAGCGGGATCGGGCGGGCCTACAACGTAGCGCTGGCTTCGATGCCGAACTTCCGCCTTCCGGGCGATCTGTCGCCGAGCGCCCGCTACTGGGAACGCGACATCGTCGCCCCCGAGTGGACGATGAGCGCGGATGGCTTCGTGACGGTGCCGCGCGACCGGCCCGGGATCGGCGTCGAGGTGGACATCGAGCGGGTGGAAGCGCTGACGCGACGGAGCGAGACGGTCGCCGCCCCCGGCGTGCGCGTCCCGGCGTGACGGAGTTTCGCGCGCTCGAGACGCTCGATGAGTGGCGTGCGTGCGTGCGGCTCCAGGAGACGACGTGGGGCGAGGGCTTCTCCGACATCGTTCCCGCCTCCGTCCTCCAGGTCTCGCAGAAGATCGGCGGCTTCACGGGCGGCGCGTTCGAGGACGGGCGCATGATCGGCTTCGTCTATTCCCTTCTCGGACGGTTCGAGGGTGTCCCTTCTCACTGGTCGCACATGCTGGCCGTCGAGCCGTCCGCGCGCGGGCGGGGCCTGGGCCGCGATCTGAAGCTGTTTCAGCGGGAGTCTGTCCGGTCCGGCGGCATCCGCACCATCTTCTGGACGTACGACCCAATGGTCGCGCGCAACGCACACTTGAACCTGAACCGGCTCGGTGCGACGGTGCTTCGGTACGCGCCGAACATGTACGGCGCCGATACGGGGAGCCCCTTGCACGCGGGGGGGGAAACCGACCGGTTCATCGTGCGCTGGGATCTCGAGGGCCCGGAGACGCGCCGGGCCCTCGACGACGGATCCCGGCGGTCGGCCCGGCGGCTCCACGTGCCGCTTCCGGATCCGGCCTGCGTCGTGCCCCGGCCGGGAGAAGGCGGCGCGGCGGAGGTCGGACTGCCCGGCGGCGACGAGGTCTTCGTCGAGGTTCCGGCGGATGTCGAATCGCTGCCACCCGACGGGTCGCTCGTGCGGTGGCGCGAAACGGTGCGGGACGCGTTCCTGGCCTATCTCAGGAGGGGCTATGCGGTGGAGAGCCTTGTCAGAAATCCGTCGGCGGACCGGTGTTTCTATGTCCTGCGCCGCAGCTGATCACGTGAACCCGCCGGTCGCGGCGGCCCGCGGCCGGATGTGGACGGCCGGCATCCTGGGGCTCCTCGCCCCTCTCGCTCCGGCGGCTGCCTCGGCCCAGAGCCCGTATTCCGTCGAGGACATCCTCTCCGCGCCCTTCGCCACGGATCTGACCGCCGCACCCGTCGGGGCCGCTTTCGCCTGGGTCCGGTACGATCGGGGCGTCCGCAACCTCTGGGTCGCCGAGGGCCGGGAGTACGTGGGTCGCCGGCTCACGAACTGGACGGAGGACGACGGTCAGGATCTGTCCCAGCTCCGGTTCACACCCGACGGGCGCCAGGTCATCTTCGTGCGCGGAGGCGGACCGAACCGGTCCGGTGAGATCCCGAACCCGCGCTCCGATCCCGAACCGGCGACTCAGATGGTGTGGGTGGCGGGGCTCGACGGGACCTCACGGCCGCTCGCCGAAGGGAGCGCTCCGGCGATCGCGCCGGACGGACGGACGCTCGCGTTCGTCAACCGCGGCCAGATCTTCACGCTTACGCTCGATGGCTCGGCGCCGCCCGGTCCACTCCTCCGCATCCGCGGGAGTGCGAGTTCGCTGGCCTGGTCCCCGGACGGCGGCCGGCTGGCGTTCGTCAGCAACCGCGGGGACCACGCGTTCGTCGGCATCTTCTCGCTGGACGATCGGTCGGTCCGCTATCTGGATCCGAGTCTGGATCGCGACGGCAGCCCCACGTGGGCGCCGGACGGCTCGGCCATCGCCTTCATCCGCGTCCCGAACGAGGGGGCGCAGCTGCCCTTCTCCCCGCTCCGCAGCGCCCTGCCCTGGTCCATCCGGGTGGCGGACCCCGCCACGGGAGAGGCCCGCGTGGTGTGGCAGGCTCCGACGGGGCGCGGGAGCGCCTTTCAGGCCATGACCGGCCCCTCCCTGGTCTGGCTCGCCTCCGACCGGCTCGTCTTCCCCTGGGAACGGGAGGGCTGGCACCAACTCTACTCCGTTGCGGTCACGGGCGGCGAGGCGACGCACCTCACGCCGGGCGAGTTCGAGGTCGAATCCGTGCTCCCTTCGCCGGACGGAGAGTCCGTCTACTACGTCTCCAACGCGGACGACATCGACCGCCGCCACGTGTGGCGGGTGACCGCGGGCGGTCCGCCCGAAGCGTTGACGTCGGGCAACAGCATCGAGTGGAACCCCGCCGTCACCCCCGACGGCGTCCTCGCGTTCCTCGCCGCCGACGGCCGGACCCCGGCCCACGCCGAGGTGGATGCGGGGGGAGAACGACGTCCCCTCGTCGACGGATTCATGCCGGATGCCTTCCCCTTCGAGAGTCTCGTGGAGCCACGGCAGGTGACCTTCGAGTCCGAGGACGGAATTCTGATCCACGGACAACTCTTCCTCCCGCCCGTGTCGGTGGAGGGCGGGCGACACCCGGCCGCGATCTTCTTTCACGGCGGGTCGAGGCGGCAGATGCTCCTCGGCTGGCACTACATGCGCTACTACCACAACGCGTACGCCCTGAACCAGTACCTGGCGAGCCGGGGCTACGTCGTCCTCTCGGTGAATTATCGCAGCGGCACCGGCTACGGGCTCGAGTTCAGGGAGGCGCTGAACTACGGCGCCCGCGGGGCGAGCGAATACCGCGATGTCGTCGCGGCGGCACGCTTCCTCGGGGAACGGGATGATGTGGACGCGACGCGGGTCGGGCTCTGGGGCGGCTCCTACGGCGGCTACCTCACGGCCCTCGGCCTCGCGCGGAATTCGGATCTCTTCGCCGCCGGCGTCGACATCCACGGGGTCCACGACTGGAACATGGTCATCCGCAACTTCGTGCCGTCCTACCAGCCGGAGACGCGCGAGGCCTTCGCCCGGCTCGCGTTCGAATCCTCGCCGATGGCGTGGATCGATGGCTGGCGCTCCCCGGTGCTTCTCATCCACGGAGACGACGACCGCAACGTGCCGTTTTCGGAATCCGTCGACCTCATCGAGTCGCTGCGGAGGCGCGGCGTCGAGGTCGAGCAACTCGTCTTCCCGGACGAGGTCCACGGCTTCCTCCTGCACCGGAACTGGGTCACCGCCTTCGAGCGGTCCGCCGAATTCATGGATGCCCACCTGCGGGAGACCCCGGCCACGGGAGGCGCGAAACCGTGACCTCCCGCATCGCGGGACAGCTTGCGCTCGTCACGGGAGCGAGTTCGGGAATCGGCGAGGCCATCGCCCGCCGCCTGGCCGATGACGGCGCAAACCTCGTGCTCTGGGCTCGCAGGGCGGAGCGCCTCACTCGCCTCGCGGAAGCGATCACGGCGCAGAGCGGGGTCACCGTGGACATCGGCGTCGTCGATATCCGCGACCGCGACGCGGTGCGGGAGGAGGCGGAGCGGCTCGGCGCCGCACTCGGCGTTCCCGACATCCTTGTCAACAACGCGGGCCTCGCCGGCGGCATGGCGCTCGTCCACGACGCCGATGTCGACGACTGGGACCGGATGATCGACACGAACGTGAAGGGACTGCTCTACGTGACGCGCGCATTCCTCCCCGCCATGGTCGAGCGCGATTCGGGTCAGGTCGTCAACATCGGCAGCATCACCGGTCGACAGGTCTATCCCGGCGGGAGCGTTTACGCCGCCACGAAGTACGCCGTGCAGGCGATCACCGAGGGGACGAACCTCGATGTCCTCGGTACCGGCGTCCGCGTGTCGGGCGTCCATCCGGGTCTCGTCGAAACGGAGTTCGCACTCGTGCGCTTCAAGGGCGACGAGGATCGCGCGCGAGCCGTCTACGAGGGGGTCGAGCCACTCACCGGGGCCGACGTCGCCGAGGTCGTCTCCTACGTCGTGAACGCCCCGCCACACGTCAACCTGGCCGACGTCGTCGTGTTCGGGCCAAGCCAGGGGAGCGTACACCACTTCCACCGCGACGGGGGCTGAACCTCCACCCCCCTTGCGTCGTTCCGATATATCGGGTACTATTTCGATATATCGAGACCGGTCGGAAACGGGAGGGGGTAGATGTTCACGAGCAAGGATGGATTCGGCGCCTGGGCAAACTGCAGCGGCCCGGGCGTTTTTCGTTTCGGCGGGGGACTCGCGGGCAATCGGCGCGTGGTTCGGAAGGGGGAGTTGAAGTTCGTCCTCCTCCGCCTCCTCTCCGACGAACCCATGCATGGCTACGAACTGATGCGGCGGCTGGAGGAGGAGTCCGGCGGCCTCTACACGCCGAGTCCGGGCTCCGTCTACCCTACCTTGCAGTTGCTCGAGGACCAGGAGTACGTATCGTCGACACAGGAAGACGGGAAGCGCGTCTACCGGCTGACGGCCGCGGGCCGCGACTTCCTCCAGGAGCACCGCTCCCGCACCCGCGACATCTTCGGCCGCTTCGTCAACATGGGCGAGCGCTTCACGGGGGCCGCGATGCGGGACGTGACGCGCTCGTTCATTCACCTCGCCCAGGTGAGCTTCGAGCGCGCGACGGGCGGACAGGGTGATCCCGAGACGCTTGCAAGAGTGAAGTCGATCCTGGACCGCGCGGCGCGCGAGATCGAGAGCGCGTGGCCGGAGCCCGGCACCGCAGCCTCGCGGGAGGGTTGAGCGATGTTCGAGATCGTCTTCCTGGGAGGCATCGCCGCCGTGATCTACCGGAAACGCGTGCGCGCCGGCGACTGGAGTCGGGGCGACTTCCACCGCGTCCTCGTCGCCGTGGGTCGCGCGGTGAGCCGTGCGGTGGCGACCGTGACGAAATCCTGGCCCGGCCTCATGCGACAGTGCACGGCCGACGTGAAGAGCCTTGCGCGCGACATCACGGGCGCCGTCCGGGGCGGGACCCGGTTTCCGGGCGCCCGCCGGATCCGGCACTCTCGCGTCAAGGTGCCCGCGGCGGACGTCGCCGCGATGAGCGAAGCCGTGACGAGAGCGGAGAGCCGGATCTTCTCCCGACTCCAGCGCCGCTACGTCGCCGGCAGGATCAGCTTCTCCGAGTACGTGGAGGGCGTGCGGCGTCTTCGAAGAGAAGGCGCCGCGCTTCAGGGCCTGGGCGGCACGGCCCCGCCGCGCGCGGACGGCGAGGCCGGGAGGCTGGCGGCGGAGCGCTGACCGCCCCGAGCCGCCAGCCTAGCGGTGCCGCTCCCAGGGGCTGCGGGTGAAGTAGGACTCCGTCATCTCCTTGATCTGAGGCGCGAGGAAGATCAACGCGATCAGGTTCGGGATGATGACGATGGCCAGGAAGATGTCCCCCAGCGACCACACCACGGCGAGCGGCAGCACGGCCCCGACGAAGTGCATCGCGACGAACACGAGCTTGTACGGGATGATCGCGCTCGGCCCGAAGAGGTAGTTCGCGCAGCGGTCGCCGTAGTAACTCCATGAGATCGCGGTCGAGATCGCGAACAGGAAGACCGAGAAGATCACGATGTAGTGACCCCAGTCGCCGAGCGGCGACAGGCCGCGCTGGAAGCCCATCTGCGTGAGGGGCGCGCCGGTCTCGTAGGCCTGCCCGTAGAGGACGGCCAGCTCCCGCCCGTCGTCGGCGATCGCGACGGACCGCGCCGGGTCGACGGCCCCGCTGAACGGCTGCGTCTGCGCCTCGTCCTCGAACAGCTGCGGCACGGAGACCTCGTGCCACGCGAGGTGGGGCTCGCTCGTCACGCCCGGCCGCCCGATCGTATAGCGGATCGTTCCCGTGGGCTCCGTGGGCACGGAGCTTCCGCCCTCGTCGAGCACCACGTAGCTGATGTCCCCGCCTTCCAGTTGGATCGCGGTCGGGATCTGCGAGTTCCACGCGCCCGTCATGATGATGACCAGCGCCGTCATGGTTACGATGACGATCGTATCGATGAACGGCTCGAGCAGCGCGACGACGCCCTCGGAGACCGGCTCGTCCGTCTTCGCCGCCGCGTGCGCGATCGGCGCGGATCCCTGCCCCGCCTCGTTCGAGAACAGTCCGCGCCGCACGCCCCACATGAGCGTGACGAGGAAGGCGCCAACCCCGGTGCCCGCCACGCCGGCGGTCGGGTTGAAGGCTTCGCTGAAGATGAGCGCGAAGGTCGCCGGCACCTCGCCGAGGTTCAGGATGATGATGATCATGGCGGCGGTCACGTAGACGATCGCCATGAACGGAGCGAGGATGCTCGTCACGCGGCCGATGCGCTTGATGCCGCCCAGAATCACCAGGGCGACGATCGTCGAGGTCGTGAGACCGGTGATCCATGTGGCGATCCCGAACTCGGCGAGCATCGCGTCCGCGACCGTATTGGCCTGGTTCGCGTTCCCCGTCATGAACGCCGTCATCCCCAGCATGACGGCGAAGAACGCCGCCACGGGCTTCCAGCGCGGACCGAGCCCCTTCTCGATGTAGTACATCGGTCCGCCCGACACCTTCCCGCTGTATTTCGCGGACGACTCGTCGACCTCGCGGTACTTCTGCGCCAGCGTGACTTCGCTGTACTTCGTCGCCATGCCGAGGAAGGCGGTCATCCACATCCAGAAGAGCGCCCCCGGACCCCCGAGGTGGATGGCGATCGCGGCGCCGGCGATGTTCCCGATGCCCACCGTGGCGCTGAGCGCGGTGGTCAGCGCCTGGAAATGCGACACGTCGCCCGGATCGTTCGGGTCGTCGTATCGGCCCGTGGCCACGGCGACGCCGTGCGCGAACTTGCGGATCTGCGGCAGGCCGAGCCGGAGAGTGAGATAGGTCCCGATCCCGAGGAGGAGCAGGACCTGAAGCGTCAGGCGCTCTCCCCCGATCGTGATCCCGAACTGCGCGACGTTCCGGTCGAGCCAGTCTACGATTGTGGCGAAGTCCATGCGTTGTCCCCGTTGGCGACGAGTGTGCGGAAGGAGGGCTGAGTTTGGCCCCGCACCGCTGAGGCTGCAACGGGTACGCGTCGCGAAGGGGGCTGACAGGGGTCCCGGGGAGTCAAACCGCAGGGTGTGTTGCGCCTTGCCGGTGCGGTAAGTTCGTGCGCGCTCCGGGCGACCTCGAGCCACGGTGCCACCACACCCGTTGGCCGCGACGAGAACCCGGGGTCAAGTGTCAGTCGTGTAGGGAGCAAACAGCGCCTGATCGAAGTAGCCGGGCGCGGACATCAGCCCCACGCCTACGAGCGGAACACCGAGTTCGGAGGCCGCCTTGAGATGGTCGTTCCATGTCGGTACCTACGAGATGGAGGAGGGCAGAGATGTCACTCTTCGCTGCGATACGTATGCGCCCTGGCTCTTCTGAACGGCCTGCCTCGCAGCTCGCCGCGCTTTCGTTCTTTTGAGTTTCGAACCATGGGCGATTCGCGGCAGGTAGGGATCCGCCCCGGCAGGCGACCGGCGAAGTGGTTGCTTGCAGCGGCACTGCTTCCGGCGCCGATGTCCTGCGGCGGAGGGGCCACCGTCCTGCCCGATGCCGGGACACGTCTCCGCTTTGTTGAGACTACGGATCACGCGTACGAGATCGGCGCTGTGGTCGCCCACATCGGCGCTTTGGACGAGCGAGTGAGCTTCGGATCAGTCCGTGACATCCTCGTCACCGGATCCGGCTATTATGTGGCCGACGGTCTGCACCCCCGAATCGTGCTGTTGGATCGACAGCTGAACGTCAAGGGCATCATCGGACGCGAGGGGCAGGGACCCGGAGAGTGGTCGTCACCGTCGCGGCTCGCGGGCGACGAAGGGCGAATCATCGTAATGGACGGAGGTGCCGGGCGGTTGCAGCACCTCACGCCGAGCGGGGACTTCATCTCCGTCGCGCCGTTACCTGGAAACGCACGCAGTCTCGACTACCACTCCGAACGAGGCCTCGTCGTGGCTTCCGACGCGTATCCGGACTACTACCTGGTTCGGATGTCGGGGGGCGAGAGTATTCCGTTCGCCCGGATACCGGGAGCACTTCGCGTCGCGACCGGTGAGCATTACCAGCTTCCCATGCACGAGACCGCCGTGTCCGGCGACGGGACGATCCATGTATTGGACAACGAGCATCTGGCGCTCGTCAGCTACGGGGACGACGGTCAACTTCTGGGCGTACGCTTCTTTCCGGAACCGGCTCGTTCGCTGCGACTGGACCATCGGGCGCGCACCATTGAGAGCTTCGGCGGACGGAGCCGTGTGCTGGGCGTTGGCCTTGCGCGTGTGGAGCCGCTCCCGGACGGACGATTGTTCGTCAGTTCGAGGCTGGGGGGCCAGGACCCCGTGGGCTACGTACTCGACGTCGGAGACCTGACGGCGATCCCCGTCTTTCTCTCGCCTGACTACGGAGATGGCGGATTTCCCCGCCCTTCCGACGTTCATTTCGACGGTATCGAACGCGTAGTGATGTCGAACTCCGACGCAGAGGTCATGGTGGCCGACGTAAGGCTCGTCGCTCTTGGCCGCGGCGCGACGCGCTGAGACATGCCGGGCTCCGGACCAACTCGGGATACGCACCATCGTGTGCAGGAGTACGGCGGGCCATCGCGCGCGCACAGTGCAACGACGCGTATTGGCACGGCGTGTTCGGCGGGGCCTACCTTTCCCGCCTGGAGGCAACAACACCGAGCCGAATATCCTGAGCGCTCTCACGTTCGCCTCCTTATTGAGGTGGGCCTTGCACTGGTTTCAACCTTGCGTTCCAAAGCCGGACAACCGGGAACCCAAGGGGATTCTGCCCCAGCGAGTAGAGCATCCCCTCGTCCGTGACGCCCGAAGGGACGGAGTCGCGGGCGAGCGTCGGCGGAGCGTCCCAGGCGGCAAGCAGCCGACCAGCCCGGGGGTCGAGCACCTCGATCCTCAGGTAATGGAGTGGCTGGCACGCCTCGCGAACACGGTATCCAGGACCCTCGGGTGTCTGGTCGTGTACGACCTCGAAACAATCGTCGGGCGGCGGAGACCGTGTAGGTACACGGAGGATCACCCACAGTCGGCCCCGCGGATCTTCTGCGAGGCCGGTGATCATCAACAATCCGGGTTTCCCCGGTTCCCACGTTTCCCGCACGTGGCGGGGGAGAACCCAGTCCGCCTCCCTCTTCAGCGAGAGGCTTCGGATCCCCCTGGCCGCGTCCCAGAGGTCGATTCTGTACTCGTGGAACGATGCGGACCAAACGTGTCCGCTGCGCGAGGCTCCAACCACCCATCGATGGTTCTGCACGTCGGGCACTGCTCCGACGGACACCTCATCGAAGGAAAGTGCCACATGGCCTGCCGCGTCAAAGCGGTGGAGAGCATACCCGACGCGCTCCGGCAAGTAACTCATCGCACTGATCACGTACGATGAGTCGTCCAGTACAGCGGCGTCGCAACAGTAGTTGCCGTAAAGCCGCAGGGGGTTGGTGTGAAGTACCTCGAAACTCTCCGCATCGAGCACCGTGCGGCGCAGGTTGTCAACGTCGAACACATGAATGCGATCCCTGTGGGAGCGTACCCATCGAATCCCTCTGTACTCGCCCGGCCCCTCGCCCTCGGTCCCGATCCAGCGCCGGTCCGGACTGCCGGGCGAGGCGACGAGGAAGCGATAAGCGGTCAAATCCCAGAGGAGCAACGTGCCAGCTCCCAGCACCTCCACGCCGCCAAAAGTCGAGACCCAGTCGTCCTCGTGCAGCGTGCCACCCGCAAGTACCCGACCGGGTTCGAGGTCAATCGTGTACGGCGGGGACGGATCGTTTGGAATCACAACGATCCCGGGATCCTGCGTCGCCGAAACGCCACATCCGAAACCCGCTGCAACCAGACCGACCAATGCCGGTAAGGAACATCGCTTCGCGTGGAGCCTCGTTGCGATAATCGAGTGCATACGAACAACGTACCCCCCCCTGACGACGCGGCAACCGAGGCTTTCTTCGGGAACATCGTCCGAGTGGGACCGAGGTAGTCCGGCCGGGATTCCGGGGAGTGAAACCGCCGGGTGTGTCGCGTCTGGCCGAGTGCGGTAAGTTCGTGCGCGCTCCGGGCGGCCCGGAGCCCCGGCGCCGCCCAACCGCTGATTGCGGCCAGCACCCTCGCTGAAGCAAGGAGACGCACAAGGACGTGAGTCCGCGCGAAAGGACGACCACCGCTGAAGACGCGCGATGTCCCCGGCTGCCCGACCGCCTCGGGGGGTTGTGGACGCTCGCGAACGACCTCTCGTGGACGTGGAATCCGGAGGCCCCGACCCTCTTCCGGGCCATCGATCCGCCGCTGTGGCGCCGCACGCGGCACAACCCCGTGGCGCTGTTGCGAACCGTCGGAGCCGAGCGCCTTCGCAGCGTGGCCGAAGATCCTGTCTTCCTCCGGAGATACGACGCGGCGCTGGACGTTCGGCGCGACGCCGTAGCCGTCGGTCACGCGCGGGAACCCGGGACAGCCGGGCACGCCGACGACGTCGGGGCGGACGCCACCCCGACCTGGTTCGACGAGCGTTATCCCGCGTTCCGCGACCTCCCGGTGGCGTACTTCTGCGCGGAATTCGCGTTGCACGAGTCCATCCCCATCTACTCCGGGGGACTCGGCGTGCTCGCGGGGGACCATCTCAAGGCGGCGTCGGAACTGGGGGTCCCCCTTGTCGGGGTCGGGCTGATGTACGCGCACGGCTACTTCGACCAGACGCTGGGGTCGGACGGCTGGCAGGACGATGCGGACGACCCGCTCGACCCCGACCTGACCCCGCTGGAGCGGTTGCGGGGCGTGGACGGCGTCCCCTGGCTCGCTTCGATCCGCGGCGGGGGACGCCGCATCCATATCGGGGCGTGGAGGCTGCGCGTCGGCCGCGTCTCGCTGTACCTCCTCGACACGGATCTCGAGGAGAACGATCCCGCCGACCGGGGCCTCTCCCACCAACTCTACGCGGGCGGCGCGGATCACCGGCTGCGGCAGGAAGCGATCCTCGGCGTCGGCGGCGTGCGCGTGCTCGCCGCGCTCGGGATCGAGCCCGGGGCGTGGCACGCGAACGAGGGACACGCGGCGTTCATGATGGTGGAGCGCGTGCGCCGGCTGATGCGGGACGGCCGGTCCTTCGCGGACGCGGTGTCCCGGGTCCGGGCCTCGACCGTTTTCACGACGCATACGCCCGTATCCGCGGGTCACGACGTGTTCTCCCACGCCCAGATGCGCGAATGGATCGGCGAGACGTTCTGGGAAGAGATCCCTCACCGCGAGGAGTTGCTGGGACTCGGTCGCCATCCGGACGACGAGGCGCAGGACCGATTCCACATGACGGCGGCGGCGATCCGGCTGTCGCGACGCGTCAACGGCGTCTCCGCGCGGCACGGGCGCGTGAGCCGGAACATCTGGCGCGGCCTCTGGGAGGACCGTGCGGCCGGAGAGGTACCGATCCGGCACGTGACGAACGGGGTCCACCTCGCCACGTGGATGAGCGATGACATCGCCGGTCTCCTGGACGAATGGCTGCCCGCCGGGTGGCGATGCACGGACGACGAAGCGATGTGGGGCGCGGTGCGCGACGTGCCGGCGCCGGCGCTGTGGCGCGTGCGGCGCCGGCTGAAGCTCCGGCTCCTCGATCTGATGCGCGACGAGGCCAGACGCCGATGGCCCGGCCACTGGACGGAGTCGGCTCACCTCGCCGGAGCCGGCACGCTGATGAGCCCCGAGCCGCTCACGATCGGGTTCGCACGGCGCTTCGCGACGTACAAGCGCGCGGACCTCATCTTCCGCGACCGTGAACGCCTGCTGGCGCTACTCTCGGACCCCGCCCGCCCCGTGCAGTTGATCTTCGCCGGGAAGGCGCACCCGCGGGACGACGACGGGAAGCGCGTCCTCCAGCGCGTGTACGAGCATACCCGCGATCCGGAGTTCGAAGGGCGAATCGCCTTTCTCGAGAACTACGGACTCCATGCGGCGCACGGTCTCGTCGAGGGCGTGGACCTGTGGCTCAACCTCCCTCGGGTCCCGCTGGAGGCGAGCGGGACGAGCGGGATGAAGGCCGCCCTCAACGGCGTACCCCAGCTCGCGACCGCGGACGGCTGGTGGGAGGAGGGTTTCGAGGGCGACAACGGGTGGATCATCCCGCTCGCCCCCGCGACGGCGAGCGAGGAGGAGGTGGACGAGCACGATGCCGAACACCTCTTCCGGCTCCTGGAGGAGGACGTCATCCCCCTCTACTACGATCGGCCCGGCGCCGGGGCCGCGGACGACGCCCCGGCAAGCTGGCTCGCGCCCGCCCGGCGCGCGATCGAGGTGGCAGGCGCGCGATTCACGGCGGGCCGCATGGTGCGGGACTACGCGCGGGACTACTACGTCCCGTCGCTGCGCGGCGACGACTGATCGCGAAGCCTGATGAGAACGGCGGACTAGGGAGGCGGGAGGAGCTCGTCGAGGTAGCGGACGAGCATGTTGCGCCACGTGGGCCAGTCGTGGTGCCACTCCTCGCCCCAGTCGTCCATCCGGTTCGGCACGCCTTTTTGCCCCAGGAGTGAGGCCGCGCGCCAGGATTCGCCGATATCCTCCGCCCGCCCGCTCCCGGAGGCGAGGAGGACGAAACGCCGGCGCAGCAGGTCGAGCGTCTCGCCCTCGAGTTGCGGCAGATGGTGCACGGGCGAGGCTCGGTAGAAGTCGCCCGTCGCTCTCGCCTCGACGCCGGTGTCGTCTTTCAAAAAACGCTGGAGATCGTACGTGCCGCTCATGCACACGGCGTGCGAGAAGGCGTCGGGGAACCGGCACAGCGCGGCGAGCGCGTTGAACGCTCCGATGGAGGAGCCTGCGACGATGACCTCGATCCCCGGATCGTTGCAGTCCTCCCGGATCATGGGGACGAACTCGCGGTAGACGAACTCCTGAAACCGGTTCAGGACGGCCATGCGGTGTTCGGGGGTCCCCTCGCGTCCGAGCATGACGCGGCCCGCCACGCTGTCGCACGAATAGACCTTGATCCGGCCGTCCGTCAGGTAGTCCGCCACCGTGTCGATGACGAGAAAGCGCTCGATCTCCTCTGCATCTCCTCCGGCCGTGGGAAACATGAGGAAGGGCACGCCGACCTCGCCCCACCGCGCGACGTTGACCTCCTGTCCGAGACGATGCGACCACCAACTGGCATTGAGCTTCATGAGGCAAGAATCGGCACGGCGCCGGGGGGTTCCTCCCGGCGGGCCGCCTGTATGCGGTCGAAGAAGAGGGCGGTGAACTCCTCGATCTCGTGATCGGGGTAGAGCGAGGCCACCTTCGCGCGCACCGCCTCGTGAGCCGCCTCGCTGCCGAAGAACTCGTCGGCCACCTCGTCCAGCTCCGCGAGATGCGTCTCGCAGAACTCCACGAAGCGGTCGGTCTCGAACCTGGCCTCCGCGATCCCGGCGCAGGCTCGAACCCTCTCGCCGACCGACATCCCCGGACGGCAGGCCTCGAGGAACGGCTGCCAATCGAGGTTGATGCGCATCCTGCGCCGGGTCGCCGCACAGAAGAGGGACCAGCGGAGATTCGCCTTGATGAGCCAGGGGAAGTGGTAGTGGAGCGAGGTGACCTGCGAATCCGGACAGGGGTTCGCGAAGTCGATCGGCATCCACCGCCCGCCGCTGCGAAGCACCTCGCACGAGTTGAAATCCCACCCGAAGAAGGCGTTGATCGTGAGCGTCGTGTCGCGGATCGCGCCGGCGTCCGTCGGCTCGAGATGATCGCGCTCGACGGTGTAGCGGTCGTGCGCCGGGGCGCCGGGGTCGTAGAGAACGGCCCGCGTCTGGGGTCCCAGCCCGATGCAGCGGACGAAACGGTCGTGCTCCACCCCCTGCTGGAGGTGCATGACGAACTTGCCGCTCTCGTCGTAGGCGGCGCCGAGCGCTTCGTCGTCCCCGATCCGCGACACGCCGCGCCAGCCGCCGCCGTCGTACGGCTTCATGAACACGGGATAGCCCAGGTCGCGCGCCACGGCGGGCAGGTCGAAGAGCCGCGCGTAGCGTTTCAGGGTGACCGCCAGATCGTCCTGCGGATCGTAGGACTTGGGCGGGATGAGCCACGTCCGCGGAACGGGGAGACCCAGCCTCATCATCGCGCAGTAAGTGGAGTGCTTCTCCATCGACTGGACGCTCCACGGATTGTTGAACACGTAGAGCCCGTCCATGATCACGGACTTCTTGATCCACTCCCGCGTCGGAAAAAACCAGTGCGTGAGGCGGTCGATGACGACGTCGTACTTCCCCTTCTGCTGCAGGTCGAAGGGCTCGATCATGACGTCCTCGATATGGAACCGGATCGTGCCATCGGACGAGGGAATCCGGGGGTTCAGCCGTTCGAGGATCGCGCGATAGGCGATGGGCCAGCAGAGGTCCGCCCCGAGCGAGAGGCCGATGCGGCGCGTGACCTCGCCCGCGGACGTCGACGGAGCCGTCACTCGTAGACCATCCAGAGCGGACCCGGGAAGAGCCACGACAGGCCCTCGCGCAGACGGTCGCGCCAGTTCTCCCAGTTGTGGCCGTCGCGCGACTCGACGAAGCGTACGTCCGCGCCGCCGCGACGGAGAGCGTGTATCAGGGCTCGGTTCTCCGAGACCAGCGGTTCGTAGACGCCCACGGAGACGAACGCCTTCTCCGCGATGGCGGTCGGCACGGCCCGGTACGCGTTCATCATGTCGACGATGCGGTCGAAGACGGGGCCGCTCTCGTTGTCGCCGATGTCCGTGAAGAGGAATGAGCCCGACTGGAGCAGGATGCGGCCGAAGCGGCCGGGGTATTCGAGCGCGGCGTGGAAGGATGCGACGGCGCCCAGACTCGCGCCCATGAGGCCGCGCGACTCCGGATCCGGGAGGAGCGGATAGTCGCGTTCGAGGCGCGGGAGCAACTCTTCGGCGACGAACCGGGCGTGCGCCGGATCTGCCGAGTATTCCGACATCCGGTCGCCCGGGTGCAGAAGGGCGACGATCATCCGGGGGACCTCGAAGCGGTCGATCAGTCGGTCGAGCACGTGCTTCAGGCCGGCGTACTCGACGTAGTCCCCGCCGTCGTGCACGATGAGCAGCGGGTAGCGCCGGTTGGCGCGGAACTCCGCCGGACGGTACACCGTCACGTGACGGGCGGATTCGAGCGCCTCGCTCTCGACCGCGAGTTCGTCCATTTCGCCGGGCCGGACTTCCCCGCTCTCACGGGCCCAGTCGGGGATCTCGTAGCCCCGTGCCTGCACGACCGAGTTCGCGCCGAACGGGTCGCGGGCGCGTTGGGGGTTCAGCGGATCCTCGATCCATTCGGCGCGGCCGCGGGCGAGCACCTCGATCTTGTACTCCACCCGGGACTCGTCGGGGAGTTCGAGCGTGTAGCACCAGAGATCGGTTCCGTCCAGGCGGCGGAAGGGCGCCGAGGTCTGGAGTCCGTGCACCCAGTGTCGCAGGCGCACGGCGTCGGCGTGGCCCCGGTACACGAAGGTGTAGAGTGGCGGCTCGGCGAGGGGGAACTCGTTCGCATCGACGAACGCGTCGACCGCATCCGCCGCACCGACACCCGAGACGAGCTGCTTCTCGAGCGCCGCGATCGCGGGCGAACGCGGCATCGACAGGTCGTACCCGTGTTCCCGGGCGCCGGCGTCGAATCGCATGGGCCGGACTACGCCGCCTGGCGGAAGAGGACCCGGCGGCCCATCAGATCGAGGCGCTCGGCACCGTCCACGCCGCTCCAGCCGTCGCCGGCCCGGTCGATGCGGCGGCCCGGGTCGAGGAGGACGCAGGAGGCCGGGGCGAAGCGGGCTGCGAGCCGTGCCCCCCGCGTCCGGTCGTCCAGCGCCAGGCGGGCCGAGGCGTGGGGAAGCGCGACGATCCCCTCGGCGATCCCGAGTCCCGCATCGAACACCTCGGGGTTCCCCTCCCCCCACGGCGGCCGATCGTGAAAGAGGACGATGCGCTCCGTCAGCGCCATCGCGCCCGCCGAGCGGGCGATCACGGTGCGCCCTCCGAGGAGTTCCCGTCCGCCGAATAGACGAAGCCGGCTGAGCAGATTCGAGACGTGCCCGCCCTCGAGGACGATCAGTTCGACCCCCTCGAGGCGCGCGTTCACCTCCCGTCGCTGCGACCGCACGGCATCGCGCTCACCCGGCGCCATGCGCCCTTCGAACTCCGAACGAATCTCGACCACGCGGTCCAGATGGCGCGCATCGAGGCGTCGAATCGCTTCGAGGGCCTCTTCCCGCTCGGCGGCGAGAACCGTCTCGTCCCCCCGCAGCTCGGCCAGCCGCCGATGCGCCTCGACGAGACCGTGGAGCCGCAGGTTGTAGGCGCGGCGCAGCGCTCGGAGCCGGTTCCGGCTCTCCAGGTGCGCACGCGCGAGTTCCGCGTCCGCCTCGGCGATCCGGTCGGAGCGCCGATAGAGTTCAAGATCCACGACGCGGTCCGCCAGGCGGGGATTGATGAGTCCTTCGTTCGCCTCCCGGTCTCGCCATCCGGCGGTGATGGCCCCGATCCGCGCGCCCGGTGAGAGCGCGCCACTGGCCTCCAGTTCCCACACCACGTCGATGAGCGCAAGGTCGCCCCCTCGCGGACCCAGGAGGACGAGCCGGGACGGGAACCCGGCGTCGCCCGTGGCCCGGCGCCTTCTCGACACCCTCATGCGGCGCGCACTCTCACCCAGCGCCCGACCGCGTCGAGCATTTCGCGCAGTTCGTCGTAATCCGGGTGCCGCAGACGGAGCCAGGCGTTCGCCATGTATCCGGCTTCCACCGGCTGGGTGGGCGTACCGGGCGGCGGCAGGTGCGTGTCGATGATCCACTCCCCGAAGCGTGCTTCCACCTTCTCCAGACCCTCATACCCCGCGATCCGCCCATCGTTTTCGGGCCGCAACGTCACGATCCCCGCGGAGTACCGGCGCGATGCGTCCCGCAGTTTCCGGCCGTGCACGATGCAGGCCGCCCACTCGCGGTACACATCCAGCTCGTTCGCCGCGCCGTACAGATCCCAGGCCCGGACGCCGGGCGGACGGCAACCGATCTCGGAGAATCTGAGCCCCTTCTCTCCGAAGAACCATTCCATGTGGGTGGCGGAGGTCCCGATCTCGAGCGCATCGATGACCCGCTGCCCCAGGTCCCGGACCTCCGCGTAGGCGTCGGCGGCGTCGATCCGGTTCGTGGCGATGAACTGGGGCGACACCTCGCGCATCCGCATCGCCTCGAGCACGTTCGGGTAGTAGTGGGTCATGAAATCGTGGACCACCACGCCGTCCACCGTCAGCGTGTCGTAGAAGGCCTCGTGTCCGTCCACGAACTCCTCGACGGCGACTTCGGCGCCATGCCCGACGCCGAGGCGCGGGAGCAGCGCCGCAAGCTGCGCCTCATCGTCGACGCGATACGTGCCCGAGGCGCCGGCCCCGGCGCGAGGTTTCACGATGAGCGGATAACCGATCCTCCGGCCGAAACCCGCGATCTCCCCGGCGTCGCCTCCCCCCATGGATTGAGCGGTCGCGATCCCCGCGGCGCGGAG
Organism: Candidatus Palauibacter sp.; assembly: GCF_965261555.1. GTDB lineage: Bacteria > Gemmatimonadota > Gemmatimonadetes > Palauibacterales > Palauibacteraceae > Palauibacter. Next base: position 3,184,286 of record NZ_OZ253465.1, read on the forward strand.
GGCGTCCTTCATTGCCGGCTTGTCGCGGCACAGGTGCGCGGTCCTCACCGAGGTCCCGGCCAGTCCGGCGGCTTCCCGCACGCGGGCGACCGGAAGGATGTGGGCTTCCACCGTGGCCTCGAGGCGATCCACGGGTCGCCGCCGGTGGATCTCGTTAAGGGCGTGCGCGAGCGCGCCCTCGTCGCACACGGAGCCGACCTGCTCGTAGCAGGTGAGCCACCGGTGCAGATCCGGGCCGAGCGCCTCCACCGGGGCTTCGCCCACCGCCGACACGTCCGCGCCGATTTCGTGCAGACCGCGTACGAAGTCCTTCTGGTTCCCGGGAAACAGGGGTTCAACGAATACGACGTGCATTGCTTCGCCAACGACTCGTGGGAAAAACTTCACTTTGAGGGCCCGACATAGTACAGTCCCTGCTCTCAAACGCCAGCCCGTCCGGCGGCGGCCGTCCGGCCCGCCGCGGGAACCCGGAAGATCCATGCACAACGTCGCATTCGTCGCCCCGTTCTATCTCCCTACCACGCTGCGCTTTCTGGAGGCCGCCGCGGGGCTCGCCGACGTGCGCCTCGGGGTCGTGACGCAGGAACCGCTCGAACGAACGCCGGCCTCCCTCCGGCAGCGGATCGCGGCGCACGTCCGGGTCGAGGACGCGCTGTCGGCGGAGGGCATCCACGTCGGGCTGCGCCGGCTCTCCGCCGAACTCGGCGGGATCGACCGTCTGCTGGGCGCGCTGGAGGAGCTTCAGGTACCGCTCGGAGAGCTGCGCGACGGGACCGGAATCGTGGGGATGGGCGCGGAGGCCGCACGCAATTTCCGCGACAAATCCCTGATGAAGGACGTGCTCCGGGCACACGGCCTGCCCTGTGCCCGGCACGCGCTGGTCCGGGACGAGGACGAGGCGACGGCCTTCTCGGAAGCGACGGGCTTCCCCCTCATCGTGAAGCCGCCGGCCGGTTCCGGCGCCCGCGGCACGTTCCGCGTGGAAACGCCGGCGCAGTTGCGCACGGCGATCGCGATGTCGCGGCCGAGCGCCGAGCGGCCGACGCTCGTCGAGGAGTTCGTCGTGGGCGAAGAACACTCCTTCGACGCGGTCTCGATCGGCGGGCGCCCGGTCTGGCACTCGATCAACCACTACCTGCCTTCCCCCCTCGAGGTCCTGCGCGAGCCGTGGATCCAGTGGTGCGTCCTCCTCCCGCGGGAGGTCGATTCGCCCCGGTACGAGGAGATCCGGCGCGTTGCCGGACCCGCGCTCGATGCGCTCGGAATGGAGACGGGGCTGAGCCACATGGAGTGGTTCCGGCGGCCGGACGGTTCGGTGGCGATCTCCGAAGTCGGGGCCCGTCCCCCGGGCGCCCAGTTCGTCACGCTGATCTCGCAGGCGCACGACTTCGACCTCTACCGTGCGTGGGCCCACCTCCTGGTCTTCGACGAGTTCGATCCCCCGCCTCGCCCCTACGCGGCCGGCGCGGCCTATCTCCGGGGACAGGGCCGGGGCCCCGTGCAACGCGTGGCCGGCATCGAGGAGATCGCGAACGACCTCGGGCCGCTCTGCGTCGAGTGGCGGCTCCCCCGAGCGGGACAGGCGCAGAGCGCGTCCTACGAGGGAGAGGGCTACATCATCGTCCGCCATCCGCGCACGGAGGTCGTCGAGGAGGCGCTGGGGCGGATCATCACCCGCGTGCGGGTGGAACTCGCCACGTAACGAAACACTCAACGGAACCACTCAACGGAACCATGAACGTCTTGATGATTTCGCCGGGTTACCCGGCCGAGATGACGTATTTCACGCGGGGACTCGCGGAAGTGGGCGCGAACGTCATCGGTCTGGGCGACCAGCCCGGGTCGGCGCTGCCCGAGGTCGCCCGAGCGAGCGTGTCCACGCACCTGCAGGTGAGGTCGCTGGCGGATGAGGCGGATGTGATGCGGCAGGTCGCCGCGCTCGCCGAGAAAACCCGCATCGACCGCGTGGAGTGTCTCTGGGAACCCTTCATGATCCTCGCGGCGCGGCTGCGGGAGATGCTGGAGCTGCCCGGGCCGACCGTCGCGCAGACGCTCCCCTTCCGCGACAAGGAGGTCATGAAGGACGTCCTCGACGGCGCGGGGATCCGGACGCCCCGCCACGGGAGGGCCACGAGCAGCGCCGAGTGCCGCGAGGTTGCGGAGCGCGTCGGCTTCCCGCTCATCGTGAAACCCGTCGACGGGGCCGGCTCGGCCGACACGCACCGGGTCGATTCGGCGCGGGACCTGGAGCGGATCCTTCCGGCCCTCCGGCACGTCCCGCAGGTCACGGTAGAGGAGTTCATCGAGGGCGAGGACATGACCTTCGACACGGTCACGGTCAGGGGGGTCGTCGCGCACTACAACATCTGCCGCTACTGGCCCCGTGCGCTCGAGTCGAAGACGCACGAGTGGCTCAGCCCCATCACCTATGCGCTGCGCGACGTGGAGGCGGATGATGTCGCGGCCGGGCGCGAGATGGGGTTCGCCGTGCTCGCCGCGCTCGGGTTCGAGACCGGCTACACGCACATGGAGTGGTACCGGACGGCGGACGGGGAGGCGGTGTTCGGCGAAATCGCCGCGAGGCCTCCCGGCGTGCGGACGGTCGACCTCATCAACTTCGCGAGCGACATCGACACCTATCGCGGGTGGGCCGAAGGCGTCGTGCACGCGAAGTGGTCGCAGCCGGTGGAACGGAAGTACAACGCCTGCTGGATCGTCAAGCGGGCGCGCGGGCAGGGCCGGATCCAGCGCATCGAGGGGCTCGGCCCCCTGCTCCAGGAGTACGGCGAGCGGGTGTGCAGCCTCGATCTGCTCCCGGTCGGGTCGCCACGGCGGAACTGGCAGGCCACGCTCGTCTCCGACGGGATGATCTTCCTCCGGCACCCCGACCTCGAGGCGCTGGAGGCGATCGCGGGCGAGTTCGCGACGCGGCTGCAACTCTACGCGGCCTGACCCCCCCTGCCCGGCTCTTCGGAGCGCGTCAGCACGAGAAAGCCCAGCGGCGGGAGATCGATCGGGAGCGAGGCGGGGCGTCCATGGTGGGTGACCACCTCCGCGCGAGCCGGAGGCGCGGTGCGCCCGCTCCCCCCGAAATCCGGGTCGCCGCTGTCCAGCAGAACGCGGTACGGCCCGGCTTCGGGAAGGGCGATCCGATACCGCGGCCACGCGGTCGCGGAGAAATTCGCGACGACGACGACCGCTCCCTCCCACTCCGGCCGCCAACGCACGTAGCTCAGTACGCTGTGCGACGCGTCGTGCACGTCCAGCCACTCGAACCCTTCCGGCCTGTGGTCGAAGGCGTGCAGCGCCGGTTCGCTCGCGTAGAGACGGTTCAGCGCGCGCACCCAGCGCCGGAGCCCGCGGTGCGCCCGGTGCGCCGGGTTCGCTGACGCATCCGGAAGACCCCAGTCCAGCGCACCATCCTCGTCCCATTCCCGCCGCTCCCCGATCTCCCCTCCCATGAAGAGCAGCTTGGCTCCCGGGTGCGTCCACATGTAGCCGAGGAGGAGGCGGAGGCCGGCGAACTTCTCCTCGTCCGTCCCCGGCATCTTCTCCACGAGAGAACACTTAAGATGAACGACTTCATCATGCGACAGGGGAAGGAGATACCGTTCCGAGTGCGCATAGTGAAGCGAGAACGTCAGGTGCCGGTGCAGGTGCGGCCGCCGCTCCGGCGGCGCGGCCAGTACCCGGAGCGTGTCGTTCATCCATCCCATGTTCCACTTGAAGTCGAACCCGAGCCCTCCCTCGTCCACCGGCGCCGTGACTCCCGGCCACGCGCTGCTCTCCTCCGCGAACAGGAGAACGCCCGGAAAATCGCGGTGGGCCATCTCCGAGAGCCCTTTGAGGAAGGCGATCGCGCCGAGGTTCTCCCGTCCCCCGAGTTCGTTCGGCTCCCACTCTCCCTCATCCCGCGAATAGTCGAGGTGGAGCATCGACGCCACCGCATCGACGCGCAGGCCGTCCACGTGGTAGTGCTCGATCCAGCAGCGCGCGCTCGAGAGGAGGAAGGAGACGACCTCGGGGCGGTCGAAATCGAAGGCGAGCGTGCCCCAGTCCGGATGAACGGCCCGCGATTCCTCCCCCATCTCGTAGAGGGGCGCGCCGTCGAACGTGCGCAGGCCGTGGAGGTCGGGGCCGAAGTGGCCGGGCACCCAGTCGAGCACGACGCCCAGCCCCAGGCGGTGGGCCTCGTCCACGAAATGCGCGAAGTCCTCCGGAGGTCCGTAGCGGGAGGTGGGGGCGAAGTACCCGACCGTCTGATATCCCCAACTTCCGTCATACGGATGTTCCATGACGGGGAGGAGTTCGATGTGCGTGAAACCCAGGTCGGCCACATAGGGCAGCAGCTCCCGGGCGAGCGCGCGGTACCCGAGCCACGAGCCGTCGGCGTTCCGGCGCCAGGAACCGGGATGGACCTCGTAGATGGAGATGGGGACTCCGGGGGTCGCGCGTTCCCGCCGGGTCTCGACCCACGCCGCATCCGTCCAGCCGTGGGGGGCGGTCGACACGACTCGCGACGCGGTGCCCGGCCTCACTTCGGCGGCGCGCCCGAGCGGATCGGCCTTGTCGACCTCGAGGGGGAGCCCGCCCGCCGCGCCGTCCGTCCCGGAGCCGACGCGGAACTTGTACAGCGCTCCGGGCCCGACGCCGGGGACGAAGCGCTCCCACACGCCGGCATCTCCCACCGGAGACATGGGATGCGCCTCCCCCTCCCACTCGTTGAACGAGCCCACGACGCTGACCCGGTGGGCGCGCGGGGCCCACACGGCGAACCGCGTACCGGCCTTCCCGCCGCGTTCGCACGGGTACGCACCGAGGAGATCATGGAGCGCAGACTCCCGTCCCGCGTGGAACGCCTCGAAGTCGGACGCCTTCAGAGGGAACGAAGGATCGCGTGCCGGGGTTTGGAGAGGTCCGGGCGGGCCGCTAGCTTTTTCCTGTTCGATCTGCCACCTCATCGCGGCGCGTCCGTCCGGACCGGACGCCGTCCCTTGCAGCCACACATTCGCCACGTCGCGACGAAGTATGAGCCGCATGCCCGCAATCGCCAAGCCAGCGCCGACACGACCGCCGGCGGGGGTCAAGCCCCCGGAGGAACTTGCCGTCGTGCATCTCGTCGCCGAGTACTGGCCGTACGCCCGCACCGGCGGCCTCGCGGAGGCGGTGCGCGGCATCGCCACCTTCCAGGCGGCCCAGGGGACCCCCGTCACGGTGTTCATGCCGCTCTACCGGTCGGTGCGCGAGGCTTTCCCCGACCTGGAACCGATTACGGACAGCTTCCGCGTGCGCGTGGGACGTCGGGTGGAGGAAGTCCGGATTCTCCAGCATCCCGGCCCGCGCCGGAACCCGCGCGTGCTCTTCGTCGACCATCCCGGGTTCTTCGACCGGGACGGGATCTACGGGGAAGGCGGGGCGGACTACACGGACAATCCGGTGCGCTTCGCGCTCTACAACCTCGCGGCGCTCCAGATTCTGCCGGAGCTCGCCAACGTGCCCGTCGTCGTGCACGCGCACGACTGGCATGCGGCCCTCGCCCCCGTATTCCTGCGCACGCGGTTCGCGGGGCGCGAGGCGCACGACCGCATGGCGGCCGTCCTCTCCATTCACAACGCCGGCTACCAGGGACTTCAGGAACCTGGCGTGATCGAGGAGATCGGGCTCCCGCGTGAGCTGTTCCACTGGCGGCTCATGGAGTTCCACGGCCACCTGAATCTCCTCAAGGGGGGGCTCGTGTTCGCGGACTACGCGACGACCGTGAGTCCCACGCACGCACACGAGCTTCGCACGGCCACCGGCGGCTTCGGTCTTCACGGCTCGTTCATCGAGATGGGCGACCGCTTCCTCGGAATCCTGAACGGAGTCGATCTGGAGGTCTGGGATCCCGAGACGGACGAGGAGATCGCCGCAACGTTCTCGAGCGCGGACCTGGCCGGGAAAGCGGTGTGCAAGCGGGCGCTGCAACGGGAATACTCCCTGGCCGAGGCGCCGCGCGAACCGTTGTACGGGATGACCGCGCGGCTCGTCGGGCAGAAGGGGCTCGACCTCCTCATCGACGGCGGGCCGCTGGAGCGGGCCGAAGGGCAGTTCATCTTTCTCGGCCAGGGCGAGGAGCGGTACGAAACGGCGCTGCGCGAGTTGGCCGGACGGCATCCCGACCGGATCGCCGTGGACACCGGGTTCACCGAACCCAAGGAGCACCGGCTCCTGGCGGGAATCGACCTCCTCCTGATGCCGTCGCTGTACGAACCGTGTGGTCTCACGCAGATGCGGGCCCAGCTCTACGGGGTGCTCCCGGTCGCCCGGCGGGTCGGGGGGCTGGCCGACACCATCGAAGACCAGGTCACGGGCTTCCTGTTCGACGGATACACGTCGGAGGATCTCGAGGTCGCGCTCGGGCGGGCCGCCACGCTCCATGCGGGGGGACCGGAGGCGTGGAACGAGCACGTGGTCCAGGCGATGACGCGCGACTTCGGCTGGGCGAGCAGCGCGGACCGCTATCTGGACGTTTACCGGCGGGCGCTCGCCGCGCACGCTCCGGGCGACTGAACCCCCCCTCGGCCGTGGGTCGCGCCACGGTTGTCCTCCACGGCCATTTCTACCAGCCGCCGCGGGAGGACCCGTGGACGGACCGGGTCCGTCGCGAGCCGAGCGCGGCCCCGTTCGAGAACTGGAACGAACGAATCGCGTCGGAATGCTACGAACCTCTGGCGCGGGCGGGGGCGTTCGACTGGCTGAGCTTCGACCTCGGCCCGACGCTTGCGCGCTGGCTCGAGGGGGAGCGCCCCGACATCCACGAGCGCTTCGTCGGCGGGGACCGGGCGAGCCGCGATCGGCTGGGGCACGGCAACGCGGTCGCGCAGCCTTACCACCACATCATCCTCCCGCTCGCCTCCCGACGCGAGAAGGAGACGGAGGTGCGCTGGGGTCTGCGGGACTTCGAGCGGCGTTTCGGACGCTGCGCCGAGGGCATGTGGCTTCCGGAGACGGCCGTCGACGTGGCCACGCTCGAAGTGCTGGAGGCGGAGGGCGTGGCCTTCACGATCCTGGCCCCGCACCAGGTCGCGGACGCCCCGGACGGAGGCATCGGGCGGGTCCGCCTCGGTGGGGGCCGGGAGATCGCGGTCTTCATCTACGACGGCGAGCTCTCGCACGGCGTGGCGTTCGGGGCGCTGCTCGACGGCCGTGACGCGTGGTTCGAGGCGGTGCGGTCGGCCGCGGGCCGCGGGGCTCCCCTCGTGGCGCTGGCGACGGATGGCGAGACGTTCGGACACCACCACGGGGGCGCCAACCGCGCGCTCATGCAGGTGATCTCCCGAGTCCGCCGGAGCGGAGACGTGAAGATCGGGAACTTCGCCTCGGCGCTCGCGGCCGCCGGCGACGTGCCGTTCGTGACTCTGGAGGAGCCCACCTCCTGGAGCTGCGCACATGGCGTGGAGCGCTGGCGCTCGGCGTGCGGGTGCCGGATGGCGCCTCACCTGGATTCACAGCAGCACTGGCGGAGGCCGCTCCGCGAGGCGTTCGAGGCGCTCGCCGCCGGCCTGGACGAGGCTTTCGGGATCCTCGCGCCGAGCCGGTTGTCGGAGCCCCGGCGGACGCTGGCCGCCCTGGGAGGCGCCCTCGGCGACCCCTCGGGGCTTGAGGGTCTTGCGGCCCGGGTCGCCCGCGAAGATAGCCGGGACGACGTGCTGTCCCTCCTCGAACTCGCCCGCGACCGGGCGGCGATGTTCACCTCGTGCGCCTGGTTCTTTGACGATGTGGCGGGGATCGAGGCCACGCAGGTGCTCGGCTACGCCGCGCACGCCATCGACCGCCTGCGTCGGCTCGCGCCGGAGCGCGCGGAGGCATTGGAGGCCGCCTTCATCGCGGACCTCGCGAAGGCGCCGGCCAACGACGCCGATCTCGGGAGCGCCGCGGTCGCGTACGAGCGCGCGTTCAGCTCGGGCGCCGGCGTCCAAATCCCGGCGGACGCGTGAGCCGAGGCGCGCTTCGTTTTTCGTTCGCGATTCACCTCCACCAGCCGGTGGGGAACTTCGACCATGTGTTCGAGGACCACCTGACAGGGGTTTACCGACCCCTCCTCGATGCGCTCCACGCACACGGCACATACCCGATCTCGCTTCACGTCTCGGGTCCCCTCCTCGACTGGATCGAGCGCCACGCACCCGACTTCCTCGACGATCTCGGGGCACGGGCCGCGCACGGCCACATCGAGTTCCTCGCCTCCGGACGCTACGAGCCCATCCTCGCGGCGCTCCCGGATGCGGACCGAGTGGAGCAGGTCGAATGGATGCGGACGGATCTCCGCAGCCGGTTCGGCGTCGAGGCTACCGGCCTCTGGCTCACGGAACGCGTATGGGAACCCGATCTCGCCGCCGATCTGGCGCGCGCGGGCATCGAACACACGCTCCTCGATGACCGTCACTTCCTCGCCTGCGGACTGGAGCGCGAGGAGCTGGACGGCGTCTTCACGACGGAGAGCGGCGGGAAGCGGATCCGCCTCCTTCCGATCGACGAACGGCTTCGGTACCTGATCCCGTTCCGGCCCGCGAACGAGATCGTGGAGTTCTTCGGCGACGAGCGTCGGGCAGGTCGCGGTCAACTCGTGCTCGGCGACGACGGCGAGAAGTTCGGCGGCTGGCCGGACACTCGCGAGTGGGTGCACGGCGGCTGGCTGGACGCGTTCCTCGCTGCGCTGAACGCGGGACGCGAGCGGGGTGATCTGGAGTTGGTCACGACCCGCGAGGCGGCCTCCGGACCGAGCCGCGGTCTCGTCTATCCCGCGACGGGCGCATACCGCGAGATGGAGGAATGGACCCTCCCCCGCCCCGCCGCGCGGCGCCTTGCGCGGCTTGTCGTCACGGCACCCGACCGAGAGGGTGACGATCCGCTGATCCGCGGCGGACACTGGAAGGGTTTCCTGCGCCGATACCCCGAGTCGAACCGCATGCACAAGACGGCGCTCCGGCTCTCCGCGACATGCCGGGACCGCGGCGACCCCGCCGCGGCCCGCCGCGCCATCGCGCGGGCGCAGTGCAACGACGCGTATTGGCACGGGGTGTTCGGCGGGGTCTACCTTCCACACCTGCGCCGGGCGATCTGGCGCGAACTCGCCGCGGCCGAGGAGCGGCTGCGCGAGGGGGAAGGCATCGCGTTCGAGATTCTCGACTTCGATCTGGACGGCCATGACGAGATCTGGATCCATTCGGCCCGAAGTTCCGTCGTGATCAGCCCCGCACGCGGGGGCGCGACAGAGATTCTCACGGTCTTCGGGGACGGCGCGAACTACGTTGACGTCCTCTCCCGCCGCCTCGAGGCCTACTATCGGGATCCCTCGGAATCCGGCGCAACGCACGAGCGGGACGGAGGGGTGACGCCTGGGGCGAGAACCCGGACCGATGGCATCGCCTCGGTCCACGAGCGGGAACCCGAAGCCCCGGACGCACCCGCTCCGGACGGCGTCCCTCTGGCCTTGCTGCAGGAGATCGCCCTCGAACCGTCCGACGGCCCGGGACTGCAGGAACGGTCCATCATCGCGGATTGGCGGCCGCACCCGTTTCGGCTCGCCCGCGTACCGGATCTGGAGCCCGGCTCCGCGTCCGGCCGGATCCGTCTCCACCTCGAGTCCGAACCGGGTCTTCCCCGCATCGAGAAGACGCTCGACGTTCACGGCGATGGGAGGATCGAAGCGACGCTGGACTGGAGTGCGGCCGACATTCCCGCGGACAGCCGGATCGTCACCCGGCTGCCGCTTGCGCACCCCATGAGGATCGAGGCCGGGGCGTCCGGGGGCGCACCGCGGGAGTCGCGCACGCGGATCGTCACGCTGGCAAGGTCCGAACGGGGCTTCGAGGAGATCGACCAGGGGGCACTCGTCGAACTCGCGTGGCCGGCGGAGGTCCGGCGGGCGCATGTCAGCCTGGCGCCCGACGTCGGCGCCGGTGGGGCCGGAGGTCCGGAATGAACCGGGGGCGACGTGGCGATCCGCGGCGGTTCATCCTCCTGGCCGTCGTGTCCGCCGCCTGCGGAGAAGCCGATACGGTCGCGCCGGCCGAGACGGGACCGGCGTCCATCGTCGTCCTCGCGGGCGCGGATCAGCGCGGAGTTCCCGCGCGCGCGCCGGCCGAAGCCATCACCGTCCGGGTTCTCGACGCCGAGGGACGTCCGGTCGGCGGCAGCACCGTCTCCTTCCAGCCGGATCCCGGCCACGGAAGCGCGGACCCGGCTTCGACCGTCGCGGACGCCGGCGGCGAGGCGGCGACGACGTGGACTCTCGGGGCCACTCCGGGGCCCCAGCGCCTCGCCGTTTCGGCCGGTCGGGCCGGCGCCACGGTTCGCGCCGAGGCGATCGATCTCGATGCCGAACTCGATGCGCTGTTCGCTCCCCCCTCGGCGGCGGAGATCGAAGCCGTGCGAGTCGACTGGGCACAACGTGACATTTCGGCGGCCGAGGTCTCGGTCGAACTGACCGAGGAGATGGCGTTCGGCGAGTCGACCGCCACGCTGCGGATCGTCTCCCACATCGTGGCGGGCGCCCGCCACTTCGGCGCCATCATCGTGCCGGACGGCGCGGCCCCCGAGACGCTGCCGCTGCTGATGTACTCCCACGGCGGCGACGGCGGCGTATCGATCGACGACCTCGAGATCGTGGTGCTGGCCCTCGGGGAGCTGAGCCGTCGCTTCGTCTACGTGATCCCCTCGTTCCGCAGCGAGCCGCTCCGATACGAGGGCCGGAGATGGGTGTCGGAGGGTCCCTCGGGTCACTGGGACTACGACGTCGACGACGCGCTGGCGCTCGCGAACGTCGCGTTCGAGACGACGCCGGAAGCCCGGCCGGACGCCATCCACATTATCGGCGGCAGTCGGGGGGCCGGCGTCGCACTGCTCGCGGGGGCGCGGGACGAGCGCGTGGAACGCATCGTGGCGTTCTTCGGGCCGACGGACTTCTTCGACGACTGGATCAGGGTCATCGCCTGGAAGACCGCGCTCGACGGCCCCTGGGAGCTGCCCGGGCTCATCCACCTCGACTCCACCATCGTGCAGCCGCTGGTCCGGGGCACGCTCTCCTCCTCCGAGGCGCGTCTCGAACTCGTACGCCGGTCCGCCGTCCTCTTCGCCACCGACCTTCCCGCCGTCCAGGTGCATCACGGCACCTCGGACTTCGTCGTGCCCGTGAGCCAGGCGGAGTCGCTGATGCGAACGATGGCGGCTCTCGGCCGCACGCCTCCCGACTTCGAGGCGTTCATCTACGAGGGAGGCGGGCACGATTTCCTCGCCCTGCCCGGAGCCATCCCCCGGGCGGTCGAGTTCATGTCCGAGGCACTGCAGCCGAAAGGAAACCCGTAAGGATGAGAACCCGGATCGCCCACACCATCGAGATCTTCGAGGCCGCACGTAAACCTCTGTTCACCGTGCTCGACGGGATCTCGCGAGAGGATCTCGACTGGCAGCCCGCGGAGGGGATGCGCGGGATCGGGAAGATCTGCCGCCACATGTACCGCGTGGACGTCTGGTTCCTGAAACAACTCGGCATCGCGCCCGTGATCGAAGGAGATGCGCCGGGTCCGGCAGAGGAGATCGCGGCGCGCATGAAAACGATTCAGGATCAGATCGTGTCCGAGGTGGACGCGTGCGAGAGCGACGCGGATCTCGTCGCCGAGCGTACGTCCCCGGATGGAGCGATGACCCTCAGGCTGGGGGCGACCGTCATCCATATCGCCCAGCATTATCTCTACCACCTGGCGCAGATCACGTACCTGCGCCGCATCCGCGACCGGGCGTGGTCCGCGCCGCTGGACGAGTGGGAGACCGCCACTCACATCATCGAGGACCGGATTCTGGAGTAACCGGGACCCGATCCACCGACCCCGAACGGGGAGGCCGGGATGTCCGTCATACCACAGAGACCCCTTGGGTTCGGCGAGATACTGGACGGCGCCATCCAGTTCTACCGACGCGACTTCGGGCTCTACTTCCTCATCGCCCTCGTGGGCGCCCTCCCGGGGTACGCCATGCTGCTGGCCCTCGGGACACCCGGTACGGGCCTCGACCCCTCGGGCGCGCCGGCGGTCGGCGAACTCGGATTCGACATGGCGATCCTGTTCCCGGCGGCGGCCCTCTCGTGGGTGGGGACGCTCGCGGTCGCCGTCGCCATGGCCGCCCGTCTGGAGGGGCGTCCGGCTTCGCTGGAGAGCGCGTACCGCGGAGCGCTCCGCCCCTTCCCGAGCGCGGCCGGCGGGCACCTGCTCGCCCTGCTGATCGCGGTCATCGCGGGTCTGGTCATCATGGTCCCGGTCATGGTCGCGGGTGCCGCCGCGATCGCGACCCTCGACAGTTTCATCGCAGGGATGACCGTCTTCGGGCTCACGGGCCTCCTGGCCGCGCTCGTCGTACTGGCGATCTGGTTCCGTACCTCGTTCGCGGTCTTTCCGGCCGTGCTCCTGGAGCGGCGAACCGCCGCGGAGGCCGTGCGCCGCTCGCTCAAGCTCGGAAAGGGGGCCTGGCTACGGATCCTCGGGGTCATGCTCGTCGCCTCCATCATCCGCGACGGTCCCTCCTTCGGCATCTTCGCGCTCTTCGGAGGGTTCGAGATGTTCACGTCGCCCACGACGGCGGGCACGCTGAGTCCCGGTCTTCAGGCGGTACAGAGCACCCTGGACCTGCTGATCGGATCGTTCACCAAACCTTTCCTCGTGGCGACGGTGTTCCTCCTCTACCATGATCGGCGGGTGCGTCTGGAAGCCGCTGATCTCGAGACGGCCGCGGCGGCGATGGCAACGGGCGAAGCGTGACTCGACTCGCCGATCGCGCGGCTTTCTCCGCAGGGCAGGAGCCGTCGCCCGCCGCCGAACCCCTTCCTTCGCCGGACGAGATGTCCGATGCGCTGCGGGAGATCCTCGCCGGACCGGAGTTCGTCTCCGCTCCCCTTCCGGCGCGACGGCGGATCTTCGAATGGATCGCGAACACGCTCTCCGACGCGTGGGATTGGCTGCGGCGATTCCTGTTCGAAGAGGGAGGCGGGCTCATGGAGGTGATGGCCGTCCTCGTGGTCCTGGCCGCGCTCGTCGCGCTGGGGGCGGTGGCCCTGCGTCACGGGCCGCAGTGGGTGCACAGGGTGCGGGGGACGGAGGACGAGGGACCGGAGGACGACGGCGCGCCCGTCTCGGCGCGCGACTGGCTGGGCCTTGCCCGGACGCGCGCGGGCGAGGGGGAGTTTCGACCCGCGGCGACCGCGCTGTATCAGGGTTTCCTCCTCACTCTCGACAGGAGCGGCACGGTGGCGTTCCACCCGTCGAAGACGCCCGGCGACTACGCCCTCGAGATGGAAACCGGCGCCGGCCGCAACTTCATCCGTCGTTTTCAGGGACTTTCCTTCGGTCAGGAGGCGCCCACCCCCGCCGGCTACGCGGCCCTGGAGGATCTCGCGCAGGACGCGGGGTGTCCGACACCCGCAGCCAGCGACGAGGCCGATTCATCGTGAGCGGGGTCGGCAGGTTCAGGACGTTCGCGTGGGTCGGCGCGATCGCGCTGGGGGCGGGACTCGCTGCGTACCTCGCCCGCCCCGCGGGACGCACGGCGCTCGACGTGAAGCGGAGTTCCTTCCGGACGACGCCGGACGGCGTGGCCGCGTTCGCCCGGGGGCTCGAACGATTCGGCCGCCCGACCGCGGCCCGTTTCACACCGCTGGCCGATGCCGATCCGGTCCCGGGGGCGCTCGTGCTGCTCTCGCCCGACGTCGTCCCGAGCCCGGTGGAGGTACACGCCGTCCTGGAGCGGGTGCGCCGCGGCGGCACGCTCGTGTACGCGCCGCGATTGTTCCCGGCGATCTCCAGCGCGCTGAGGATCACGCCGCTGATGGACTCTCTGGGCATCGCGTTCCGCGTGCCCCGGCCGGGCGACCTGGAAGATCCGGAGTGGGCCACCCACTCGTTGACCGACGGCCTGCCGGAGCCGGCGGCTCCGCGCCGCGCGCTCCGCCGCCTGACGTCCCGTGAACTCGGCGAACGGTCCGTTTCTCCCGTACAATCGCTGCTCACGGTGGGGAGAGATCGGGACCGGAGATGGACGGGCGCCGGCCTCATGCCCTTCGGGGAGGGGCACATCATCGTCCTCAGCGATGCCGAGCCGCTCTCGAACGGCCGCATCGCCGACGATCCCCTGGCATTCGTCGTCATGCGGGCCGTACTCACGCACACGACCCCCGCCGACACGATCTTCTTCGCCGAGTTCCACCAGGGCATCCGTGGCTACGAGAACACGGCGCGGCGCTGGGCGGGCTTCGCCTTCGGCACGGCCCGGGGGCGGACCCTTCTGCAACTCCTCCTCGCCGCGTTTCTCGCGCTCGCGTGCGCGGGGCTGCGCTTCGGCGCGCCGACGACGGCCGCGGCGCCGCAGGACCTCGAACGAAAGTCTCCGCTCGAACACGTCTCCGCCCTCGGCGACCTGTACGAGAAGGCGCGAGCCCGGCGGACCGCCGCCCTCCTCCTCCTGGCGCGGCTGGCCCGGAGCGCGCGGCGCCCTCCACCGAGGGACGTTGCCGAGGCCCGGGCTCTGATCCGCGAACTGGAGGCCCGGCGGGGAGAGCAGCCCGCTCTGGCCCGGATCCAACGCGGCTTGCGCGCCGATCCGGTGGACCTGACGATGGTCGCCGCCGGAATCGACGACCACCTCGGACGAAGGGCGGAGTCATGACGACGCACGACGCGGCGCTGCGTCTGCTGGGCGACATCGAGAAGGTGATCCTCGGCCAGGAGATCGTCCTCCGACAGCTTATGATCACCCTGCTCGCCCGTGGCCACGCGCTGCTCGAGGGCGTGCCCGGGACGGCCAAGACGCTCTCCATCCGCGCCCTCGCCCGCGGGCTGGGGCTCGACTTCGGCCGCGTCCAGTTCACACCCGATCTCATGCCCACGGATCTCGTCGGCGTGAGCGTGCTGGACGAGACCCAGCGGAACTTCCGCTACCGGCCCGGTCCCGTGTTCACCGACCTCCTCCTGGCCGATGAGATCAACCGCGCGCCGCCCAAGACCCAGGCGGCGCTGCTGGAGGCGATGGAGGAGCGCCAGGTCACCGTCGACGGCGCCACGCGGGCCCTGCCCGCGCCGTTCACGGTCTTCGCGACCCAGAATCCGGTCGAGTACGAGGGGACCTATCCGCTCCCCGAGGCGCAGGTCGACCGCTTCCTGATGAAGATCGTGATCGACTATCCGCCGGAGGAGGCGGAGCGGGCGATTCTCGACCGCCACGAGGGGGGGTTCCGGGCGGACGACGAGACGACGTATCCGATGGGCGAACCGCTGACGCGCGAGGCGCTCCTCGCGGCGCGGGACGCGGTGGACGGCGTTCACATGGACGAGAGGGTCCGGCGCTACGTGACCGGGATCGTGCGGGCCACCCGGAACGACCAGGCGTTCGCGCTGGGGGCGAGTCCCCGCGCGGGCGTGGCCCTCTTCCAGGCCGCGCGGGCGGAGGCGTTCCTGCACGGCCGGGACTTCGTCACGCCGGACGACGTGAAGTCGCTTTCGTTCCCCGTGCTTCGGCACCGCGTCGTATTGACCGCCGAGGCGGAGGTCGAAGGACGGTCTTCGGACGACGAACTGCGGGCGCTCCTCGAGACGCTGGAGGCGCCCCGATAGTCCGCATCGCGGTGGTCCCCGGCGGACGGACCTTGTGGCTGCTGGGGCTGACCTCGTTCGTCTTCCTGTTCTCGGCAGCGGGCGCACTGGCGGCGGACGCCGTCATCCTCCTTCTCGCCTGGATCGACGGCCGGCGTGCGAGGCCTCCGTCGGTGTCCCGCATGGTGCCGCGCATCGCCGCGCTCGGGGAAGTCACCGAGGTCGGCCTCGACGTGGTCAACCCGACGAAGCGGCGGCTCTCCGTCCTCCTCACGGACGACCTCGATCCATCCCTCCGTCGCCTCCCCGGACGCGACGGAAACGAAGCGTGGGAAGTGGGCGTGAAGCTGGACATCCCCCCCGCTTCGGTCGTACGCACGCGCTACAGGATGCGGCCGCGCACGCGCGGATTCCTCGGCATGGGGGCGATTCATCTGCGAACGCGTTCGCCGTGGGGATTCGCGTGGCGGCGTTCCACCGTGGACGCGGCGCACACGCTGCAGGTGCAGCCCGGGATCCGAAGTCTTCTGCGGGACCGCAGCGGCCATGCACTCCGGCAAGGCCTCCGCACGGCCGGCTCTCGCCGCAGCCGGCAGTGGGGCGACGGCCGCCAGTTCGAGAGCCTGCGCGACTACGCCGAGGGGGATGACCCCCGCATCGTCGACTGGAAGGCGTCGGCGAGACGCCAGCGCTTCGTCGTCCGCAACTACGAGGCGGAACGCAGCCAGAACGTCGTCCTCGCGATCGACGCGGGCCGCCACATGCGCGAGCGGCTGGGCGACCGGGAACGGGTGGATTTCGCGCTGGCGGCGGGCATGATGCTCGCCAACCGCGCGCAGAGCTTCGGGGACCGCGTCGGAGCCGTGGTGTTCGACGAGGAGATCCGGCAGCTGTCGCCGCCCCGCCGGTCCGATCCGGCCGCGCTCGCCCGGGTCTTCGCCGGCGTGGAGACCCGTCCGGTCGAGCCCAACTACCCGCTTGCGCTCGCGACGCTGAGCCGGACGTTCCGCAAGCGGTCGCTCGTCATCCTCTTCTGCGACGTGATCGATGAGGCCGTCTCGAAGACGCTCGTGACCTCGCTGGCCCGGATCGGGCGGGCACACCTCCCCCTGGCCGTCGCCATCCGCAACCCGGCGCTCGAGGCGGCCGCGACGCAGCCGGCCGCGGATGAGGCCGCGGTCTTTCATCGCGCCGCCGCGGAGGAACTCGTGCAGTCGCGCGCCGCGACGCTTCAGGTCATGCGCCAGTCGGGCATCCTCGTCGTGGACACCCCGCCCGGCGACGCACTCGTGCGCACGCTGGACAAGTACGTCGAGATCAAGGAGCGGGGACTGCTCTGACCTTTCCGCGGAGGGCGTCGTCGGAACCCCGCCCGGCGAAACCGAAGTACGCCGTGAGCAGGAGCGCGGTGGCGCCGCCGAAGGCGAATTTCGCCGTCGCCGGAAGTCCGGACGGCGAATAGAACCCCTCCACGAGACCCGCCACGATCAGCAGGAGCACGGCCCCGCCGACGAGCGAGAGGAAGGCGCGGCCCCGCTCCCTCAACGCTTCGCGACGGGTGCGCCGTCCGGGTACGAGCAGCGCCGAGCCGAGCCCCAGCCCCGCCCCGCCGGCCAGGCAGATGGCGGTGAGTTCCAGCACGCCGTGCGGGAAGACGAAGGCGAGAATCACTCCCAGAACGCCGTTGTTCGCATAGAGTCCGAACGCGGCCCCGAGCATGACGCCGTTGAAGACGAGGATCAGAACCGTGCCGGCGCCGGCGAGCAGCCCGGCCGCGAATGCGACGAAACTCACCTGCACGTTGTTCGTCACGATCGCCGAGGAAAAGGCCGGCCGCTCGGCGCCGTCCACAGCGATGTAGGAAGTGTTGATGTCCCCGCGGGCGGTGTTCTCGGCTCTCGCCAGCATCCCCGCCGGCATGATCGCACGCGCACGCGCCGGACGCTCCCGGACCGCCGCGTACGAGGCCAGCATGGGACCGAAGAGAAGCAGAGCCGCCAGGAGCACCGGCCAGCGATGGCGCCGCACCGCTCGCGGCAGTTCGCGGCCGATCCAGCGGCCGAGGGGGACCGCCGCCCTTCCCTTTGCACGGTACAGGAGGTTGTGCCCGGCCCCCGCCCACCGTTCCACCGCCGCCAGCAGCCCCGGTGAGGCGCCGTACGTTCGCGCCCGCGCCAGATCCGCCGTCACGCCGCGGTACAGGCGCCCGAACGCGCGCACTTCCGCCTCGGTGAACCGGTCGAGCCCACTGGCGCGCCCCTTCTCCACGAGATCCGTGTAGGCGCCCCACGCCTCGCGCCGGTCGCGCGCCATCGCCGCGGCCTGGAGGCTCGGCCCGCCCTGGCGCGCCGCATGTCCTGGAGCCTCGTCCTCGTGCAGGCGCACGAGGTGCGTATCGGGAGCCGCCTCGGGATCCAGACCGCTCGGGACCGCCGCCGGTCGCACGGCATCCCAGACCGAGGCGGCCACGCGGCTCCGGACGTCCGGTTCCAGTTCGGTGCGGCGCGCGACGTAACCCGCCAGCAGCGCGAACTGTTCGACGGAGAGTCGCGGGCGCGCCGCTCGGCCGGCAGTCTGCGGTTCGTCCCCGAACAACTCACCGCCCCCCGTGTCCCGGACGACGATCGTGCCGGCGACCAGGTCTCCGAGGCGCTGCGCCCGGCGGGTGAACAGAATGGACGCGGCCCCGGCCATCCCCGTCGGCGCCGGCTGCAGGTCCACGATCCGGATCAGGTTGCGGAGCACCGATCCCTGGAAGGAGAGCGGTTCCCCGCCGTCGTGCAGCACTCGCAGCCCCACCGCACGCTTCCCGGGCGTGCGTCCGTCCCACACCGCTTCAAAGAAGAGGAAATACCCCCACACGGCGAAAAAGCCGACGATGTAGAGCACGGCCTGCCCGAGCCCGCCCGTATACCGGAAGACGAGCGCCACGAGCAGGATGGCGGCCGCGATGATGGCCAGATCGAGGGCGAGGGCGGCCGCGCGCGATCCCAGATCCGCGAGCTGGTACTCGAGCTTGACGTGCTCCGGCGTCTCCAGCGCGATCCGGCGGTGAAGCCCCGCCCTCGTGTCGGCCATCAGCCAAGGCTATCCGCAGATCCCCGGTGCGCAAGCCGTCGCGATACTAGAGGTCGCGGCGTCGGAACGAGATGAAGGCGATGCCGACGAGGAGCACCGTCCACGCAGCGGCCGCGACGAGGTGCCAGGCGGGATCGACCGGCGGGGAAGGCGTCCGGCCCGCCGCCTCGACGGCGGCCGCGTACCGCTCGTAGGCCGCCGCGTCGTAGCTGCGAAAATCCAGAAGCGGGAAGCCATTCGTAAACGGCAGGTACTCGAGCCAGCCGGTGTGGTCCGGAAGGAAGCGGCGGACGAGCCCGGGCAGCATCCCGGACTCGATCGGACCGATCCAGAGGAACCATACGGCCAGCGCCGCTCCGGTCCTGCGGATGACGAGCGACAGCAGGAAGGCGAGCGCGGCCACGCTGAGGAACGCCAGCCCGAGCCCTCCGGCCGCCTGAAGGACGGACAGCGGCACGAGCGGCCCCTCGGCGGCGGCGAAGTCGGTCCGAATCAGCGCAAGCAGCGTCGGGATAGCCACATGGACGCCGATGAAGGCGAGCCCCACGACGGGCAGAAGGAGCGACTTGCCCCAGAACCACTGGGACTTGGAGAGGCCGTCGATCACGTTCTGCCGCGCGGTCCGCCAGCCGAACTCCGTCGCGGACAGCAACACGAGCGTGAGGGCGGCGAAGATCACGACCATGGTGGATTCGTCCCCGAACACGTCGGCCCAGATGTCGGGGAGCCGGAAGCCGTCGCTGCGCTCGAGGAACGGCTGGCCGTGGTTCATGAGCGTGAAGAACGCGTAGAAGCCGAGGGCGATCCAGAAGGCGACCCGCTTCCTCGCCTTGAACCACTCGTTGCGCAGCAGCACGCCGAACACCCGCGCGCCCTTCATTGGATCTCTCCAAACCCCTCGGGCGTGCCCGTGATCTCCATGAAGGCGTCCTCCAGCGATTGCCGTTCCAGCGACAGGTGTGAGGCGTAGATCCCGAGCCCGGCGAGAAAGCGGTTCAGTTCGGAGAGCCCGGCGCCTCCGATCTGCACCAGGACGCGGCCCCCCTCGACCCGCGCATGGCCCGCGCCCTCGAACTCCGACACGGCCTGCCGGAGCGTCTCGATGTCCCCGTCGGCGCCCACCGCGGCCACCGTCCGGGCAGAGGTGAGTTCGTCCACGCTCCCTTCGCGGACGAGGCGGCCGGTCTCGATGATCGCGACGTGCGTGCAGGTGCGTTCGACCTCGTGCAGCATGTGGCTCGAAAGGAAGATCGTCTTCCCGCGGCTGGCGAGTTCGCGAATGATGTCGCGGATCTCCCGCTGCCCCGCCGGATCGAGACCGTTGGCCGGCTCGTCGAGGATGATGAGTTCCGGGTCGCCGATCATCGTGGCCGCCAGGGCGAGTCGCTGCTTCATGCCCAGCGAGCACGCCTTGAACTTCGTCTTCCGGCGCGAGGTCAGACCCACGATTTCGAGCACCTCGGCGATGTCCGTCTCGTCGGCCCCCTTCACCCGGGCCACGACCCGCAGGTTGTCCCGGCAGCTCAGGTAGGGGTAGAAGTTGGGATATTCGAGCGTGGCGCCGATCCGCCGGCGCGCGGCGTGCAGCTCGGCGGGCGTCTCCCCGCCGAACAGCCGGAAGGAACCGCCCGTCGGGTTGATGATCCCGAGGAGCATCCCGATCGTCGTCGTCTTGCCGCTTCCGTTCGGCCCCAGGAAACCATAGACCTGCCCGGCTTCCACCTGGACGGAAAGCTCGTCGACGGCGAGCGTCCCCGCTCCGCGCAGCGCGGCGTATCGCTTGGACAGTCCTTCGGTTTCGATGATCGTCATGTGGGGTCCCGTGGCGTTTCACTGCCGGTGCGCTCCTCCAGTTGCCGCCGGAACAGTTCCGCCTCCGCGAGCTGGTCCAGGAGTTCGCCCCGCTCCCGGCTCTCCCCTTCAAGCTGCTCGATCCGCTCCGTCAGCCGGGCGATCGTCTCGCGGTCCCGCTTCATCGGCCCCAGCGCTTCCGCCAGATCCCGCACCAGCGGCCGCAGGGCGAAGTGCGTCGCCATCGCGAGGACCGGGATGCCGATCGTGAAGAAGATTGCAACGACGGCAATGATCATTTCTTCCATGTCTCACCCCTGCGCATGCGCTTCATGCGGCATAAGAACGGAAGGCGTGGCGCGGTGGTTTCGCGAGGGCGGGAGCCCCCCTGGCTGGAGCGGCAGCGCCAGCAGTCCGTGCTAGCGGGGAGGCCGGCGGCCGAGAATGCCCCGGCCCCACACGTTATTTCCGCGGTTCACGTCCGGCATCACGCCGTCCGGGTCGATCTGGACGTTGCGCACGAACCCGCCGGACACGTCCAGCACGTAGGTGCCGTCCGCCTCCCACGCCTCCACCGGAACCTCATGGCGCTGCTCTTCCCCGTCCTGGTAGAGGATCCGCACCTCGAGCGGCATCGGGATGCCTCCACGATTCTCGAACACGACCCGCGTCGTATCCCCCAGACGCGTCACGGAGGCGATCGCCTGGTCGAGGATCGCGTCCTCGTAGATCCAGCCCCTGAAGAACCAGTCGAGATCCTGCCCCGACACATCTTCCATCGTGCGGATGAAATCGGCGGGTTGCGGGTGCTTGTACGCCCAGCGCCGGATGTACTCCCGGAAGCCCTCGTCGAACGTTTCGGGCCCGAGCACCTCCTCGCGCAGGAGGACGAGCACCGCGGCCGGCTTGTTGTAGGCGAGAACCCCGATGTCCGCTTCCGGGATGCTGTCGGCCGGCGTGTACACGGCGTGAGTCGGGAGGCGCGTGTCCGTCGCGATCTGGGCCGGCGACATGAGTTGGCCCAGGATCGGCTCTCCACCCGCGAATTCGATGCCCGAATAGTAGTTGATGAAGGTGTTGAACCCTTCATCCATCCACGCGTACCGCCGCTCGTCCGACCCCACGATCATCGGGAACCACGTATGCCCGATCTCGTGGTCCGTGACGGAGAAGAGGAAGGCGCCGCGGGACCGCCAGGAACAGAAGACGATCATGGGATACTCCATCCCGAGCGCGAGGCCGGCCACATTGATGGCGACGGGATACGGATAACGGAGCCACTGCTCCGAATAGTACCGGACACTATGGCGGAGATACTCCGTGGAGCGCTCCCAGCCGCTGGATGCGGGTCCGCCCATGCTCTCCTCGGGGTAGACGGACATGATGAGGACGTCCTCCCAGCCGGCGGCGTCCCAGACGAAGCGGTCGGATGCGGCCCACGCGAAGTCGCGCACGTTCTCGGCGCGGAAGCGCCACGTGAGCGGGGTCTCGCCCGGGGGCCGCGTGTGATCCTCCCCGGCTTCGTCCGGCCCGATGATGTGGACGGTCTCCTCGGAGAGGCGCGCCTCCGCGAGCCGCTCGCGCTGCATGGGCGTGAGGACCTGCTCGGGATTGAGGAGTTCTCCCGTGGCGACGACGACGAAGTCCCGTGGGACGGTGAGCTCGACATCGAAGTCGCCGTACTCCAGGTACCACTCGCCCTGCCCAAGGAAGGGGGACTGGTTCCACCCGTTCACGTCGTCGTACGTGAAGACGCGGGGATACCACTGCGCGAGCTGATAGATGATCCCGCCCCGGATGTCGAGTTGCCCCATGCGGTCGCCGCCCGTCTCCGGGATCTCGAACGCGAAATCGATCTCGACCTCGAGCTGGCTTCCGCCGGGAGGGAGGGGTTCGCCGAGGAGGATCTCCATCATCGTGTCCTCGGTCCGGTACTCGGGGACCGTCATCTCGCCCTCGAGGTCGGCGCGCACGCCCGAGATCACGAAACCGCCGTCCTTGAAAAAGCCGCCGTGGCGTACGTCCCCGCCGAGTTCCTCCGCCCTCTGCGCTCCGTAGCTGGTTTCCCGGAAGAGGTTCTGGTCGAGCTGGACCCAGAGACTCGTGAGCGAATCGGGGCTGTTGTTCGTGTAGGTGATGCGTTCCGTGCCTTCGATTCGGTCGTCGTCGAGTGTGACCCGGATGTGGTAGTCGGCCCGCTGCTGCCAGTAGGCTTCGCCCGGGGCGCCGGCGACATCCCGAAACTCGTCGGGCTCGGGGAGATCGAGGGGTGCGAAGGCGCCCGCCGGGTCGAAGATCCTGCGCAGGGAATCGCGGCGCGCGAGGTCGGCCGCCTCCGCCGCCTCACGTTCTTCCCGTTCATCTTCCTGCGCCGCCAGCCCGCCGTACGGTGACGGATGGGACAGCTGCGGCAGGACCGGCGTGAGCAGCGCGAGCAGCATCACGGCGGAAAACGTGCGTGCCCCCCGTCCAGTCGCTCTCATCGAATCTCCCTGTCCCTCGCCATGTTCATGGCCGTTCTTCTCACGCGATCCTCATTGGCTGCCGCTGCCCGTAGGAAAGGGTACGCCAGAGCCACTCCAGGGGTCCGAAACGGAACCGCGCGAGCCACCACGGCGACCACGCCAACTGGAGCCCCCAGATCGCCGCGACGATGCCGACGCACCCCGCGCCCCCCACCCGCTCGAACAGGCCCAACCCGTGGCCATAGAAGACGAGCGAGCACAGCACGCTCTGTGCAATGTAGTTCGTGAACGCCATGCGACCGACGGCGGCCAGGCGCAGCCGAGTCCGAGCCAGCCGCCCAGTCCGGGCCAGCAGCATCACCAACCCCACGTAGCCCAGAAAGACACCGACGGAGCCGACGTAGTTGAAGAGGGTCCCCCCCAACTTCGACTGCTCCCACGCGAACCCGCTCTCCACGTTGTACCAGACGCCGGCGGCGGCGAGCGGCAGGCCCAACCCCAGCCCCCAGAGGGCGAGCCGGCGGTAGAACGAGGCCGGCCACGTCGCCGAGAGCACCCCCAGTTTGTAGAGCGCCATCCCCACGAGCATGAGCCCCCCCGCTCGCCACAGGAGGTAGCCCGCGAAAGCGACGGTCTCGACGAGGAAGGCGTAGTAGGCCCGGACCTGCATCTGCTGCGCCCAGCCCCCGCGCATGGCTTCGATCTCCGCGCCGATCTCCGCGGCCGAGGGCGCCCACTGTGCGGCGACCTCCGCCCGCTCCCCGGCCGGCCAGTACGGAATCGACCACTGGGCGAGACCCATGACGAGTACGACGATCCCGACCGCACACCCGCCGGCCCACAGCAGGCGGCGGGGCGCCCAGTCGCGGAACCCGTACAGGATGAAGCCGCAAAGGGCGTAGGGGACGAGGATGTCGCCATGCCAGATCCCGTAGGCGTGAAGGAGTCCGATCACGAGGAGCCAGAACTGGCGGCGATAGTGCAACCAACCTCCGGGGATACCGCGACGGTCCATGCGCTCGCTCATCATCGCGATCCCCGCGCCGAACAACAGGGAGAAGATCGAAATGAACTTCGTGTCCGCGAAGACGTTGACCGCGGCCCAGATCCAGAAGTCGGTGCCGCCGAGGCCGCCGTCCGGAGCGGCGGACGGGTTCCGGTACGCCGAGGAGACCCAGGCGAAGCTCCAGATGTTGACGATGAGGATGCCCAGCACGGCGAGGCCGCGGAGGCTGTCGATCGCGTGGATCCGCCCGGATTCCGACACCGGTGCGGCGACCCGCGGGGGCGATCGCGTTTCGGGCGGCGTTTCGGACATCGCGTACCTGTTCGTAATGTTGGTTCATCCGTCCCGCACGGGAGCGCATCGCAGCATCAAGATAAGCGAGAGGTGTCAACATGTCCGGGTCCCAGAGCCTTGTCTCCCCATCCCTTCCCCTTCGAACGCCGGCGCCGGGATCGAGATGGCTCGCGCTCGCCGCCATCCTGTTCTTCCCCCTGGCCCCCCTGGCCGTCCAGGCTCAAGCGGATGCCGCGCCGGCCGACGCCGGGTGGACGCCTGCGCTGAGCATGCAGTATCGCGGGGTCTCGGGGACCGCGATCTCCCCCGACGGCTCCCGCATCGCCTTCGTCGTGCGCGAGCCGCTGATGGAAGGACAGCAGTCGGAGTATCTGAGTCACATCTGGATGACGGACGCGGACGGGACGGGGACCGCGCAGTGGACGCGCGGAGAGGCATCGGCGGGGTCCCCGCAGTTCTCGCCCGACGGCGCCTGGTTGAGCTTCACATCCGGCCGCGAGGGAGAAGGCGAGGCGGGCAGCCAGGTGTGGGCCCTGCCGATGGCGGGCGGCGAGGCGCGGCAGCTCACGAAGGCGGATGGATCCGTGGGGGGATACCGGTGGTCGCCCGACGGGACGCGGATCGCCTTCCTCATGCGGGACCCGCAGACGGAGGAGGAGAAGAAAGCGACGGAGGAAAAGCGGGACGTCATCCTCGTCGACCGCGATTACAAGTTCTCTCACCTGTACGTCGTCGCGATCGACGCCGAGTCGGACGAGCCGGCCGCGCCGGTGCGGCTCACGGCGGGCGACTTTCACATCACAGGCTTCAGCTGGGCGCCGGACGGGGGACGGATCGTATTCGCGCACCAAGCCGATCCCCGCATCAACACCGGCCGGCTGAGCGGCGACCTTTCCACGACCAAAGTCCCGGACGCGGCGTCGATCGCCGAGATTGTGGCCTTCAATGAGTGGACGGAGCGCGAGGAACAGACGGAGCGCGAGGACCGGACGGAGCGCGAGGAACGGACGGAGCGCGAGGAACGGACGGGCGACGTGTTTATGGGCAACATAAGGCTTGCGAAGGTCGGTGAAGGGGGGCTCGGGGAGGTCGAGCTGCTCGTGGGCGGGGCGGGAATCGAGCGGAGCCCGCACTGGTCGCCGGACGGCGCCTGGATCGCCTACGTGTCGACCGGCGATCAGCCGGAGCCGATCGGGCTCGGCGACGTGTACGTCATGCCGGCCGCGGGAGGCGAGGCGAGGCGGCTCGACACGCCGAACCGCAGCGCGTCCGTGCTCGGCTGGTCCGGGGATTCCTCCGAACTGCTTCTGCTCGAATCGCTCGGCACGCGTCGGCACGTGCTGGCGGTCCCGGTCGATGGCGGCGAGCTGCGCTTCATCTCCTACGGGGACGGTCTGGTCGGCTCCGTCGCGCTCACGGACGACGCGAGCCGCATGGCCTTCACCTGGCAGACCCCCGATGAGCCGTGGGACGTCTTCGTCTCGCCCACGAACGGGTACGCGCCGACGCAGGTCACGGACCTCCATGCCGGCGTGCCGCGCCCGGAGATGGGGCGCACGCAGCTCGTCTCCTGGACCTCGACGGAAGGGTTCGAGATCGAGGGCCTCCTCACCTATCCCGTGGGCTACGAGGAGGGCGAGCGCGTGCCGCTCATCCTGAACGTGCACGGCGGGCCGGCAGGCGTCTTCAGCCAGGGCTTCACGGGCAGCGCGTCCGCGTACATGCTCCAGTATTTCGCCCAGGAGGGCTTCGCGATCCTGCGCCCGAACCCGCGCGGCTCCACCGGCTACGGGAAGGACTTCCGCTACGCGAACTTCCAGGACTGGGGCTACGGCGACTTCCGCGACCTCATGTCGGGCGTCGACCACGTGATCGGGATGGGCGTGGCGGACCCGGACCGCCTCCTCCTGATGGGTTGGAGCTACGGCGGCTACATGACCTCGTGGGCCGTCACCCAGACGGACCGTTTCGTGGCGGCGAGCATGGGGGCCGGACTCCCGAACCTGATCTCGATGACGACGACGACGGACATCCAGGACTACCTCGTGGGTCACATGGGGGTCGAGTTCTGGGAAGACTACGAGCGCTACGAGCGGCACTCCGCCATGTACCACATCGCGAACGTGGTCACGCCGACGCAGGTAATCCACGGTGCGCAGGATCTGAGGGTGCCGTTCACGCAGGGGCAGGAGTTCTACCGCGCCCTCGACCGGCGCGGCGTGCCCACGGAGATGGTCGTGTACCCGCGCACGCCGCACGGGCCGCGCGAGCCGAAGTTCGTCATGGACGTGTCGGAACGGATCCTGACCTGGTTCCGGAAGCACCTGGGAGCGGAAGCGGTCGCGGCCGGGGACGAGAACCGCTGAGCCGCCGGAGCCTCCCGAGGTTCACCAGGGAGGCGGCCACCCGATTGTGGCTGCACCGGCAGGGGTTCGACGGGCCCCGCGGGTCGACCCCGCTCGACGCCGCGGCGTTCGTCGGCCACCTGCAGCGGACGGGCGCCCTCCAGCTCGACAGCGTCAACGTCGTGGATCGGGCCCACTACCTGACCCTCTGGAGCCGGTTCGGTTCGTACGACCGCGCGGAGGTGGACCGATGGGTGTACGGGGACCGCCTCGCCTACGAGTACTGGGGGCACGAAGCCTCGATCCTTCCCATCTCCCATCTCCCTCTCGGACGGCGGCGCATGCGCCGCTTCCCTCCCGAGAGTTGGTCGGGACGCGCGTGGTGGGACCGATACGCGACCTCGACGGCGTCGAAGCGGCGGGTGCTGCGGCGGCTGCGCGCCGAGGGACCTCTGGAAAGCGTCGACTTCCAGCCGCAGCCGGCCGAACGCACGGAGAAGACCGACTCGCTCGGGTGGCGCCTGAAGGAGGACAAGCGCTCGCTCAAGCTGCTGTGGCACGACGGACGCGTCGCGGTGACGGGGCGGCGCCACTTCCGCTGTATCTATGACCTGGCGGAACGGGTCTATCCCGACGGGCCCGCCGCGACGCTCGCCGAGTACCACGACAGCTGGCTCCTCATCGCGCTTTCGGGCTGCGGCATCGCCCCCGAGCGGCACCTCGTCAACTACTTCACCGGACCGGAACTCAACGCGGCGGAGCGGCGCCGGACCATCGCCCGCAACCTGCGGAAGAAGCGGATCGTCGAGGTCGGGGTCGAGGGGCTGCGGGGGCCGTGCTACGCCCTGCCCGAACACCTGGACGGCATCGACAAGCTTCCGGAGCCCGCCGGGACGACGCTCATCTGCCCCTTCGACTCCCTGCTCTGGCAGCGGAAACGCGCCGCCGAATTCCTGGATTTCAGCTACACCGTCGAGATCTACGTCCCGGCCGCGAAGCGGAAGTACGGCTACTACGTCCTGCCCATCCTGCACGAGGGCCGCCTCGTGGGCCGCCTCGACCCGAAACTCCACCGCGACCGCGACGTGCTCGAAATCCGGGCGCTGCATCTCGAGCCGGACTTCCGCCCGACCGCACGCTTCGAGGCCGGGCTGAACGACGCCGTCGCGGACCTCGCCTGTTTCCTGGGCGCGACCGACATCGCCATGCCGCCGCGCGGCTGAGCGGAGCCTCGCGGGGGGTCGGGTATGGACCCGCGAGACTGCCGGGCGGTACCGTTGGGAAGGTTCTCGCGAACTTCGGAGGTTCACAATGAAACGCCTGTTCCGGCCCCGCCCCGCATACTTTCCAGCAGTCAGCGTTCCGGGCCTTCTCGCCCTCGCACTCTCCCCCGCCATCGCCGTGGCGGCGCAGGAGGGGAAACTGCAGATCGTTCAGACGAACTCGGCGGGGGACAACGTCCACATCATCGATCCGGCCACGAACGAGGTCGTGCAGGTGATCGACGGGATTCCGAAGGCGCACGGCGTCGCCGCTGCTCCGGACGGGAGCGCGCTCTACTTCAGCAACGAGATCGATCGCACGCTGGAGACCGTCCCAACGGACGTCATGGAGGTCACGGAGCGGATCCCGTTGTCGGGGCGCCCGCACAACGTCGCGATCAGCAACGACGGCACGAAGGTGTACGTCGCGATCATCCAGGACTGCAGCTGCGTCGATATCGTGGACCTCGCTAAGGGCGCGGTCGTGAAATCGATCCCCACCCGGGGGACGGTGCACAACGTCTTCATTTCGCCGGACGGGCGGCACGTCGCGGCGGGGATGATCGGGGCACGCACGCTGACGATCATCGACACCTCGATCGACGAGGCGATCTGGTCGCTCCACTTCAGCGGACGCACGACGGGGGGCTATGCGGACGGCGGCGTGCGCCCGATGGCGTTCGAGACGCACCCGGACGGCTCCACGAAGCGCCTCTTCATCCAGATCTCGAACTACCACGGCGTGTACGTCGTCGACTTCGAGAAGCGGAGGGTCGTGGAGAAGCTGGACATGCCTTCGCTCCCGATCTCGCGGGTGACGAACGACGCGCTGCAGGGATCGCCGGGCCACGGCCTCGCGGTGTCCCCGGACGGACGGCAGCTCTGGTCGACGAGTAAGCCCAACGGGCACGTCTACGCGTGGTCGCTGCCGGATCTCGAGTACCTGGGCGGGGTCGAGGTCGGCCACATCCCCGACTGGCTCACGATGACCCCGGACAGCCGCTACCTCTACGTGGCGAACGCGGGCTCGAACGACGTGTCGGTGGTGGACACGCAGGAGATGAAGGAGATCGCCCGCATCCCCGTCGGCCAGACGCCGAAGCGCAACAAGACCGTGGTGTTCCCGTGAGCTGCGCGCCGCGACCTTCGCGCCGTCCTTTGGGCGCGCTGCGGCCGTCCACCGTACTCGCGCTCGCGTTGCTGGCGGCGGCTTCCGGGACCGGCGGGGTCGCGGGCCAGCAGCCGCTCGACTTCGAGCGCTACCGCGAGACCATCGAGCCCATCTTCATCGCCGATCGCGGCGGGTGGGGGCCGGGGCGGGCGCCCTGCGTCACCTGCCACGCCGCGCAGGGCACGCCGCTGCGGCTTCAGCGGCTTCGCGAGACGGCGGGCGGCGAGGTGTACTGGTCGGAGGAGGACTCCCGACGGAACTTCGAGGTCGTGTCCCGCCTCGTCACGCCGGGGGACCCGGACCGCAGCCGGCTTCTGAGGAAGGCGCTCACGGTACCGGCCGGCGGCGCGGCGCTCCATGTGGGCGGAAAGTTCTTCGAGTCGAAATCCGACCCGGAATGGCAGGCGATGGCCGACTGGGTCGCGGCGGCCGATCCGGTGGAGCGCCCTGCCCCGCCGCGGCTCGACTTCGACTTCTTCCGCGACTGCGTCCAGAGGATGTACCTCGACAAGCGCCCGGGCGACGTGGAGTGCATCCACTGTCACGAGACGGGCGTGCGCGGCTTCGCGCGGCACATCCCCGAGGGGCGCGACTTCTGGAACCAGGAGGAATCGCGCGGCAACTTCGCGATCACCCGCCGCTACGTGGAGCCGGGCGAGCCGATGATGAGCCGGCTCCTCACGCACCCCCTCGCCCCCGCGGCGGGCGGCGACTACTTCCACGGCGGCCCCCGCCGCTGGGACTCGACGGACGACCCCGAATGGCAGATGCTCGCCGCCTGGGTCCGCGGCGAGACCCCCGAGTGCGTGGTCGGAGCGGAGGCTGACGCCGGCGGCAGCCGGGAGTAGATGACGAAACCGCTCGACATCGCCGTCGTCGGGGGCGGGATCGTCGGGCTCGCCACGGCCGACGCCCTCCGCCGGACCCGGCCGGACCTTTCTCTCACCGTGCTCGAGAAGGAGCCGGAGGTCGCGGCGCACCAGACGGGCCGCAACAGCGGCGTCATCCACGCCGGGCTGTACTACGCGCCCGGGTCGCTCAAGGCGCGGCTGTGCGCCGAGGGCGCCGAGCGGCTGTTTCGCTACTGCGCCGAGCGAGGCATCCCGACCACGCGCACCGGCAAGATTGTCGTCGCTACATCACGGGATCAGCTCACCGCCCTCGCCGAACTCGAGCGGCGCGGGACGGCGAACGGCGTCGCGATGCTGCGGATCGGCCCCGGCGGAATCGCGGAGATCGAACCGCACGCGCGCGGCGTCGAGGCGCTCCACGTACCCGCCACCGGGGCGGTCGACTTCGGCGACGTGGCGCGAGCCTTCGCGGCGGATCTTTCCCGCGCGGGCCACCCCATCCGCACCGGCTTCGAGGTGCGGGAAGCCCGCCGCTCCGGGCACCTTACCGTGCTCGCCGGCCCGCCGGGCGACGTCACGGCCAGAGTCGTCATCAACTGCGCCGGGCTGCACGTCGACCGCGTGATGCGGCTCCTCGGGCACGAGCCCGATCTCAAGGTCCTGCCCTTCCGGGGCGAGTACCGGGGCCTCTCCGAAACCGCCGCCGGGCTCGTGCGGGGCCATATCTACCCGGTTCCGGACCCCCGGCTCCCCCACCTGGGCGTCCACTTCACGCGCAACGTGGCCGGGCGCGTGGAACTCGGTCCGAACGCGGTCTGGGCCTGGGGCCGGGAGGCGTACGGCCGCCTCTCGGGGCGCCTTCCCGACGCGCTGGAGGCGCTGAGCTACCGCGGTTTCCGGCGTCTCGCGCAGAACCACTGGCGCACGGCCGTCGAGGAACAGTGGCGCTCGCTGGACCGGCGATCCGTCGTGCGGAAGGCGCGTGCCATGCTGCCCGAACTCGAAGTGCGCGACCTCGAGAGTTGGCGCTCCGGCATCCGCGCGCAGGCCGTGAACACGGATGGCGCCCTCGTCCACGACTTCGTGATTCGGGAGGCGCCCGGCGTCGTGAACGTGCTCAACGCCCCCTCCCCCGCCGCCACCGCCTGCCTCGCGATCGGCGACCACATCGCTCGGCGGGCCTTGGCTCATGTTCATTGAGCGACCCCGTCACCCGGCTGCCGCGGCTCCCGACCGGGGCGCTGGTTCGGCACCCGACGAAACACGCACACCTCCAGAATTATAGGGGCGAGCCACTCTTCACGCGGCGTATCATCTGCGGTCCCGATGCTGCGGCACGGTGAAGAGGAGGGATGCCCATGTCATTGCCACGCGGTTCTTCCGTCGGCTGGCATGCGGACTTCTCCGAGTCATCCGGCGCGCGCCTTCGTCGCCTGGTGCGTATGCGCCGGATCGCCGTGTTCGCCGCTGTCGGGTCGAGCGGCTGGGGTTGGGCGTGCGGCGAGGACGGCACCGATCTTGTCGGTCCGGGAGACGCGCCGAATCGGGCCCCGGTCGCGGCCGGCACGATCCCTCCGCAGACGGTATTCCTCGAGGAGACCGTGACGGTGGACGTGTCCGCGGCCTTTGCCGACCCCGACGGCGATCCGCTCACCTTCGAGGCCGCCTCCTCCGACACGGCCGTGGTCGTCGTCACGACCGCCGGCGCCGAGGTCACCCTGGAAGGCGCCGGCCGGGGCGCCGCCGCCGTGACCGTGACGGCCCGTGACCCGGCCGGCGGCGAAGCAAGTCTGAGCTTCGAGGTCCAGGTGCCGAACCGGATCCCTCTGGTCGTCGGCGAGGTCGAGCCGCAGACCGTCTTCCTCGCCGAGACCGCGACGCTGGACGTGGCCGCGGTCTTCGCCGATCCCGACGGCGACCCGCTCACCTTCGAGGCCGCCTCCTCCGACACGGCCGTGGTCGTCGTCACGACCGCCGGCGCCGAGGTCACCATGGAAGGCGCCGGCCGGGGCGCCGCCGCCGTGACCGTGACGGCCCGTGACCCGGCCGGCGGCGAAGCAAGTCTGAGCTTCGAGGTCCAGGTGCCGAACCGGATCCCTCTGGTCGTCGGCGAGGTCGAACCTCAGACCGTCTTCCTCGCCGAGACCGCGACGCTGGACGTGGCCGCGGTCTTCTCCGACCCCGACGGCGACCCGCTCACCTTCGAGGCCGTCTCCTCCGACACCACCGTGGTCGTCGTCACGACCGCCGGCGCCGAGGTCACCCTGGAAGGCGCCGGCCGGGGCGCCGCCGCCGTGACCGTGACGGCCCGTGACCCGGCCGGCGGCGAAGCAAGTCTGAGCTTCGAGGTCCAGGTGCCGAACCGGATCCCTCTGGGCGTCGGCGAGGTCGAACCTCAGACCGTCTTCCTCGCCGAGACCGTGTCGCTGGACGTGGCCGCGGTCTTCTCCGACCCCGACGGCGACCCGCTCACCTTCGACGCCGCCTCCTCCGACACCGCCGTGGTCGTCGTCACGACCGCCGGCGCCGAGATCACCATGGAAGGCGCCGGCCGGGGCGCCGCCGCCGTGACCGTGACGGCCCGTGACCCGGCCGGCGGCGAAGCAAGTCTGAGCTTCGAGGTCCAGGTGCCGAACCGGATCCCTCTGGTCGTCGGCGAGGTCGAACCTCAGACCGTCTTCCTCGCCGAGACCGCGACGCTGGACGTGGCCGCGGCCTTCTCCGACCCCGACGGCGACCCGCTCACCTTCGACGCCGCCTCCTCCGACACCGCCGTGGTCGTCGTCACGACCGCCGGCGCCGAGATCACCATGGAAGGCGCCGGCCGGGGCGCCGCCACCGTTACGGTCAGGGCGACGGACAGCGGCGGGCTCAGCGTCGCGCTCAGCTTCGCCGTGACTGTACAGCAGCCTCCCCCGCCTCCCCCGCCGAACCGGCCCCCCGTGGTGACGCGGGCGATTCCGGGACAGGACGTCCGCGAGAACCAGAGCGTTTCGGTGGATCTCGATGGCTACTTCAGCGACCCGGAAGGCGGCTCGCTCTCCTATGCAGCCTCGAGCTCCGATGACGGGGTGGCCACGGCGGAGATCTCCGGCAGCGACGTCGTGGTCAGCGGGGTGAAGGAGGGGTCGGCCACCGTGACGGTGCGAGCCACGGACGGCGGCGGGTTGAGCGTCGCTCAGCGCTTCGGCGTTACGGTCAGCGAGCCGCCCCCGCCGAACCAGGCCCCGGTCGTGACACACGCAATTCCGGGACAAACCGTTCTCGATTACGAGAGCTTCACGGTGGATCTCAACGGTCACTTCGGTGATCCGGATGGCGGTTCGCTTGTCTACGGAGCCTCGAGCTCCGATGACGACGTAGCCACGGCGGAGACCTCCGGCAGCGATGTCGTGGTGAGCGCGACGAGCGAAGGGTCGGCCACCGTGACGGTGCGGGCGACGGATGGCGGGGGGCTCAGCGTGGCGCAGAGCTTCGATGTTACGGTCAGGCCGAACCAGGCCCCCGTCGTCACCCAGGCGATCCCGGCGCAGATCCTTGAGGAGAACGAGAACGGGGGGGTGTTGCTCAGCCTCCACTTCAGAGACCCGGATGGGGGTTCGCTCGTCTACGGCGTCTCGAGTTCCGACGACGGCGTGGCCACGGTGAAGCTCTCCGGCAACTGGCTCGTTGTGGACGGAGTAATGCAGGGGACAGCCACCGTGACCGTGCAGGCGACCGATGGCGGGGGCTTGAGCGCCTCACAGGACTTTGGCGTCACGGTCGAGGAAGCTCCGCCAAATCGGGCGCCGGTGGTGACAGAACAGGTATCCGACCTGACGATCATGGTCGGCCTGTCCGATGGGGCCATCATCCAGGATCACTTCAGCGATCCTGACGACGATTACCTCCGATACAGGGCGACCAGTTCCAATCCCGCCAGCGTCACTGCCGAAATACTCCAACTCCCATTTTTCCCCGTCGTCCTGCGCGTGGAGGCCGTGTCCGCAGGAAACGCTGCGGTAACGGTCACGGCAACCGACCCCGACGGCATGTCGGCTACGCTCGCGTTCGATGTCGAAGCCATTGATCGGACCAACAGCCCGCCGGAAATCAAGGCAACGATCCCCGATCAGACAGTCGCCGTGGATGAGGAGACCGGAGCGGGGCGGCTCCGAGACTATTTCACGGACCCGGACCTGGATTACGGCGATGGCCTCTCATTTGCGGTCGAGAGCGCGGACTCGAGGATCGCCAGAACCGGGTTGACGGGGCTCAAGCAGGAAACGTGGTGGTTGGGCGGCGTGTCGGAGGGGACGACGACGGTGACGGTCACGGCCACGGACCGCTTCGGGCTCAGTGTGTCTCAGACCGTGAACGTGACGGTGGAAGCCGCGGGCGGCAGTTGACGGGGGTACGCCGCCCGCTCATCCGGGTGCCTCCTTGCACCCGGCTCGGCCGGGTCAGGACGCGTAGTCCTGACCTTCGGCGTCCAGCACTTCCTTCATGCCCTCGAGGTAGCCGGCCTCGCCCGTCGACTCGACGGACATGTCGGCGTTGTGCCGCGCGGCCTCGACCGGGATCGGGCGGATCTTCCGGCCCGTCTGGAGCGCGAGCATCTCGTTCATGCAGGCGCGCTCGAGCTGGTAGAGCCACAGCATCGTCTTCTCGATCGTGTCGCCGACCATCAGGACGCCGTGGTTCGCGAGGAAGAGGACCCGCTTGTCGCCCAGCGCCTCGACCATGCGCTCGCCCTCGTCCGCCTCGGTGACGATCCCCTCGTACCCGAAGTACGCGCAGTTCCCGTGGAAGACCGCGGCGTTCTGGCTCCCGCGCTCGTCCAGTCGCCACCCGTCGATCGAAGCGAGCGCCGTGCTGTACGGAGCGTGGATGTGGAGCGCGCACATGATGTCGGGCCGCGCCCGCTGGACCGGCTCGTGAATCGCCCACGCGCTCACGTTCAGCCGCCCCTGCCCGCCCACGGGACGCCCGTCCGGCCCCACCTCCACGAGGTTGCCGGCCGTAACGCGCGAGAAGTGCGTCTGCCCTGGCGAGATGAGCAGGTGGCCCGGCCTCCCCGGCACCTTGCAGCTCAAGTGGTTCCACGTCCCCTCGTGCATGTTCTCGTGCACGATGATGCGGTGCACCGCCGCGAAGTCGACGCGCGCCCGCCGGATCGCGGCTTCGTCGATGCCTTCGCCCGCCGGGGACGGAATGGGAGCGACTGCGGTCTCGACCGTGCTCATCGCCTGCCTCCTGCTGCTTCCCGTGGAACCGGACCTGGGAACCTCACCCAACCTCATGCGCGACTCTTGCCGGATCAAGCGGTGTTTCCGACTGTCACGATGCGGCTCCGGCATTCGTTCGAAGAACGGAAGAGCCTGAACCGCCGCCGCGGGAAGGAGCCTCATGACCGACATCATCGTCGCACTCCTGTTTTTCTCCGCCGGATCAACGGGTTCTCTCGATTTCGGGTATCCACCGGGACCGGATAACGCTCGCGGATGTTCTCCGCGGCCGGGTGGAGATCCGGGCATGCCCAGGCAAGTCCTCATCCTCGACGACGAGATCTTCGAGGGCGACGAGTCGGAGTGGGAGCAGGCGACGCGTGAAGCGTATTGGGTGCAGGTCGTATGCTGGAGATGGATCGAGAAGTACTTCGACATCAAGGTCCGTGTTGGTGCACCCTATGTCGTGACGAAGGATTGGCTCGAGCGTACCCGGAAAGGCCGCACGGCCGCCCTTGAAGCCCTGATCGAGGCCCAGGATCGACACAAACAGTCGAGGGGCGCCTACGCCGACACGCTCGACGACCTCCCCGGCTTTGGCGGTGTCTCCGAGCACGGTCTGCCCGACTAC